>JANNSD010000039.1:0-15865 GCA_031402225.1 Gemmatimonadota bacterium | reverse complement strand
GACTTTTGCGAGCGGCGCGGTTCGCCACGTGCAGTGGTTCTGGGAGTCCCCAACCAGACTCACCGTGCCCCCAGCCTCGCGCAACCTGCTGCAGGCCTCCTCGGCTCATGCGACCCGCTGGGTAACGGGCTCGCTGTCCCTCGGCGCTGGCCTCGCCACCATTCTCGCGTCCGCCCACTCATGCGGCCTCATCGGCGACGCCTCGGCGACGCGTCGCACCGTGATGGACTTCGGTGTCCACTGGGTGGGTGTCACGCCCGCGCATGATACCCTCGAATCACTCGGTGACACGGTGCGGCTCGCCGCCTCGATCACCGACCAGCGCGGTACGGCACTCATCGGTACTTCACTGACCTGGACCAGCGAGAATCCTCACGTCGCCACGGTGGACAGCTCGGGGGTCGCCGTGGCGCAGGCGCCGGGCTCGACCTACATCGTGGCGCACGTAGGCGAGAAGTCGGGCCGATCGCGGCTGGTGGTGGCGCCGCGGATGGCCCGGCTCGAGATCGTCGACTCTACGGTGACGATCGGTGAAGGCTACCGCCGCCGGATCGTATCCCGGGCGCTGGACGCGCGGGGCCACGTAGCGCCGGCGGTGCCGGTGACGTGGCTTTCGTCGGACACGGCGGTCATCGTCGTAAACGATTCGGGCGTGGTAACCGGCGTCGGGGCCGGCGCAGCGGACGTGACCGTGATGCACGCTGGCGTGCTCGCCACCGTGCATGCATCGGTGTCGCCGGTTCCAGGTCGGCTGCTGTCGCTCGATGGCAACTCGCAGTCGGCGGATGCGGGAACGCGCCTCGCCAAGCCGGTGCGGGTGCTGCTGGAGTCGCGGCGCGGGCGGCCGATGGCCGGCGTCAGTGTTCATTTCGTCGCCGAGCGCAGCGGTACTGCCGATCCGGCGTACGCGACGACGAACGCCGAGGGGATCGCCGTGAGCAACTGGACGCTGGGCCCCGTGCCGGGGCAGCAGCGACTGTCGGCGTCATGCGCCGAACTCGACAGTGCGGCGGTGCTGGTGGCGGAGGCGGAGCCCACCGCGGCCAACACCCGCGTCACCCCGGTGGGATATCCGTGGAGCGGTGTTGCCGGCGCCGCGACCCCGCTTCAGGTGGCGGTGCAGCTCACCGACTCGTCAGGGCGGCTGCTGCCGGGCGTACCGATCACCTGGGTGGCGCTCGACAGCGGTACCATCACCACGGTAGAGTCACGCACCGACTCGATGGGTGAGTCGCATGCCTCGTGGCTGCTGGCGCGGCGCGCGGGAATGCAGCGGGCGCGGGTGCGGGTGGGGAGCGGACGCAACGTGCCGGTGGCGCCGGTCATCGCAGCGGGAGTCGCGGGCGCACCGGCCTTGCTGCTGGGCGGCGACGGCAACGCGCAGAAAGGCATCGCGGGCGAGGCGCTGCGGAAGGCAATCTCGGTGAAAGTGCGCGATGACGTGGGGAATGCCGTGCCGGGGGCGAGCGTCGTGGCGTCGGTACTGGCCGGCACGCTGGCCGACAGCGTGGCCACGACCGATTCGCTGGGCCTAGCCTCGTTCCGCTGGACCCTCGGCACGAAGGCGGGGCGGCAGCAAGTGGTGATACGCTCAGGGGCGCTGCCGCCGCTTACCGCGACCGTGCTGGCCGCACCCGGCACGCCGGCCAACATCGAGTTCGTGTCACCACCGATGATCGGGACGGCGGGAAGGCCGCTGTCGCGATCAGTCCGGCTGGTCATCACCGACGTGCACGGCAACCGGGTGACCGACCGGCAGGTGACCCTGTCAGCGACGTCCGGGTCATTGGCCCCCGCTCGCGCGATGCCGGCGCCGGATGGTTCCGTGACGGCAAAGTGGCGACTGGGGAGCAAGCGGGGCGTGCAGGTGCTGACCGCCGAAGTGAGGGGAACGGCGGTGAGGGCGAAGACCGAGGTTACGGTGAAATAGCGCGCGCCATCACCGTGTCGATCTCCACTGTGTTGCCAAAGTAGTATGGCATGGTGCCGACCACCGCGAAGCCGCACTTCCGGTAGAACGCCAGGGCGCGGTAGTTCCTGCTCCATGCCACCAGCCAGAAAGTCTGCCCCCCGCGCCGCCGCGCTTCGACCTCCGTGGCCGCCATGAGTTGCTGCGCCACCCCCCGCGCTGTCCATGCCTGCTCGAGGTAGAAGCGGCGGATCTGGATCGGCGCCGCTCCCACGACACATTCCGGCGCGTCGCCCATGGTGAGGAGTGCGTAGCCAATGGCGATACCATCGTCCTCCACCATCAGGGTCGTCATTCCGGCATCGACGAGCTCAGCGGCCTGCTGCTGCTCGCCAAAGTGCCGGTCCATGTGAACCTGCAGGTTGGTGGGAGGGGGGTCCGACCTCGCGTAGGCATCGTGAAAAGTGCGACGGGCCAGCGCGGCCAGGAGTGCAGCGTCGGCCGGCGCGGCAACGCGGAGGGATATCATGACGGGTCAGCCGAATCGCGATGCAAATGCCGCGGCGAGCTCGGGGCCTGCCGTGTCATTGTCGTGCTTGAAGTAGACCCAGGCTTCGTCCCACGGCTGGGCTGCGATCTTCACTGCCCATGCATCGAGCTCGACCGGCGCATAGGCTGGCCGGTGCAGCCGGAGGTAGCCATATGGCGCGGTGACCGCGACCACGGCGTCAGTGTCCTCGCTCTCGGCGGTGACGAGCGCCACCTCGTGCTGACGCAGGAGCGCGTACACGTCATCGGTGAACCAGGTAGCGTGACGGAACTCGATTGCGGCTTTCCAGCGCTTCGGAATGAGTGGCAGGAAGGCTGCGAGGCGTGCCTGGTCCAGCTTCATGTTGGGTGGCAGCTGGAAGAGGGTTGGTCCGCGCTTGGGCCCAAGTGCGGTACAGACGCGGAGGAGATAGGTCATCAGCTCCTCGGTGTCCTTGAGTCGCGCGTGGTGCGTAATGCGCTGTGACGCCTTGATGCTGAAGGTGAACGTGTCGGGCACGGCCGCCGCCCAGTCCAGCACCACCGATTCCCGGGGGAGTCGGTAGAAGGTGTTGTTGACCTCGACGGTGGGGAAGCGCTCGGCGTAGTAGGGGAGCATCCCGGCGGCGGGAAGACCCTTGGGGTAGAAGGAACCCTTCCATTCGGGAAAGGAATAGCCGCTGGTGCCGACGTGGATGCGCATGGGGGAAATGTAAGGCGGGTGGGCGGGTAGGCGGGTAGGCGGTAGGCGGTAGGCGGTAGGCGGTAGGCGTGTGGGTGTGCACAAGTCATCCTGAGCGCAGCGAAGGATCGCATGCCGTTCGGCCCGCGGGGCCCCCCTCGCCGTACGTCGCGCTAGTTTTCCGCATGCGGACAATCGACATCACTATCCCGCTGGAGGAGTGCTCTGTGTCGGGCATCCTCGTCGTTCCCGATGGCGCGGGCGCATGCTACGTGATGGCGCATGGCGCCGGCGCGGGGATGCGGCATGCCTTCCTGGACGCGATGGCGTCGGGACTCGCGGCGCGGCAGGTCGCGACACTGCGGTACCAGTTCCCCTACATGGAACAGCGTCGCGGAAGGCCCGATACGCCGACGGTCGCGATGGAGACAGTGCGGGCGGCGATCGGCGTGGCCGCAGCGGAGTTGCCCGGGTTGCCGCTCTTCGCTGGGGGGAAGTCCTTCGGTGGGCGGATGACGTCGGAGCTCGCGAGCCGGGAGCCCCTGCCGGGCGTGCTTGGGCTCGCGTTCCTCGGTTTTCCCTTGCACGCGCCGAAGAAGCCTGACGTGATGCGTTCCACGCACCTGTACCAGGTGCCGATCCCGATGCTCTTCCTGCAGGGCACCCGCGATGACCTGGCGGAACTGGGCCGCATGCGGAGCATCTGCGCCGACCTCGGCCCCGGGGCCACGCTGCACGAGGTGGACGGGGCGGATCACTCGTTCCACGTGCTCAAGCGCTCCGGGCGCACCGATGCGCAGATCCTGGATGAGCTGTGCGATACAATGCGCCAGTGGATGGCACAGGTTGGCGCTACCTTCCAGGCATGACACATCCCAACGCCTGCCAGTAGATCCTTCGCTTCGCTCAGGATGACATCCACTTCCTTCACCCCGAGTTCAAGCCAGCGCGCTGCCATCGAAGCACCCGCGGGGCCGGTCCTCGTGCTGGCCGGCCCGGGCGCGGGCAAGACCTTCTGCCTCATCGAGCGGATCCGGCACTTCGCCGACGTCCAGGGCATCCCCCCGGCACGCATCTGTGCCGTCACCTTCACCAATCGCGCGGCCGGGGAGATTTCCGGCCGCCTGCGCGGCGCAGTCGGGGAGCGCGCGGACGACATGACCGCCGGTACGATCCATTCGCTTTGCGTCATCCTGCTGCGGGAGCATGGTGAGCGGATTGGTGTCCCCCGTGGTTTCGGCATCGCCGACGAGGCTTACCAGGTGCAGCTGCTCCGACGACTCGGCGTGTACAAGTGGGCGTCGACGCGCCTCAATGACTTCAGCCGGCACCGCCTTGCCGGCGCCGAATTGCACCCGAACAGCGTCCAGTTGCTGGCCGACTACAAGGCATGGCTCGCCAGGCGCAACCTGCTCGACTATGACGACCTCGTGTTGCGCGCCGCCGAGCTGCTGAAGCTTCCCGACCTGAAGGAAGCAGTGGCCGGCCGGTGGGATGCGGTGCTGGTGGACGAGTGCCAGGACCTGAACCCGGTGCAATACGAGGTGATCAAGGCCTTGGCCGAGGGCCACCAGAACCTCTTCGCTGTGGGCGATGACGAGCAGTCGATCTTCTCCTGGACCGGTGCCGTGCCAAAGGTGCTGGAGACGCTTGTGGGCGACTTCGCCATCAAGTCGGTCATCGTCCTGGAGGAGAACCATCGTAACGCGCGCGGCATCTTCGAGACGGCGCGACGGTTGCTGCGGGACAACCCCACGCTCTTCAAGAAGACGCTGCGGGCCACTCGCGAATCAGCGCAGGGTGTCGAGGTGAAGGTCTTAGACGAGGACGACGCGGAGACGGCATGGATCCTGGAGGACATCGTCCGCGACCGGCGCGAGTCCGGGCTGCCGTGGGGCGAGTATGGCGTGCTGTACCGGCTGCATGAGGTGGGGTCGCGCATCGAGGGAATGCTGCTGCAGGCGGGTGTGCCCTGCCGGCTGGCCGCGGGGCGCGCGCTGCAGGACGACCCGGTGGTGCAGTATCTCGTCGCGGCCCTGCGGGTCATTGCGGCGCCCGGGGATCCCGTCCCCGAGGAATCGTTCGCCAGGGTTGTGCTGCCCGAGACGCTCTACCAGCGGATCCGCACCGAGGCGGAGACGGCCCACGCCGACTTCCTGGACTGGCTCCGCCGCACGGCCCGAAAGGGGCAGCGGGAGGACCCGGAGATCAAGAAGCTCCGGCGCTTCCAGCTGGCGCTCGACAACCTGCACGCGCTCGGCCGGAAGCACACCACCATCAACGGGCTCGTCGATGAACTCCTGGCCCAGCGGGTGGGGGAGTATCGCACGCTGCTCGAGGAGCGGCATGAGGAACTGAGTGATCCCGCGGCCGACGCCGGTGTGTGCGATCTCGCGGCCAGGCTCGCGACGGCGATGCACGGGCGCCGCCGGGTATGGCTCACGCGGCTGGGCGGGGTGGAGATCGCGCTCGCGGGCATGCTGCGCGGCGGCGGGGTCACGAGCGTCGGAATTCTCGACGCCGATGTCGCGGTGGCATCGGACGACCTGGTGCTCGATCCGGGCACGATGGGTCACCTGGGTCCGGGTCTCGCGACCTTCAAGGCACTGCAACTGGCGCACAGCCGGGAGGTGCCGGATGCCTTCCGTGACTTCGTGGCGTTCGACCTCGAGACCACCGACAAGAACCTTGATGGCTGCGAGATCGTCGAGATCGCCGGGGTGCGGGTGCGGCACGGCGCGATCGTGGAGGAGTTCCGGTCGCTGGTCAAGCCGCGCGTGCCGATCGCGCCGAAGGCGTCTGAGGTTCACGGCTACACGGTGGACATGCTGGCTGATGCGCCGTACTTCGAGGACGTGTGGCCGGCGTTCCGGGCCTTCGTAGGCAACGACGTGCTGGTGGCCCACAACGGCCACTGGTTCGACTTCCCCATCCTGCGGCGCATGGCGGCCCCGCTCGGCGGTGCGATGGAGATCCCGGTGTACGACACCCTGCCGCTGGCGCGCGATCTTCACCCCGGCAGCCGGCGCCTGTCCGACCTGGCAGAGGCGTTCGGGGTGCCCTTGCGCGAGGCGCATCACGCGCTCGACGACGCCCGTGCGCTGGCGCTGGTGTTTCTCCGTCTCGAGGACGACAAGCTGGCCCGCGGACGGAAGACGGCACTGGTCAACCTGCTCGACTGGCTCGGGCTCGCCCTGGCGCTCGGCGACTGGGCCACACTCTCCGACGAGGCGGCACTACTGCTCAAGCTCACCCGTGCGTGGGCGCTGGGCCGCTACAGCAACTGCCTCGACGAGTACGCGGTGGAGCGTGAGCGGCCCGGTGCCGCCGGTGCGCCGACACACGATGAAGTGATCGAGCGACTGGGCGGACGGGACAAGATGCTGCAGATCCGCGCCGAGAAGACCGCGCTCGACCGCTATCCGGCGGCGATGGAGCGGCTCGGGCGCATCCTCGATGCGCTCACCGGCACCACGCTCGAGCTGCAGTTGCGCGAGCTGCTGGAGCGCGTGGCTCTGTCACGGTCGGATGGCGTCGAGACCGATCATGGCCGGGTAAACCTGCTCACCCTGCATGCCACGAAGGGGCTCGAGTTCAAGCGCGTCTACATCGTGGGCGTCGAGGATGCAGAAATGCCGGGGATCCGGCCGGGCAAGCAGATCTCGAAGGGCGCGATGGAGGAAGCGCGCCGCCTGCTCTACGTGGGGATGACGCGCGCCGAGGATCGCCTGGTGCTGACGCGGGTGCGGGAACGGCAGGGTGTGCCCACGGGCGGGGCACAGTTTCTTGATGAGCTGGGCCTCTAGCCCGGCTACGACGCCTTTCGCGCCTTCTTCTTCGCCGGCTTGGTGGCCTCGGCAGCGTCGTCCTGGCTTCCACCCTTTGCCAGGCTCGCCTTCAGCGCTTCCATCAGGTCGATGATCTTGGTCGGCGCTCGTTCTGCGGGCTCCGAGGTAATTTCCTGCCCCTCCACCTTGGCCTGGATGGCCTGCAGTACACGGTCGCGCACCTGGTCGTGATACTTCTCGGGGTGGAACTCGTCGGTGGCGGTCTGCTCGATGAGCTGCATGGCGAGCTTGAGCTCGGTGTCCTTCACCGTGGTCTCGGGGAGCGGCACTTCTGACGCCTTCTTGAGTTCGTCGGCGTAGTGCAGTTGCTCCATGACCAGCACGCCGTCGGCGGTCGGGCGTACCAGCACCAGGTTCTGCTTGCCGCGGGCGGCATACTGTCCCAGCGCCGCGCGCCCGGTCTCCTGGAGCGCCTTCGCCAGGAGATGATACGCGCGCTCACCGCCCTTGTCGGGGCCCAGGAAGTAGGCCTTGTCGAGGTAGACCCGGTCGATCTTGTCGAGCGGCACGAACTCAGCGATATCAATGGAGTTGGTGGCCTTCTCGTCGAGCGCCTTCAGCTCCTCCGGGGAGAAGACGACGTATTGTCCCTTGGAGAACTCGTAGCCCTTGGCGATCTCGTCCTTCTCCACCACGCGGTTGCTGTCGGTGGGCACCACATATTGCTGCTTGAGGCGGGTGCCGGTCTTCTTGTCCAGCATGTTGAATGACACGCTGGCGGATGACTCGGCGGTGGAAAACAGGCTCACCGGAACCGAGACCAGCCCGAACGAAATCGTGGCGGAGCCAATGGATCTTGCAGGCATGAAAACAAGTAGGCACCAAGTGGGCCGTCCGTCAACCCGGCCCCCTCACGTCCTCACGTCCTCACGCCCTCACGTCCGCTGATGCCCCGTGACCTCGAGAAGTACCGGGCCAAACGCACCGCCGGCAGCACGCCGGAACCCGCCGGCGTCGTCTCGCCGGAACTGGGCGGGCTGTTCGTGGTGCACCAGCACGCCGCGCGTAACCTCCACTGGGACCTCCGCCTCGAACTGGACGGGGTCCTCCTTTCGTTCGCCGTGCCCAAGGGCCCCTCGCCCGATCCCGCCGACAAGCGCCTCGCCGTGCAAACGGAGGATCACCCGATCGAATATGCCGATTTCGAGGGAGTGATTCCTGCCGGGAATTACGGAGCGGGGTCGATGATTGTCTGGGACAAGGGAAGGTGGATTCCCCACGGTGATACCCGTGAGGGCCTGGCGAAGGGGAAAGTCCTCTTTTCACTCAAGGGATACAAGCTCAAGGGGATGTGGACGCTGGTGAAGCTGAAGAAAGGCGAGAAGGAATGGCTCCTCATCAAGGAGCGGGATGGCTACGTCGAGAAAGGTGGGGTCTACCCGCCGGAGTCGGTGCTGTCTGGGCTGTCCGTGGAGCGACTGCGCGACAGCGCGGATGTGGTGGCGTCGCTGACGGGCGAACTCGAGCGCCGGAAGGTCAGGAAAGCCGACCTCAAGGGCGGTGACATCAAGCTGATGTTGTGCGAGACGAGCGAGAAGCCGTTCAGCAAGGCGGGATGGGTGTTCGAGCTCAAGCTCGATGGCTGGCGGGTGCTGGCGGAGCGCCGGGGTACGGAGGTGCGACTGCTCTCGCGCAACGGGAATGACCTCTCGGTGTCGTTCCCCGAGGTGATCCGGTCGCTGCGCGCGCTACCGATGACCAATGTGATCATCGACGGAGAAGTGGTAACCCTCGATGACAGGGGCCACCCCGACTTCCAGCGCCTGCAGCAACGCGCCAGGCTGCGACGGCCGATCGATATCCGCCGCGCGGCGGTGGAGTCACCGGCCACCCTGTATGCGTTCGACCTCCCGTCACTCGAGGGATACGACCTGCGCACGCTCCCGCTGGGCGAGCGGAAGGCGCTGCTGTCCCGGGTGGTGCCGCCGGCGGGTCCGCTCCGCTACCTCGACCATATCGACACCCAGGGTGAGGCGTTCTTCGCGCAGGTGGAGCGACTGGGGCTGGAGGGAATCATCGCGAAGAAAGCCCAGAGCCTGTACAAGGAGGGCCGGTCGCCGGCGTGGCTCAAGATCAAGGCGGCGCGCAGCGATGATTTCATCGTAGTGGGCTTCACCGCACCGAAAAGGAGCCGGGCGGGATTCGGCGCGGTGCATCTGGCGCAGTACGTCGGCAAGCAGCTGGTGTACGCGGGGCGTGCCGGCAGCGGCTTCGATGACCAGCAATTGGGCGATGTGCGAAAGCAACTCGAGGAAATGAAGCGTGCGACGCCGCCTTGCCTTCCACCACGTGGCGTGGGAGGTGAGGAAGCAGCTCACGACTCACGACTGACGACTCGCGACTCCTACGGCATGACGGTAACCGACTTCACGGCGACAACGTGGGTGGAGCCGGCGCTGGTGGCCGAGGTGCGGTTTACGGAATGGACGAACGAGGGGGTGCTGCGGCACCCGGTGTTCCTGCGATTCCGGGACGACAAGAAGGCGGAGGATTGCCGAAGGGAGGAGATCGTCGCGGAGGGGGAGGGCGCACAGGGCGCACAGGGCGCACAGGGCGCACAGGGCGCGAAAGGCGCGAAGGGCGCGGAGGCGGACGCGCCTCGTGAAGTTCCGTTTTCAAACCTCAAGAAGATCTACTGGCCGGCGGACAAGTATTCAAAAGGCGATCTTATCGACTATTACCGCATGGTCGCCCCCGTCCTCCTGCCCTACCTGCGGGACCGGCCGCTGGTGCTGACGCGCTATCCCGACGGGATCGAGGGGAAGTCGTTCTTCCAGAAAGATGCACCCGACTTCATCCCGGAGTGGGTGCGGACGGTGCGGCAGTGGAGCGAGGACCCGCACCGCGAAATCGACTACATCGTCTGCGACGACGTGGAGTCGTTGCTGTACGTGGTCAACCTCGGCTCGATTCCGCTGCACATGTGGGGAAGCCGGGTGGCGGCGCTGGAGCGTCCCGACTGGTGCATCCTCGACCTCGATCCCAAGGGGGCCCCGTTTACCGACGTGGTGAAGGTCGCCCGGGCCATCCATGCCCGGTGCGGGGCGATCGACCTGCCGCACTACATCAAGACCACGGGCTCGAGCGGGCTGCACGTGCTGATCCCGCTGGGGCAGCAGTTGACCTACGACCAGTGCCGGTCGTTCGGGGAGTTGCTGGCCCGGCTGACTGTGGAAGAGCTGCCGAAGATCGCGACGATCACGCGACAGGTGGAGCGGCGCGAGGGGAAGGTATACGTAGACTACCTGCAGAACGGGCGCGGCAAGACCATTGTCACGCCCTACAGCGTGCGGCCGCTGCCCGGCGCCCCGGTCTCGGCGCCCCTCGAATGGAGCGAGGTGACGCCCAGGCTGGACCCGCGGAAGTTCACCATCGCGAACATGGGGGCCCGTCTTGCAAGGAAGAAGACGGACCCGATGCTGCCGGTGCTGACGGAAGCACCGGACATCGTGGCGGCGATCACCAAACTGTCATCCTGAGCGCCACCTGTCATCCTGAGCGAAGCGAAGGATCGGCTAGCCTTCAAGCGATCCTTCGCTTCGCTCAGGATGACGTTGCTTCGCTCAGGATGACGTTCCTTCGCTCAGGATGACTCAGTTGTCCTCTTCCCGGAGTGCCACCACCGCCGCCCTGACACGATCAGCCAGGGTCCGCTCCTCGCGAAGCTGTTCGATGACCGACTCGGCCTGCTTCATGTGCAGTGAAAGGCTGCCCGCCTTCTCCAGCGCCTGATCGAGCACGGCGCGCTGACCATGCAGCGACTCCAGGCTGGCACGGAGGTCGAGCGTCATCGCTTCGGCCCGCGACAGGCGCTGTTCCGCGCGCTCCACCTGCTGGCGGCGCAACTCGAGTGCTTCCACGGCACTGGTGGCCTGGCGCAACTGGGTCTGGGTGTCGAGGACGATGCGGGCAGTCTCTTCCACCTCCCGGCGGGCATCGGAAATCGAGCGCGCGGCGGCGAGCGTCTGGGCTGCCTCGGCGTGCACCTGGCGTACCTCCTTCTGCAGGGTATCCACCGCCTCCTGCCGGCTCAGCACCGCGTCAGTGGCGCGGGTCATCTCCTTCTCCGCCCCCTGCCAGCGCGAGAGGTGCTCCTCGAACTGCCGCAACTGGTCCTGTACCATGCTGAGCGCGATGCTCCGCTCACCCAAATCGGCGCTGGAGCGTTCGAGCTCGCGCGACCGCTCCTCGGCGGTAGCGAGTGATGCCGTGAGGGTACGCACCACCTCCTCGAGCCGTTCGGCGCTGTCGGCGCCGTCGCGCCGCAGGTCGGCAGCGCGCGCGAGCTGTTCCATGGCGCGCTCGAGTCCCCCTTCGCGCCGCGACAGTTCGTCCTCCAGTTGCCGCAGGCGCTCCTTCAGCTCATCGGCGAGGCGGGCCTTGCCGCCCAGCCCGTCGAACGCCTCTGCCAGGGATGACATGCGCCGGTCGGCGTCACCAATCCAGCTGGCCACCTCGGCGATGCGATCAGCGACGGTATCGGCCTCGTCGGCGCGGCCGGCGATGTGGACGAACCGCTGCTCGGCACCTTCCATACGCGCGGTCAGTGCGGAAGTGCGCTCGTTCAGCTCATAGCCGAGGGCATGCATGTTGGCCACGCGCTGGCTGAGGTCGTCGAGCTGGGCGACGCGGGTGTCGGCCAGGTCGAGTGAGGTGGTGACGCGATCGACGTCCTTCCGTACCCGCTCCACCAGCGGCTCCAGCGCCAGCAGCTCGTTCACCTGGCCCTTCAGGGTCCTGGTGGACTCGTCGCTCCGGGCCAGCCACTTCTCGGTGTCACCCTGTGCCTCGCGGAGGCGCGCGAGTTCCTGCTGGGCGCGGCCCACTTCCTCCAGCGCGTCGCGCACGGCGTCCTCGGAACCACGCAGCACGCTCAGGTCGCGCATGGCGGTCTCCACGACGGGCCGGGCGTCCTCGATCTTCTGGACCCGGAGCCCGAGGCCCGCCAGCAGCTGTTCCAGGCGGGCTGCCTCGGCCTGCAGCAGGCGGGCCCGTTCCGCCTTCTCACCCAGCAGCTTGAACTCGGTAGTGAGGCCGGACACCTGCTGGTAGAGGTGCTGGGTTTGCCCGTGCAGCCCCACGATGTGGCGGCTGGACTCACTGAGGACCTGCAGCTTCGATTCGTACTCGCGCACTTCGGCCCGGATCTCGGCGATCCGCTCGGCGAGAGAGTCCATGCCGCGGCGCTCCTGCTCCACCAGCGACACGCTCCGCTCCATGTCGGTGCGCAGCATGTTGAGCGCCTCGCGGAGGGCGCTCTCCTCCGCGCCGAGGCCCATCTGCCGCGAGCTCAGGGACTCGGTCTCGTGTGACACGCGGCGCTGGGTCTCATCGGCGGTGCTGACACGCACCTCGAGCTCGCGCAGGAGGCGAAGCAGCTCGTCCTGCCGACGGAAGCCGGATTCGAGCTGCGGCAGCATGCCGAAGAGATGGGTGACCTGGCCGCTGGTGCGGTCGATCAGGTCACGCTGCTGTTCCAGGGCGGCGAGCTTCTGGGTGGTCTGCTCGGCGAGCGCGCGGAGGACACCGATCTGGTGCTGCACCTCGGGCAGGCGCTCGCTCTGCTCCTTCATGGCGCCCACGATGCCGGTTGCGGTGCTGGTCCGCTCCTCGATGGCGGCGATCTTCGCCTCGGCGCCGGTCCACGACTCGTCGAAGGCGGTGAGGCGCATCATGGCCCGCTCGAGCGTGGGCGAGAGGGCGTCGATGGCCCGGAGCTGCTGCTCGAGGGTCGCGACCCGCTCGCCCAGGACGGCTGCCATCGCGGCGCTGTCACCCGACTGTGCCGCCTGCAGCTCGCCTGCGGCCGCCTCGGCGCGTGCGACGAGTGCTTCGAGGCCACTGCGTTCACGCTGGATTGCGGAGAGCACCGTGCGGATCTCACCGGCGGTCGGGCCGGGCTCCTGGCGATTGAGACCCTTGAGGAAAGACATGGAGGACTCCTTCGGCGTGACGCCCGCTGCAGCGGCGGATTGAATGGCGGATATCTATTTGCGCAGCAATGCACGTGCCCCTTGCAGTGCATCGATGACGACAGCGGCGACGTTTTTTACAGCGAGGGCGCATAAGGCGCATAGGGCGCGCAGTCCGCGTGTTTCGTGCGGGTTTCTGCAGTGAAGGACGGCATGAATCAGGCGTGAGGACGTGAGGATGTGAAGACGTGAGGAGGGTTTCCGCGACTTAGGAGCGGTGCGATGCGCCGAGTTCTGCAGAGTGCGACGATAGCGGGCTGCCTGATTTTGCTCGCCGGGTGTGGGGGATCCGAGGCTGCGGGGAACGAACCGCCGCCGGGGGCCAATCCGCCGGTGCTTCCGCCGGCGGACCCGCCGGGCACGCCGGAGCTGGGGACCAACGCCAGTCTCAACGGGAAGATCCCGTTCCCGGCAGACAATGCCTGGAACGTACGGATCGACACGGCGCAGGTGGATCCCAACTCGGATGCACTCATTTCCAGCATCGGCCTGACCACGAGCCTGCACCCGGACTGGGGCACGACGGAAACGGAGTATGGCATTCCGTATGTGGTGGTGGCGGGGAGTACCCCCAAGGTGAACGTCACCTTCGACTATGCCGATGAGAGTGACGCCGGCCCTTACCCGATTCCGCCCAGCCCACCGATCGAGGGAGGCAGCGGGAGCAGTGGTGACCGGCACATCCTCATGATCGACCGGGACAACTGGATCCTGTACGAGCTCTATGCGGCGTATCCGCCGGCGTCTGCGGGTCAGCCGTGGACGGCGGGCTCGGGTGCGATCTTCGACCTCAACTCGAATGCGCTCAGGCCGGAGGGATGGACCTCAGCGGACGCCGCGGGGCTGCCGGTGTTTCCGGGCCTCGCGCGATACGACGAGGCGGCGGCGGGACAGATCCGTCACGCGCTCCGGTTCACGGTGCGGAACAGCCGGCGCGCGTATGTAGCCCCGGCCCGTCACTGGGCGAGCAGCAACACCAGCCCGAACCTGCCGCCGATGGGCATGCGGGTCCGGCTCAAGCAGGACTTCGACATCAGCGGATTCCCGGCGCACGCGCAGGTGGTGCTGCAGGCCATGAAGACGTACGGGATGATCATGGCCGACAACGGCTCCAACTGGTTTGTCAGCGGTGTCTCCGACACGCGCTGGGACCCGGCCATCTTCGACGCCTTCCGTCAGGTGCACGGTAGCGACTTCGAGGTGGTGAGGATGGGGACGGTGGTGACGCCGTAGGGCGGTCCCAGTTTTTCAGCGCTCAGCACGCGTAACCATCACATACCGCGTCATAGCTGATCAAGGCGGCGGCGATCACTGCGGCCACAGTAATCCCTGCCACCAGTCCCACGGTCCTTCCGGTGCTTGCATGCTGGATCTGTACCGCCGTCACGTCGGCGAGCGAAACCCCTACCGCCTGCTCACTGCCAGCCACCATTCCGTAGAGTGAGTCATTCGTGACCTTCGGGCCCGTCACCTCCGTCATCGTCGGGTGTGACTTTGTGGCTATCCTGATGTTCTGCGGCTTTGCGGCGAGAATACTCTCTGCGCTTCCCGTCTGGGTCTGCCAGCTGTGGCAACCGCTGGCTGCCAGGACTTGTCCCCCGAGGATCACCCAGGCGATGGCAGGGCGCGACCTGCTTGCGTGACGCATGCTCATGACTCCGCACCGAGGCTGGGAGAGCAGGAGGACCGCGCCAGGGCACGGGGGGTGGGAGCGGCCCGGAACCTTCAGCAGCCCCATTGCGTAGGGCTCCAAGCACCCCTCAGTGTACCCCCCGGAGGCCCGATGCGCACTACCCGCACTGCCGTTTCGTGTGTCACCCTCTCAGTCCTGCTCGCCCTCACTGCCCGATCCACCCCGCTCGCCGCCCAGGCCTTTTTCCTCACTGTCCCATTCGGGAGCCAGCGCGCCGCGGTGACGCAGACCATCGGCCTGACGAACATTACGTTGACGTACGACCGGCCTGCCGCAGAAGGCCGGAAGATCTGGGGCGGGCTGGTGCCGTACGACTCGGTGTGGCGGGCGGGGGCCAACGTGAACACGGTCATCGCGTTCACCTCACCGGTCACCATCGGCGGCAAGCAGCTGCCGGCGGGTCGCTATGGGCTGTTCATGATCCCCACCGCGCAGCAGTGGACGGTGATCCTGAGCCGCGAGGCGAACGCATGGGGACACTTCAGCTACAACCAGGCGGAAGACGCCCTGCGCTTCACGGCGACGCCGATCACGGGGGCGATGACGGAGCGGCTGGAGTACACCCTGGATGACCCGAAGGCCGACGCCGTGACGGTGACGTTGCGCTGGGAAAAGCTGGCGCTACCGTTCCTGGTGTCGGTGAACAGCACGCAGGTGGTGATGGACAGCCTGCAACAGCAGCTGCGCGGGCTGCCCAAGTTCTTTCCCGACGCGTGGCGGCAGGCCGCGGCATGGGCCTTTCAGCACGACCAGCTGGCGACCGCGAGTGCCTGGGCCGACACCGCCATCGGGCTCGGCCCCACCTACCAGAACCTCATGCTCAAGTCGCGCATCCTGGCGAAGCAGGGCAACCAGCCGGGGGCGGACTCGCTCAAGGCGCGCGCGCTCGCCGTCGCCACCGAGGCGGACATGAACCTGTACGGATACGCGTTGATGCAGCAGGGCAAGAAGGACGAGGCGCTGGCGGTGTTCATCAAGAACACCAAGGCCTACCCGCAGTCATGGAACACCTGGGACAGCCTGGCGGAGTGCTACGGCAACATGGGGAACAACAAGCTGGCAATCGCGAACTACGAGAAGGCACTGGGCATGGTGGGCGACCCGGCGCAGAAGCGAAGGATCGAGGGGGCGATAGCTGCGTTGAAGTAGACGGTCGTCATCCAGTGCGCATCGAAAGATAGGATATTTATCACCACCAGAGAATGAATAAGGGAGGCATGAAATTATGCGAAT
>JANNSD010000038.1:0-2814 GCA_031402225.1 Gemmatimonadota bacterium | reverse complement strand
GTAGAGGAGGCCGCGCGATCCTTCCCCTTCGCGGCGCTCAGGGTCAGGATGACCGTCTGTCACGATCCCCGAATCGATCAGGCCGAGGATGTGCGGATGCTGGAGGTTGGCGGTGACCTTGATCTCGGTGAGGAAGCGGTCACCGCCGATGACGGCGCTGAGTTCCGGGTGCAGGACCTTGATGGCGACCTTGCGGGCGTGCTTCAGGTCCTCGGCGAGGTACACGGTGGCCATGCCGCCCTGGCCGAGCTCGCGTTCGAGGCGATACCGGTCGGCGAGCGACGCGGCGAGGCGGCCGATGACAGTCCCGTTCATCGCGCGCTCCGCTTCAGTTCCTCGAAGTAGTTCTCCACCACCACCGTATGGCTGTCCTCCGTCGTCCCGACCGAGGGCTCGCCGATGAGCAGGAACGTGCTGTCGCCCGGCATCACGTCGTATCGCGCGTGCATGGGGAGGTTCAGGTAGCCGGCGACCGGGAAGAGCCTGCTCCGCTTGGCGACGGCGAAGCCCGGGTTCGTGCTGATCTGGGCGCTCACGAAGTTGCCCCCCGACTTGTAGAACAGTTCGCGTCCGCTGCGGGCCCAGACCGGCTCCTGGCCGCCGCCGTCGGAGACCTGCCACACCGCGCCGGTGCCGGGATCGGGCCACGGGCGCACGTAGATCTCGAAGCGACCGGTCTGGTTGGAGACGTAGGCCACCCAGCGCCCGTCGGGCGAGAGTCGCGGCGCGGCTTCCCTGGCCTGCGGCGCAGCGGTGAAGGGCGTTGCCGAGTCGCTGCCGACGCGGAAACTCAGCAGGTCGGTATCGGCAGCAGTCAGTCCGTTGCCGGTGCGCACGACCATGTGTCCGTCGTGCGTGAACTCGATTTCGAAGGGATCCGCCCCGCTGGACGGGAGTGGGGTCGGGCGCTCGGAGCCATCGGCGGCCTGCCACATGAGGCGGCGGACGCCGGCCTCCGGCGCGCTCCAGGCGATGCGCTTGCCGTCGGGCGTCCAGGCCGGATGGGTGTTGACGCCCTGGAAGCTGAAGCGCGTGGGCACGCTGTCGCCGAGTCGCAGCATGTAGAGGTCGCCGCCGTCGCTGCCGTTCGCCACGACCAGCACGAGGCGGTCGCCGCGTGGCGAGAGGCGCACGCTCTCGTAATTGCCCTGCCGGGTGGAGAGCAGCGGCCGGGCCGCGCCCGAGCGATGCACGAGACTGAGGGTCGAGAAGCGCCCCGCCGACACGGTGCCCGTCTGGTACACCAGGGTGCCGTCGTCGGACAGCGCGATGTTCGCGTTTCCGCCCGCAATGCGCAGTCCGGTGGTCACGGTCTCGGCGTTCCCCTTGATCTCGACACGGTCGGGATCGAACGGCACGCGGATGAGCGTGCCATCGCTGGTGCCGTACATCAGGTAGCCGTGGCCATAGACGGGCGACGTGCCGGGGCCGAGCGTCGTCACCTGCTTGGTGTCGAGATCGAGCGCCAGCATCAACGCCAGTCGGCCCGAGAGCACGACATCCGTGGTGCCGAAGAGCAGCGTCCTCGACGAGGGCAGGAGCAGCGGCCGTTCATGAATCTCGTTGGAGTCGGGCCGGGTGTGTGTGAGCACCTCGGCCGGACCGCCCTCCGCCGAGCGCCGGGAAAGGCCGAAGTCCATGTTGGTGTAATAGATGAATCCGTCCCGGCCCCACCAGGCGGGACGCGGACGCGCCGAATCGCCGATGGTGCGCGGCGCCGCGCCGGTGAGGCCGGCACGGATGATCCTGCCATCCGGCGTGATCACGCCGAGTTCCGTGCCGTCCGGCGAGAGGAAGGGCACACCTTGCAGGCCGGGGATGACGGACGGTGCGACCTGGTCGAGGCGCCGCAGCCAGAGGTATTGCCCGGACGCGGAGTCGCCGCGCCCCGACGCGAGGATCAGCGCCCCATCCGGCGAGATGGAGAGCGGGCCGCCGAATCCCTGCGGAGGCAGGACCTCGTAGCGCCGCACCGGCCGGGGCGGATCGGCGCGCAAGAGTGTCCATGCGGCGACGCCGGAGGTGGCGAGCAGTGCGCCGGCGGCGATGAGTACAGGGCGCGTAGGGCGCGTAGGGCGCGTGGCGCTGAGCACGACCGTCGAGGCGTACGTGCCGCCGCCCTTGCCGTCGAGGGCGTCGGCGAAGTCCCTGGCCGAGCCGAAACGATCGGCGGGGAGCTTCTGGAGCGCGACGAGTACCGCGTGCTCTACGGCCGGTGGGATGCTAGGGCGCGCAGGGCGCATAGGGCGCGGTATTTCCGTGAGCACCTTTGCTACGATCGCCTGCGAATTGGGGCCGGTGAAGGGGGGTTCACCGGTGAGCATCTCATAGGTCATGGCACCGAGCGCGTAGACATCACTGCGGGGGCCGATGTCGCGCTCGCCCATGGCCTGTTCGGGCGACATGTAGGCCGGCGTGCCGAGCGACATGCCGGTCTGGGTCATCCGGGAGCCACCCGCCTGCTGCACCGCCAGCGCGATGCCGAAGTCGGCGACGAGGGCCTGGCCATCCTGCAACAGGATGTTCTCGGGCTTGATGTCGCGATGGACGACGCCCTGGCGGTGGGCGTAGTCGAGCGCACTGGCGACTTCCTTCGAGAGCCGGACGGCATCCTCGATGGGGAGCTGCTTGTCGCGGGCGATGCGGCTCCGGAGCGATTCACCCGACACGTACGGCATGACGTAGTAGAGGAGGCCGCGCGATCCTTCCCCTTCGCGGCGCTCAGGGTCAGGATGACCGTCTGTCACGATCCCCGAATCGATCAGGCCGAGGATGTGCGGATGCTGGAGGTTGGCGGTGACCTTGATCTCGGTG
>JANNSD010000037.1:0-113118 GCA_031402225.1 Gemmatimonadota bacterium | reverse complement strand
GCCAACAGCATGGCAGCGCATCCGACGGCTCTGGCCGCTGATGCTCGCAATGGGTGCGGGAATCGTCGTGTTCGTGGCCTGTCGGACCCTGGTGCTGGGCGGGGACGTCGTCGGCACGTTTACGGCGGAGGCACTCTATGGCCTTACGGTGGGGCAGCGCGGGCTGACGATGCTGGGCGTGCTCCCGGAAGTCGCGAAGCTGATGCTGTGGCCGGTGCATCTCCAGGCAGACTACTCGCCAGGCGAAATCATCTCAGCACGGAGCTGGGGGCTGCCGCAGAGCGTGGGTGCGGCAATCCTGGCCGCCTTCCTCGCCGGGATTGCCCTCGCGTGGAAGCGACTGCCGGTGGCTGCCTTCGGCCTGCTGTGGTTTGCGCTTGCCCTGGCACCTGTGCACATTGTCCTGCTGCCTACGGGCATCGTGCTCGCCGTGCGCACGCTCTTCCTGCCCAGCGTCGGCCTTACCCTCGCCGTTGCTGCTGCGCTCTTTGCCCTGCTCGCGCCAGAACACGAAGCCCGCGTCAGGCGCCCCCTTCGCCTGGCCCTGCTGGGCTCCGTCGTCGTCGTCCTGTGCCTCGGCGCGTGGCGCTCCAGCATCCGCTATCGCGGCTTCAGCAACCAGTTGTCGTTCTGGTACATGACCATGAAGGACGCGCCGCTCAGCTATCGCGCCAACATGGCCATTGCCGACCTCATCTATGACCAGAAGAACCCCAATCCCTCGCGGTTCTTCTTCCGTACGGCGATCGATCTCTTTCCGAGCGGAGGCATCGCACGCACCCTGCTGGCAGACAAGTATCGCTTTGAAGGCAACTGCGAGGCGGCCGCACCCCTCTACGAGACGGTCATCGACACCTTCCCTAAGTACTCTGTTGCCAGGTCTTCGCTGGTGGCGTGCCTGCTATGGAATGGTGAGTACAGTCGCGCGCGCGACTTGGCGCAAACCGGCCTTGCGATGAAGGTAGAAGGCCCGACTTATGAGCAGTTCCTGCAAACCGCCGACAGTGCCATCGCTGCCGGGGCACCCCCGCAATCCGTCCGGGTTCACTTCGATACGGCCCGGGGAGCGATCGCCGCGGTAGAGTGATCAGCCTCGGGTCAATTCGCCCGCAGCGAATCTCGAGACACCCGCTCGAATCGCGGTTCACTCGCCAGTTCGGACGATGACGGTCGCAGCAGGTACGTCGAACGGTCGGGATAGGCGTCCAGCATCAGGGCATTCCGGCCCGGAAGATCACGCACAAAGAGGTTGCCTGAGCGAGCCTGCAGTAGCGGCGGGTAGAGGGTGAACCCGGCGCGATCGTCCGCCATCCGCCTGAGGCATTCCGCCGTATAGGTGCTGCCGGGTAGCACCATTTCGGTGGTATCCGGCGAGAATGGCGAATGGATCAGGCGCGCGGAATCGCCCATCAGCCCCTGCAACATGCGGCCTGTTTCCGGACCCGATGGCCGATCCGCAGCCGGTAACGACTCGACCCTGACAATCGCCTGGTGCAACCGACAGGCATCGACATGCTTGTAGACCTGTTCCGCCAGGCCGGGGGGCACGCCGAGCCCCCACATGCGCGCGATCACCTCAGCCCCGAAGCTTTCACGCACGAACACCAGGGCGTTGTTCACTCCCGCTCGCTCGGCAGCGGCATCGGCATCCCAGCGCGACGTCGTGAAGCTGTTGCGGTATTGCCCGATCCTGAGCGGAATGTTGATGCCGACAGCGATCCCGGCTGCGATCAGCACACTGTAGATGACGGACCAGTAGAGCTGGCGGTGACCAAAGCGTGCCGCCACGGCACCCGGAAACCGTGCAGACCACAGGGCGAGGACCGGCAGGAGTGGATAGAAGAAGCGCGGCCCGAGAAAGAATCCGTCGTGCCAGTAGGCGAGATAGAGGCCGACCAGGAGCGCCGCGGACCCGAGGAGGTAGCGATCGGCAGCCCGTAGCTCACGCGCGAGCCAGAGGGCGACGACGGCCGGCACCAGGGATGGGACCGATGCCTCGAACAGATATACCTGCAACCGGACAAAGTAGAGATTGATCAGTTCAATGCCCATCATCGGCGTGTGCTGATCACCCCACGGCGTCCCGTGGAAGCCGAGGCCGACATTACTGCCCCACATCACCGAGTATGCCATGCGAAGCGCCGACCCGGTGGTGCGCGCCTGCACCACGAGAAGGGCCGCTACCGGGATGGCGACACCGAGCGCGGCAGCGGGCACCAGCCTCCATTGGGTGCGGTCACGCGCGGCCACAAACAGGAACCAGACCGCGGCCGGCAGCGCGAAGGCCACCGCATCGAGCGGACGCGTGGCGGCGGCGAGGCCGAATCCCAGGCCACCAGCGAAGATCGCAAGCACGGGGCGGCCACGCCCGGTGAGTGCGTGCGCGGTGCCCGCCATGCCGAGGAGGAGAAAGGTGAGGCCGCTCACATGGTTCATGTGCGTCCCCGCCATGAACGCGGTGAAGGGACACAGGGCGAACAGCAGTAGCGCCAGTCGGCGGACCACCAGCCGTGGTTCAAGCGCGCGCAACAGCCAGCCGAAGAGCAGCACGGACAGGAAGCCGCAAATCGGTCCCATGACCCAGGCCGCACTGAAGAGCTCCCCGAGCATCAGTACGGCTGGCCCACCGGGGGGGAAATGCGAATACGTCTTTCCTCCGGCGCTGACGACGTTGAGGACCGCCGTAAATTCAGGATGGTCCGGCGTCGGGATCCAGAGATGCCCCGATGCCATCATGCGTGCCTGCATTACCTGGACGATCTCGTCGATGATCAGCGCACGCCGGGAAAAGACGCCCGAGGCCACCATCAGATAGGTTGCCAATGCCACGAGCGCGACCACGGCCACCGTGCCCCTGCGCGCCAGGATAGGCGTGGCGAGGTGCGCGAGCCGTGCGCGCCATCGTTCGCTCTGGTTCCGGAGGAGCATCGCGAGAACGTAGCCGCCACCAACGACAATGAACCCGGCGTTGAGCCACTCGCTGGTGGCCTGATGCCAGATGCCGATTTCACGTTCGCCGGGAATCCAGTTTGCCAGCGGCAGGAAGCCGAACACGATCAAGGCAACGGCGGCAAGCCTCGCGGGCCAGGGTGATCCCCCATGTCCGTCGCGGTCCGGGATCGGCGCTGTGCTGTTCACCTAGGAGGGGCGTCTGGGAGGAAACAGATTGAAGCGCAGGATATGGAAGAACGCGGCGACCCCGTCCTTCCACCCGATCTTCTTCCCTTCCTCGTACGTGCGCCCGGAGTAGGATATGGGAATCTCCCAGATCCGGGCGCGCGCCTGCGCCAGGCGTGCGGTGACCTCCGGCTCAAAGCCGAATCGATCACTGGTGAGGATGAGCGACTTCATGATGGGTGCCCGCACCATCTTGTAGCACGTTTCCATGTCGGTCAGGTTCAGGTTGGTGAACATGTTCGACAGGAGCGTGAGCATCTGGTTGCCGACCGAGTGCCAGAAGTACAGCACGCGCCGCTCGCCACCGGTGAACCGGGACCCGAACACCGCGTCGGCCTTGCCCTCGACAATGGGACCGATGAGGCGGCCGAACTCATGCGGGTCATACTCGAGGTCGGCGTCCTGGACCACGATCACGTCCCCGGTCGCGATCTCGATGCCCTTCCGCAGGGCGGCGCCCTTGCCGCAGTTCACCGGCTGGTGGAACACCACGTCCACCAGCCCCTCCGCCTTGAGCTGGTCAACCAGCTGGGCACTGCCGTCGGTGGAGAAATCGTTGACACAGATGATCTCCATCGGCAGCGGCACCGAGTGCAGCCGGTCGATGATCATGCGCAGCGTCTTGATCTCGTTATACACTGGCACGATGACGGAAAGCTTCGGCAGTTCAGTCATCGCGGCGGCCTATGGCGACCAGGGATTGACCGAACGGGAGGGGCAGGAACCGCTCGGCCCGGAGCACGGGCACCATGCGGTCGAACGACCGCAGCTGCGCCAGGGGAATGAGCCGGGTTCGCCGCACGCAGGCATTGAACCACCAGCCGAGCGTCCCGACACGATTGAACCAGAACATCCGCTCGAGTGCCAGGCCTGCCGCCTGGAACGCCGCAGCCAGCGAGGCGCGGGTGTATCGGCGGAAGTGACCCAGTTCCTCGTCGAGCGACCCGAAGATGGACGGCAGGGCGGGCACCAGCACCACCACGCGTCCGGCAGGCGCCAGCAGTTCCGCCATGCTCCGGAGGGTGCCGACGTCATCCTCGATATGTTCCACGACGTTGAGCGCGATGACCGTATCGAGCGCGAGCGGCCGAAACCGCCCGGTGGCGGTCGGGTCCGGCAGCGTGAGTGAGCCGACCTGCACCTCGGGCCGATCGGCGAACCGCTGGCGCAACTGCGCCTGGTACCAGGCGTCGGTATCGGTCAGCACCACCACGTCACGCCCCGCGGCCACGATGTGCGCCGACATGTTGCCGATGCCGGAACCCACCTCGAGCACCCGGCGGCCGACATAGGGCTTGATCTGCTCGAATTGCCAGGCGTTGTACCGGGGCGCGGCCGACATGATCTCCAGCGTCTCGGCGCCGGCCGCATCCCCGGGCATTACCTCGGTCACGCCTTGGCCTCGGCCACCATTTCCTCGTACCGCGCCAGCTTCCGGTAGAGCGTGGACGGATCGATGCCGAGCACCTCCGCCGCGCGGGTCTTGTTGCCCCCCTCCGCCTGCAGCACCCACATGATGTACGCCCGCTCGATAACCTCGAGCGTCGGGTTCTTGTACGAACGCTCGCTGACCAGCGGCTCCTTCCGTCGCCGGGTAATGCGCTCCGGCAGGAAGGCCGGCTCGATGAGTGTCTGGCGGCAGAGCACGCCGGCGTGCTCCAGCGCGTTCTCGAGCTCGCGCACGTTGCCGGGCCACTCGTACACCATCACGGCATCGAGCGACTCCTGGCTCAGCGCCTTGAGTTCGCCGCCGCTCTCCTGTGCCAGCACCTGGAGGAACTGCTCGATAAGCAGCAGCAGGTCGTCCCGCCGCTCCCGCAGCGGCGGCAGGTGCAGCGCGATCACGTTGAGGCGGTAGAAGAGGTCGGAGCGGAAGTTGCCCCGGCGCATCTCTTCCTCCAGGTCGCGGTTGGTGGCTGCGATGATGCGCACGTCCACCGGGATCGTCTCGGTGGCACCCACCGGAATCACCTCGCGCTCCTGCAGCACGCGCAGCAGCTTGACCTGCAGCGACGCCGGCATCTCGCCCACTTCGTCGAGGAAGAAGGTGCCGCCTCGCGCCGCCGCAAAGAGGCCCTGCTTGTCCCGCACCGCGCCGGTGAAGCTGCCCTTCACGTGACCGAAGAGCTCGCTTTCCAGCAGGCTCTCGGGCAGCGCGCCACAGTTGATCGACAGGAACGGGCCCTCACTCCGGGCGGAGAGCTCGTGGATGTAGTGCGCCACGACCTCCTTGCCGGTGCCACTCTCGCCCTGGATGAGCACCGTGGAGTCCGTTGGCGCCACGTGCTCGGCGAGCTTGAGCATTTCCAGGAAGCGCTTGGACTTGCCAATCGGCCGGGACACGCCGCTGCGCTCGCGACGGCGGATCTCCTGCCGGAGCTGCTTGTTCTCCACCCGGATCGCGCGGAACTCGCACGCCCGTCGCAGGATCGCCACCAGCTCGTCGTTGGAAAACGGCTTCTGGATGTAGTGGAAGGCGCCGCTGTTGACCGCCTGGATCGCGCTCTGGAGGGAGGCTTGCGCCGTCATGAGGATCACCGGGGTCATGGCATCCTGCTCCCGCGCCGCCGTCAGGATGTCGATGCCCGATACCTGCGGCATCCGCACGTCGGTGAGCACGATGTCGTGCGCTCCCGCCCGGATCTGCTCCAGCCCCGCCTTGCCGCCCTGGGCGGTGGTGACTTCGAATCCCTCATTGCGGAGCAGGATTCGCAGCGTATCGAGAATGCCCGACTCGTCGTCGATGACAAGTACGGATGGCTTCTGGCTCATGCGACTCCCTCCGCCATGACGTGGGCGGGAAGCAGGATGGTAAACGTGGTCCCGGCGCGGACCTTGGTGTCGACGTACACGAGCCCGCGATGCGCCTCGACCGCGCGCTGTACGATGGCGAGGCCGAGGCCACTGCCCCCGGGCCGTCCCGACACGAACGGCTGGAAGAGGCGTTCCTTGATCTCGTCCGGGATGCCCGGGCCGTCATCGACGACCTGCAGCCGCACCGCCTGCTCGAAGTCGGCGCCGTGCGGCAGTTCGTTGGCGGGCAGCATACCCACCCGCACCGTCACACGCACCGGCTGGCCGCGCGCGGCCTGCACGGCGTTGAGCAGCAGGTTGGCGATGACACGGTGCAGCAGGTCGGCGTCGCCCTGGAGGATGGTCTCCTCTCCTTCCACCGCGACGGCGGCCTGCGGCCCGCAGTCAGGATGGACCTGTACCACCCGCGCGGCATCCTTCGCCACCGCCAGCAGGTCGACCGGCTCGGATTTGGTGGCGCGGACCCGCGCGAAGTCGAGGAACTCGCTCAGGAGCCGCGTCAGCCGGTCGCTCTCGCGCACGATGAGCCCGGAAAGTACCTGATCGTCCTCGCTGGCATGCCGGCCCCGGGCGAGCTGCTCACAGGCGCTGCGAATGGACGCCAGCGGGTTCCGGATCTCGTGCGCCAGCGATGCCGACAACGCCGCCACCGCCTCCAGCCGCTCCGCGCGCCGATGCAGCTCCTGCAGCTGCTTCAGCTCCGAGATGTCGGTGAAGATCGCCGTGACCGACGGGACCTCGCGATCCTCGGGCTGAAAAGTGGTGGTAGAGAGGCCAATCGGGAACAGGCGCCCGTTGGCCCGCACCATGCCCTCCCCGCGACTCACCTTGCGGCCATGCCGGATGCCCGCGACGATGGCGGCACCCAGGTCCTTCGACTGCGTATGAAGCTTGTCGAGGATCGGTCGGCCGAGCAATCGGTCGCCGTCGATGCCCAGCAGCCGCTCCGCCGTCGGGTTGATGAACGCGAGCCGTCCCTCGGCGTCCACCGTGATCACGCCCGACCGGATGTTCTGCAGGATCTCGTCGGCCTCGAGCCGGACCCGCCGGAGCTCATACTCGAGCGTTACCTGCTGGACGTCCGACCGCCGGAGCCGGTGACCCAGCACCGCCACGATGGCGAACACCACGTTGAAGAGCACCACCTGCACCCAGAACGCCGCGTCGGGACCCGACGAGCCGCCCAGCAGCGCGTCGGACACGTACAGCACGGTGGCGCACACCGTCACCAGCACGCCCAGCTGCGGCGGAAGCAGTACCGCGTACCCGGCGATGACCAGCACATACAGCGAGGCGAAGATCGCCGGTGCGCTGGCATAGTGCACCAGCGTGGTGACGAGCCCCAGGTCGGCCAGCGCCTGCCCTACCAGGAACCAGCTGCCGATCTCGCCGCCGCGAATCCGGACGCGCCACCAGCCGTATGCGGTGGCCACGAGGGTGACCAGCACCGCGATGCTGAAGATGAACGAGACGTCGGGAGTGCGCGTCCAGATGAGCGCGGCGGCGAGCAGCGTGCCGACCGCCAGCATCGTGCGCGCGGCGAAGAGCCATGAGAGCAGGGCGCGCTGCCGGGGCAGCGAACGGGTGTCCGCGCCGGACACAGACGGCGCTGGGGGCTGGGGCCGCTCGAGAATCGGCGCGACGGGAATCACCCTGAACGATAGCCACTTGGCTAGATTGTGCGCCATGCTGAATCGACCCAATCCGCTGCTCATGTGCGCGCGCGCCCTGCGGAAACGGTGCCCTTACTGCGGGGGCCACGGGCTGTACGAGGGCTGGTTCCAGGCCAAGGCGTATTGTCCGTCGTGCAGTTTCCGGCTCGAGCGTGGCGAAGAGGGCTACGTGGTGGGGAGCTACATGTTCAACCTGGTGGGCGCCGAGTTGATGTTCATGTCGCTGTTCATTCTGGCGGTCGTGCTGACCTGGCCCACGCCACCGTGGGAGGTGCTGACGTGGACCGGGGGCCTGTTCATGATCACGGCACCCCTGCTCTTCTATCCCTTTGCGAAGCTGCTGTTCCTGGCCTTCGACCTGAGCTTCCGGCCCGCCCGGCCCGAGGACTTCAGCGCCAAGACCTGACCTGTCCAGTGTTGCGCTACGCGAGGATGGGCAGGCCGTGCTTCTTCACGACCGCAAGCAGCTTGAGCGCCATCCCGCTCGGCCGCTTCGCCCCGGTTTCCCATTTCTCGACGGTGCTTTCGCTGGTGTTCAGGTAGCGCGCGAACACAGGTTGGCTGACCTTCAGACGCGCGCGCAGCTGCTTGATATCCCGCGGCTTCAGTGCTGCAGGGACACTCAAGCATGTCTCGTCAAAGGTGCGCATCGTCGCCGTGTCGAGTGCCCCGGCCCGATGCAGGGCGGACGCCGAGGCATGGATCGCCTCGAAGGCGTCACTTTTGTGCTTACGCTTGGTGGTCAATGTAAATCTCCTTCCATCCTTCGTCGTTCAGCAATGCGGTCACGTGGTGGTCCTTCAGTCCTTCGTATACCTTGGCGAGTGTCCGAAACGCCGCGAGCTCGTCATCATCAATGTTGCTTCGGTCGCTCTTCGCAAAGAGATATTCGTACACCCAATAGTGTCCACCCTCGGCCAATATGATCGCGCGGTGCCGGTTTCGATTGAGCCGCTTCTTCCACACGCCGCCGCCCAGATCGTCCGCCTGCCCGGCCTGGACTTGCCATATCGCCTCGCACAGCGCCGCGTCCGCGATACCCGCCTTCCTTGCGGCCTTCACGAACCACCTCGTCTTGAGCACCCGAGGGGCGGGCGGAATCACCAGTTTCATGCAAAAACATAGCACCTGGTGCTACTGTAGCGCAAGGGCGCCTGAGCCCGCACCAACTTATGGAACCGCCGTCACCTCTCGCGGCCACTCGTAAAGCACCTGGTACAGGTTCCGGTTCCGCTGCACGATCCGCACGTAGTCCCGCGTCTCCACGAACGGAATCCGCTCGGTGAGCAGCTCGGGATCCTCGGCCCCGCCCCGCGTGCGCCAGCGCACCACCCGATGCGCACCCGCGTTGTAGGCCGCGAGCACCTCGACCACGCTGCCCTGCGTGTCCAGCAGCGCCCGCAGGTGCGTCGACCCGATCTCCAGGTTGGCGTCGGCCTGGTACAGCAGCACCGCGTCCCACTCCGGATACCCCAGTCCCCGCGCCACCCGCTTCCCCACCTCGGGCATGACCTGCATCAGGCCCCGCGCGCCAGCCGACGACGTGGCGGCGGGATCGAACAGCGATTCCTGGCGCGCCAGCGCGGCCACCAGCGGCGCATCGACACCGGCGCGGCTGGCCTCGCCCCGGAGCGCTGCCGGAAAGCCGAGCGGATAGAGAAGCCGGTACAGCCGCGCATCGCGCGCGGCGCCGGCGTTCTGTGCCTTCCGCGCGAGCAGGATCGCCTGGTTCGGCAGGCCGTGACGCCGCATCAGGTCGGCGCCGGCCATGAGGCGTTCCGACGAGTTGCCCGCGGCGCGACCGAGCCGCGCGCGCTCCATCCCCGCCTCATCGGCGAGCATCACGTGATCAAGGAAGTCGGCTCGGCGCGCCACGCTGTCCAGGTCGGGCACCGCCGCAAAGCTGTCGGGTGACGCGGCCGGCGCCCACGGTGGCGCACCCAGCCGCCGCGCGGCCGCATCCGCGTAGTACGACGACGAGTCACGCGCGATCACCTCATGCCATCGCGCAGCGGAGCGCGCCGTGTCGCCCATGCCGGCATGGGCGCGCCCCGCCCAGTAGAGCGCCGGCAGCGCCTCCGGGCTGGTCCGCTGACGCTCGTCGAAGGCGTCGAACTCCCGCGCGGCCACTTCGTACATGCTGTCGGCGTACGCGATGATGGCGGCGCGGAACGCCGCGGCCCCGGCCTGCCGGCTGCCGGGGTGCTGTCGCACGACCTGGAGGAAGGTGCGCCGAGCCGCGCGATCGTCCCGGTCGTCGGTGGCGAGGTCGGCGAGCAGGTAAAGCGCCATCGCCGCACTCGAGTCCGACGGCCACTTCTTTGCGACGAGCCGAAGCTGGGTGACGCCTTCTGTCGCGCGCCCATCGCGCACCAGCGAGCGGCCGATGCGATAGCCCGCCGCCGCCGCCAGGGGCTTTGGCTGCGTCACCCGACGGTACTGCGTGATCGCTTCCTTGTAACGACCCTGCCGGAAGAGCACCTCACCCCAGGCAAAGCGGTCCTCAGTCGTGCCGACCGACGCCCCGAACGCCGCCGCATAGGCATCCGATGCCCGGCTCAACGGCCCGGAACGCGCCGCACTCCGCGCGACCGTGAGTTGCTGGCTCGCGGTGAGCGGCAGCCGCAGGCTGTCGAGCAGCACGATTCCACCGCGCGCAGGGCCCGACCCGCTCCGCTCCGCGATGAACGCCACCAGCTCGGTGCCGAGTGCCCGGCGCTGCGCGCTGTCGGCGACCGCTGCCCGGAGCCGGAAGGCCGACAGCGGAGCACCAGCCGCCGTGTAGGCATCGATGGCGCCCAGCGTGTCGCCCGCCCGCGTCAGCGCACGCGCATCCGCGAGCGGCAACCGGCCCCGCACCACCGTGTCGGTGATCGCGCCGGCCAGCATCGCGCGGGTGGCGGGGTCGGTCGCCGTGCCGACGGCGCGGAGGGTGAGCCAGTCCCGGAGGAGCGGGAGCAGGTCCGCCGCCGCACGATATGCGGCGGTGGCGCTGTCAAAGCTGCCAATGCCCTCCAGCGCCTGGCCCAGGAGCACAAGCCGCTCGCCGCGCGCCACCGGATCTGCCGCGAGACGTACGGCCGAACGGGCCTGCGCGACGGCGCTGCTGTCACGGCCAAGGCCGAGCGCCGCGCGGGCGAGCAGTTCCCGGCCCTCGCCGGCGAATGCCGTATCCAGCCAGGAGGCATTGCCCAGCAGCTGGTCCGCCTCGCGCCAGCCACGCCACCCGGCGGCGGCAGTCGCGGCCACGAGCTCGACCTCGGGCGTCCGCAACGCCGAGTCGCGCAGGATCGGCGCGAGCAGCCGCGTGGCGCGCCACGGCCGGCCGGCGGCGATCGCCTCACGCGCAATGGCGAGCGCGGAGTCGCGAGCCGGCGCGCTCGGCGCCGGCGGCTGCATCGGCGGCACGGCGGTCGAGGGAACCAGCGCAAGGAGCAGGGCAAGTCCCGCAGCAGCGGTCTTCATCCCTGAAGGCTGTACCGGTACCAGCGCTCGCGCAATCGGGCTTGACCGGCAACGCCGAGATCCGTGCGGCGGTGCCGGTCGTTAGGGCTCCAGGGATGCACTCCAGCGCCCCGATCACACCTCATTGGGGAGTCACACATGCACGCGACCCGAAGCCGGGCGATGCTCATCGCCCTCGCCGTTGTCACTGGCGCCGCCGCGCCGGCGATGGCACAATCGATGGCGAACGACAAGGCCATGGCCGACAAGAACATGGCGAGCGACAAGATGATGATGTCACCGAAGGGCACGTTTGCCGGCGCCAAGGACCACTCCGCCAGCGGATCGTATACCATCACTGGCAGTGGCAAGGACCGGGCGCTCGAGCTGAGCAGCAATTTCAAGGTGGACAAGGCGCCCGACATCTACGTGATTCTATCCCGGGGCACGATGGCCAGGGATGCGGGATCCGTGAACCTGGGCAAGCTCACGAAGCTTGAGGGCGCGCAGAGCTACAAGATCCCGGAGTCGACCGACCTCGCGGCCTACGATACCGTGCTGCTCTGGTGCAAGAAGTACAGCGTGCTCATTGGACAGGCGCCGCTCGGCGCGATGGATCACGGCGCCATGGGCTCGATGGATCACGGCGCCATGGACCAGCCTGCGATGGCAAAGGATACCGGGATGATGAAGAAGCCCTGATGATCGCTGCCCACGAGTCCCCCGTGCCGCGCGGCCCCCTCACCATTGAGCGGGCCTCAGCGCTGCGGGAACGCCTGGTGGCGCGTGACGAGCGCGCGCTCGAGGAGCTCATCGTGCTCGCGACGCCATGGCTCCTCGGCGTGGCGCAGGGCATGCTGAGCGATGCGGACGAGGCGGAAGACGTCGTGCTCGATGCCTTCCGCATCCTGTGGGATCGCGTGGACACGCTCTCGGAAGACCAGCCCGGCCTCATGGCCTGGTTACTCCGCATCGTGCGCAACCGGGCAATCGACCGGCTCCGCGCGCGACGCCGCCATGGCCTCAGGATCGAGCGGGCCCAGCGCAGCGGTGTCCTGGGCGAGGAGTACGTGGCGGCGGCCACGCCCAATGAAGCGGCGCATCCGGGCTGGCATGTGCACGAGTCGGTGCACGCCGCGCTGCGCGACCTGCCTGCTGACCAGCGCGCCGCGGTGCAGCTGGCCTACTTCTCGGGGCTGACCCACTCGGAAATCGCGGCGCAGCTCAGCATCCCGATGGGAACGGTGAAGACCCGGCTGCGCCTGGCCTATGCCAGGTTGCGCCAGGCACTCGCTCCGCTCAAGGACTGGGTATGACGGAACAGCACGCATGGTTCGTGGAGCACGTCGAAGCGTTCGCCCTGCGGCACCTCGAGCCCGACGAGGAGCGCAGCTTCCGCGATCACCTCGAGCGCTGTGCGGAGTGCCGCCGGGAGCTCGATGTGGTCGAACGCGAACTCGCCTGGCTGCCAATGGGTGTGCGGCCGGTAACGCTCCGCCCCGGCCTGGTGCGAAAACTGACCCGTGGCGTCCTGGGCGAGCGCGAGCCGGCCTGGAAGCGCGCCCTGCCCTGGGCCCTGGCGGCCTCGGTGGCGCTCACGGGAGGTGCGCTCGCGCTCCGGGCACGCGCGGATACGCGGGACGCCACGGCGCGCCTCGCCGCGACGGCGCACGCGCTGGAGGCGGCACGCGATACACTGTCGGTGCTCCGCAACACCCGGAAGGTGATGCACGCGTCGGTGCAGATGGGCGGGCAGGAGGGCGGCATCACCATCCTGGCTGACCCGGTGTCGCATCGCTGGAACGTGGTGGTGCACAACCTCCCGCCACTGCCGCCAGGCGAGCACTACCAGTTCTGGTTCATCTGCGATGACGGCATGGTGCGGGGCGCCGAGCTGGGCATCAACGCGGATCGCTCGGCGGTGCTGACGATGGGCATGCCGAAGGAGGGCGGCAATGTGCTGGGCGCGGCACTCTCGGTCGAGCCGGCGGGCGCCGCCACCGGGCCACCACAGGGTCAGGTGCTCGCGCACCTCATGCTGTAGCTACTCCCCAGCCGGCAACGATACCAGGCTCGCGGTGACCGCGAGGATGGCAACGGCAACAACGACCTCGATTCCTGCCGTCCGCAGCAGCCGGCGACTCGACCCCCGCGCGCCGAGCTGCGGCTTCAGCACGCGCCAGTTCCAGGCACCAAAGGCCAGCAGCACGACCAGCAGTCCCACCTTGAGCAGGAGGCGCTGGCCATACACCGTCTGCCACAGCGCGCGAAGGCTGCCCACGAGACCGAGCGCCTCCCCGATACCGGAGGCCACCAGCACGGCGGCTGACGCGAGTGCCAACGGAGAGAACTTCTCGATGAGCCGCGCCAGGCGCGCGTGACGTCGCCCCGAGCGCTCCGGCGGGTCCGACCGCTGCCAGGTGAAGAGCGCTACGGCGAGCGTGCCGAGCCACAGGCCACCGGCGAACGCATGGGCACCGGCCAGGGCCACGCCCACCACCGGTCCGGTCGGCGCTTCGACCGCGTGGCCCGTCAACGGCAAGGTCGCCGACACGATCAGCGCGCCGGCGACCGCCATCCCCGCGGGGCCCAGTGACAGCACGATCGCCAGCGCTGCCGCTCCCACCTGCCACCCCCAGCCACGCCCCCACGCCGTCGACCACACCGCACCTACCGTGGCCAGGCTCAGGTATTCACCGGGATCCAGCACACTCTCCGCCTGGGCCAGCAGCCGGAACGCCGCGGCTAGCAGCAGCGCCACCGCCGCTGCGGCACCGATCCGCCGCGCGAGCGCATCCGCGTCCGGCCAGGCGCCCACGCCGTGGTCCGACGCCATCAGCCGCACGAAGAGCGTGCGCGCCCCGGCAGCGCCGATCAGGGCGAAAACCGCGACGAAGGTGAGCCAGTTGGCCGCAAAGGTCACGACCCTACAGTAAACCCGAAGCTCCCCCTGATCACATGGCCGTCCGCTCCCGCCGTCTTCCAGGTGACGGTGTACTTGCCGGGCGGGAGCGGCGCGGACACCGTCACCGCGATGGACATCTTGTCATCCGTCGCCTTCACCACGCCGGTCGCGATCGGCTTCGCCGCCGCGTCCGCCAGCCTGATCGAGCTCACCGCGAGTTCAGGCGCTTCCTTGAACCAGAGACGGATCTGGCTGGGCGACGTCGCCACTGTGGAGTCGACCCCGGGTTCCGCCTTGACCAGGCGGTTGTGCCGGGCAGCCGAAGCGGGTGCCGCCACTACAAGCGGCGTAAGGGCCAGCAGGAAGCGCCAGGACCAGGCCACCATCACGGACCGCCCGGCCCGCCGGCCGGCCAGGGATTCGCGAACCGCGGATCGCGCAGGAACCCGTCGTCGGTGAGGCTTCGGAGGAACGCGAGGATGTCTTCTCGCTCTCCCGGAGTCAGGGTGAAGCCCGGGACAAACCCGCTCTTGAAGGGACTCTGGCTGCCGTTCCCCGCGAACGGCCCCGACTCGATGGTGCGACCTCCCGCCGCGTAGTGGTCGATCACCCCGTCGAGGGTGGCGATGCTGCCATCGTGCATGTAGGGCGCGGTGACGGTGACGTTGCGGAGGGTCGGGGCCTTGAAGCGGCCCATGTCCTCCGGCTTCTGCGTGAAGGTGAAGATGCCGCGATTGTCATCCGGATACGCGCCGGTGCCACCGATGTTGTACAGCCCGTTGTTGAAGAACTCCTGGTCCCGGAACTCCTTGCCCACGTACTGCACCGATCCCGAGAGGTTGAAGCTGCTGTGGCAGTGATGGCACTCGAGCCGCTCACTGAAAAAGAGCGACTCCCCGCGCACAGCCGATTCGGAAATCGCGCCGCGATCACCCGCCAGGTACCGGTCATAGGGCGCATCGCCCGAGATCATGGTACGCTGAAAGGCGGCCAGCGCCTTCGCGATGGCATCGATGCTGACGGGATCGCTGGCCTCGGGAAACGCCGCGGGAAACAGCCCCTGGTAGGTGCGGTCTGCCCGGAACCGCGCCAGCAGCGCATCCTCCTCGCCCGTAAGCCCGAGTTCTACCGGATTGTCCCCGAACATCGGAATGAGCGCCTGCTGTTCGTGGTTCCTGGTCAAAGGGTTGGCCCAGTTGAGCGAACTGGGATACGCCACGTTGGCGAGTGTCATGCTGTTGCGCGGGTGCGGCTGGCCGGTGGCGCCGACGGCAACGTCGAGTCCATCGGTAAACGCGCGCGACTGCTGGTGACACGAGGCACAGGAGAACTGCTGGGTAATCGACATTCTCCTGTCGTAGAACAGGTGGCGCCCCAGGTCCACCTTGGCGTTGGTCATCGGGTTTGAGTCGGGCACCAGCGGCACCGGGAAGCGCGCCGGAAGCCGCCAGGCGAATGCATCACCCGACGGCCCGAGGGCCTCGCCACCGCAACCCGCAAGGGTTGCGGCGACGATCAGGCAAGCCCAAAACCTCACTGCGCCTCGACGCGGAAGAGCTGTTGTGCGCCAGCCGGTGCCCCGGCGAACGGGAGGCCGATGCGCGAGAAGAGCGGGACGCACTCCGGGTCGGTCTGGCTCGACATGCAGCCCGGCTCGTCCCCGTTGTCCTCGTTGACGTTCGACGCCGTGAGGATGGCCTTCGGGTCCACCACGACGACGTTGTTCGCGGCGTTGAAGCCGGTGAGGGTGATGGTGTCGCGATTGGGGAAATCGCACGAGGTGGGCGGCGAAGTGAACGTGGCGCCGTTGCACCCCGTGCTCCCGATATGCACGAAGAACCCGCCCGGCTGCCCGGTGGTGCTCAGGTCCACCTTCAGGAACTTGTAGCCGAAGTTCCACACCCAGAACATATCAGTGGAATTGAGCGGTGCCGCGGCCGTCGCCACATCACCGTGGTTCATTGCGAACGGAAGCCCCATGGTGAACTTGATGCCGGTGTAGCTGCCGGCCGGAACGGTGCCGGTGACCTGGTAATTCGTTTCGACCGATCCGGCGCAGTTGCCGGTGCCGTTGTCGAAGTCGAGCAAGGCGACATTGTCCAGTTGCCACTCGCCATCCTGCGCCAGCGTCACCGGCTCCTCCACTCCCGACGCCGTGACCAGCCGCACGTCACTCACGTACAGCTTGAAGTCGGTGAACTGCACGTCGGACGCCGTCGTGCCGATGCCGGTATAGCTGGCACTGCAGGAAAAGACCTCCGTTCCCACCTGCGGACGGAAGGTGATGGCCACGGCCTGGTCGCCCGGCTCGTCGCTCGAGCAGGCCGCGAGCGTGAGGCTGAAAGCAACACCGGCGAGCAGGGTACCCAGAAGGCTCTTGCGCATGGATCGTCTCTCCTTGACCGGATCGTAGTTGATTATCAGCGGCCGGCGGTCCGGAGGGCGAGCGGACCCTCAACGGCCGTCACCGGGTAGGGCCCGAAGGCGAGCTCATCCGCGTCCACATCGTGGCCGTAGCCCACCGTGACCGTCGACGCCTCGAGCGGGTCGGCGAACACCGTGACATCGCGCTGAAACACTTCGCCCGCCACATTGGCGCTCGTGGCGAATGCGACGCTGGCAAAGGTCAGCGACGTGGCATGACCGGTGTCGATCAGCCCCTGGCTGATGTCGTCGCCGTCGGCGTCGTAGAAGTGGACCGTCACCCGGGTCGTCGCGCTGGCCGGCAGTTCGATCGGCTGCAGCTCGGCGTTGGTCTCGGTATCGAAGAGCTTGACGCTAGCCGGCGTCCCATGGTCGGGCGCCGACTCGTCACTCGAACATGCGGCGAGCGTGAACGCGAACGCCGTGGTGACCAGCAACAGCTTGAGTGTATGTGCCTTCATGATCGTTCTCCTGAGTGTTGGCGCCGCATGTCACGGCGTGTCGAAGCTCACCGCCATGCGAAGCACGACGGGTGTGCCGGGGTTGATGAAGCCACTGGAACGGATCTCGGGAAACTTGGTGCTGGTGACGTTCTGTACGGCGATATCGAGCGTGGGCCCGCCCCGGCCGAGCGGCAGCTGGCCGCCAAGGTCGAGGACGGCGAACGGCTGTGTCTGGACCAGGGGCTCCCCGATCGGCGTGAAGGGCCCGCCCACGCGCACCCGGGCACCGACCATCCCGCGACGCCCGATGCGTAACTCCCCGCCCAGCGATGCGGTGTAGTCTGCGACCGCCGGCACCGGATCGCCCGGCCGGGGCGGCACCAGATGAAACAGGATGGTCGGGTCGAGCTGGATCGTCCCGTTCAGCAGCGCCGCCACCGGTATCACGCTTGGTGGATCGCTCTCCTTGATGCGCGCATTGTTGAAGGTGGCGTTGGCCTGAAAACTGAGCCGGCCGCTCGCCTGCCAGCCCAGCCGGGCGGAGACGCCCTGCCGGTAGCTGGCCCCGGTTTCGAGCACCTGCAGCGTGACCGGGTCCTGGATCCGGTCGTTCTGCACATCCATCCGGAAGAGCGCCAGGTCGGCGGTGAAGCCGCCGAACACGAGCTGCGTGCCAACCTCGATGCCCCACATGCTGAGCGGTGGCAGCGACGGATCCGTCACCACGCCTGGTGCCCCGCGGAAGCCGCGCGCCACCGAGGCCAGCAGCGCCGCCTTGCTGCTGAGGATGTAGCGGGCCCCGAACTTGGGGTTCACCTGCACCGACGTGGCGTGCACCATCGGGGCATTCGCCACCTGCAGGTTCTGGCTGCCGTACTGCAGCACGTCCAGCCGCATGCCGACGTCGAACGCCACCCGCGACCAGGCGAACTTCTGCCACCGGCCGAACAGTGACCCCGACAGGTACTGGCCGTTGTTCAACGTCGCCGTATCCTCGACCGCGCGGTCCTGCGTCTGGTACAGGTCGTACTTGCTGAGGTCGAGCCGGCCGGCCACGCCGGCGGTGAACTCGCCCGCCGACCCGTTCCACCCCATCCTCGCCTGCGTCCCGAACGCCACGCGCCGGTCGAGTTCTTCCTGCTGCTGCTGCACGCCGTCCTCCGGCACAGTCAGGAAGAGGTGCGTCCGTACCCCCTGCACCCATCCGGAGACCTCCACGCCGGTGCCGGAACTGCTGACCGCGGTGTAGCGACCTGTGGCGATAAGCCGCTGCGCATCCCCGCCGTCGCTGGTGTCGATCGCGGCCGTCAGGTCGCCGGCGTTGAACTGCTGCACCGAGAGGAATCCCGCCGAGCGCCAGTCAGAGCCATAGAGCAGCAGGCCGCCCTCGAGCCGGCCCTTGCCAGCCTGGCGCCAGCCACGCAGCGAGCCGCTGCCCAGCCAGTAGCTGGAGTTGTCCCGCCACCCCTGCTCCCGTTCGCCCAGTGCGCTGGCGAAGAAGCCGGACTTCTGGTTGCGCTTCCCGGTGCGCACCCAGCCCGTCACGTCCCCGAAGCTGGACACGCCGAGCTGCCCGTTCGTGGTGGTGAGGTCGCTGGGCGACGAGACCTCGATCACACCACCAAAGTTGAAGTCACCGTAGAGCGGGCTCGCCGGCCCATGGACGACGCGCATCGCGCCAACCGATGGCGCCGCGAGAGGACTCCAGTCGCTGTAGCCCTCCACATGGCCGTGGATCGGCAGGTTGATCGGCACGCCATCGAGCACCAGCAGCGCATCCGACGAATGATCCGAGGAGAACCCGCGCAGCACCACGTTGGAAGCGAACCCCGGTCCCTGCCCCTGCTCATGCACCTCGACGCCGGTGGTGCGACGCACCAGGTCCCAGGCATTGGTAGCCTGGGTACGGCGCAGCGTCGCCGGATCGACCGTGATGGTCGACACCGGCGGGGCAGCCTCGCGCCTGGGGGCGGCCACCACCACGATTGAATCGAGCGTGCGCACCCTTGCCGTGTCAGCGCGCACCTGCGCCGAGAGCGGAACGGCACCCACAAGGACGCCAACCATCGCCGAGGCGAGGATCAGCCGGTAGAACGTCATGTGACTCCAGGGACAGCGACACACGCCCCTCAATCAAGGGCGCAGAACCACGAGCACTAGCTGGTCAGGCGAGGAGGCTGCTGGGAGGACCGACGGCGAAGGGAAGGAGATGCTGGTCGACCGCCGGGAGGCGATCGGCACTGCGGACCGGCTCGGACCGGGTGACCACGGGCACCGCGCGGGGACCGGTGGCGACCGGGGTCGGCACCGCGAGCATGGTGCCGCAGGAGTGACCGACGCACTGGCACGTCGTGCCGTGCGACGACGGCTCCGACGGCGCGGGATCAGCCGGCTGCCCATGATGGCCCGCGTGAATGCCACTGGCCGCCGGCGCCACCGCTGGCGCCGGATGAGCGCAGCCGTGCATGCTCGTCGGCGTCGCCACGTTCAGGGAGAACCCGAACAGGGCAACCGCGGCGATGCACCGCCGGACCACCGATCGCAGGACTGAGTGGGACATCATGACAGGCGAAAATATGTAAGGCAGCCCCCCGCCGGGCAATGCGTCGCGCTTCGGTACAGTTTCGGGCTGCGACAGCGTCCCCGGGAGACAACGCCGCAACTTTTCGCTGGTCCGCCCGTACGGCCCGCATTACCTTGTGCCCGTGCCACTTACCCCATCTGGGAGACCGTCTTGAGACTGCGCCATCAACTGGGGCCGATCGCCCTGGCCGCCTTGGCTGCGTGCAGCAGCGGCCAGAAGACCCCCGCCACCCAGCCAGCTCCGGGTACCGCCTTCCCGGCGGTGTCGCCTGCCACCCTGAAGACCGAACTGTACGCCTTCGCCGATGACTCGATGCAGGGCCGCGAGGCCGGCACCATCGGCAACGTCAAGGGCACCACCTTCATCGCCGCACAGGCCAAGGCGCTGGGCCTCGAGCCCGCCGGCGAGAATGGCACCTGGTTCCAGATCGTTCCGCTGATCAACAAGGGAATGGACCCGGCGTCGAACCTGACGGCCGGCGGCGTGTCGCTCGCGCCGGGCAAGGACTGGGTGAGCTTCGGGGCGGTCTCGCAACTCGGCTTCTCGCCGTCGTTCACCGCGAACAACATCGGATCCGTGTACGCCGGTCGTATCGGCGACACCACCGCCAGCCTGACCGAGGCGCAAATCACCGGCAAGCTCGTCGTATTCTCGCCCCCGATCGGCAAGAGCGGGCAACCGATCTGGCAGTTCTGGCAGGGTCTCGACCGGAAGAAGTATGCGAGTGCGGCGGGCATCGCCGTGATCGCCCTCGATATCGTCCCGCCGCAGGTGGTTGGGTTCCTGTCGGAGCCGCAGGTATCGATGAAGAGCGCGGACCAGGCCGGCCCGGCCACTGGCCCGTTCGCGATGCTGATCTCGCCCGCCACCGCGGAGACGATCCTCGGCGCCAGCCCGGCAAGCACCGCGGCCGGTGCGACTGGTCGTCCGGTGTCCGCCAACATCAGCATGCTTACCACCGACGTCAGCACGCCGGCCCGCAACGTGGTGGCCATCCTGCGCGGCAGCGACCCCAGGCTCATGAGCCAGTACGTCGCCGTCGGCGCGCACAACGACCATATCGGTCTCGCCCAGGGCCCGCCGGTGGACCACGACTCCATCTGGGCCTTCAATCACATCATGCGGCCCGCCGGCGCCGAGAGCGACAACAGGAAGCCGACGCCGGAAGAGTTGGTGAAGGTACAGGCCACGCTGGACAGCCTGCGCAAGGTGAACAAGCCCAGGCTCGACTCGATCAACAACGGCGCCGACGATGACGGTTCCGGGTCCGTCTCCGTGCTCGCCATTGCCGGCGCGCTGGTCAAGAGCAAGGCCAAGCCGAGGCGGTCGATCATTTTTGTGTGGCACACCGGCGAGGAAAAGGGCCTCTGGGGCTCGGAGTTCTTCACCGACAATCCCACCGTGCCGCGCGACTCCATCGTCGCACAGCTCAACCTCGACATGGTGGGGCGTGGGGGGGCGACCGACGACGTTTTGGGTGATGGCAAGACCAGGGGTGGCCCGAACTACCTGCAGCTGGTCGGCTCACGCCGCCTCTCGACCCAGCTCGGCGACCTGGTCGAGAAGGTGAACGTCGACGGGAAGTACGGCTTCGCGTTTGACTACACGCTCGATGCCAATGGTCACCCAGCGAACATCTACTGCCGCAGCGACCATGCGAGCTATGCCCGGTTCGGCATTCCGGTGGTGTTCTTCACCACGGGCGTGCACCAGGACTACCACCAGCTCACCGATGAGCCGCAGTTCATCAACTACAACAAGATGGCGCGGATCGACACGTTCATTGCCAACGTGGCGCTGGTGGTCGCGAACGACGACCATCGCATGGTGGTCGACCAGCCGAAGCCCGATCCAAAGGCGCCCTGCAAGCAGTAGGCGTTGGGCGTTGGGCGTTAGGCGTTAGGTTTTCGGTGGTGGAGGAGAAAGAAAACAGGGAGGACGCCTTTGCGTTCCTCCCTGTTTCTCATTTCAGCGAAGCGCCTGCGCCTCACGCCCAACGCCTAACGCCTAACGCCTAACGCCTAACGCCTCACGCCTACCTACCAGCGCGCCACGAACCCGCGCGTGTCCACATGCACGAATGGTCCGTGCGCCCCGGTGCTACGGTAGATGCCGATGCCACCGGTCAGTTCAGGATGCTCACTCTCCACCTGGTCGGCGATGCGCGCGAGGTACCGGGCGTCGGCCACGTTGATCCGGCCGTCCCCGTTCAGGTCATCCATGCGACCGTTGCCGTCACCATCCACGTAGATGTCCGACGCGTCGCCGTACATGTGCCGGCTGTCCTTCGCGCGCCCGCAACGGCGGCAAGCGCCCTTCGCGTTGTACTGCGGCGTGCGGAAGCCGGAGAGCACCTTAATGGTCGACGGCTTGCCCAGCCGCTCCAGGGCATCGGCAATCAGCTCGAGCTTGTCGAGCAGCGTGGGCTGCACCACGAGGTACTTGGGCCAGACGGTACTCTGGTCCTTGGTCAGGAAGTCGCGAACCCGGAAGCGCGACGACAGCATCACGTCCTGGTTGTCCGGCGTCACCTCGATAAATCCCTCGGGGAGTCCGTACAGCGTGACCGGCCTCCGCTCCCGCGGCCAGTAGCCGATGCGATAGCCCTGGAAGGTGCCGCCGCTCTTGGCCGCGAAGGGGATCAGCGCAATCAACGCAATGGAGTCGCCCCCCGCCGAGACCAGCCCGATCTGGTGAATGCCGGCCTGCGCGATGCCATACTGCTCCATCATCGCGGCCAGTTCCGGGCTCTCGCCGATCTTTTCGGGAGTGACCTGCACCGCCCGCAGCTTGCCGCTGAACCCGAGGAATTGCGGCAGGACAACATTTGCACTGTCCTTCACCGGGACGGAATCGATGCTTCCGACCCTCCGGGGAGGACTCATGCCCAGGGTGGACGCAAGTAGCGCAAGCGCAACAACAACCGTTCCGGCTGTCGACATGAGCCCCTGCGCGCGCCATCCTCGGTTCACCTGCGTCATCAACACCCTTCCGTCTGGTGATGGACCCGTTCAGGAACAAGATACGGGCCCGGCCAGCAGGGAAGATAGGGCGCGCCCCCTCGGGGCGGCACCCGCAGATTCTGGTGTCTACTTCTTTTTCACCAAGGGGACTTGCCGGGGCGGGTAGGGATACCCCTGCTGCAGGGCGAGTTCCATGTTGCGATCACGACCATACACATCGGCGATGAAGTCCACGCCGCCATCGTCCCGTGGCACCGCCGTCTCGTACACGAGGCGCAGCGGAACACCCTGGCCGAGAGTCACGTCGATCGGCTTGGGCGAGGCCATCGCCAGCTTCATCCGTTCCGCGGTCCATGCCGAATCGGCGCGCAGGAGCCAGGTGGCCAGGGACGGCGCATCGGCCAGCCGCACGCACCCGTGACTCTCCGCGCGGTTCGCGCGCCGGAACGTGGACTTGGTCGGCGTGTCATGCAGGTACACGCCGTACGGGTTGGGGAAGATGAACTTCACCGTTCCGAGCGCATTCACGTCGCCGGGACGCTGCCGCACGCCGATGGAATCCCCCACGAGCGCCAGGTTCTCGGGCGTCGCCGGGACGACCTCGCCCTTCCGCACCAGTTCCATGCCCTGCCGCGTCAGGTACATGGAGTCGCTCAGCGCCTTGGGCACGATCTCGTCGCGGATGATCCGCGGCGGCACCCGCCAGGTGGGACTGAACACGATCATGTTGACGGTGCTCGCCAGTTCGGGTGTTTCATTCCGTCCCCGTCCCCCCACCACCACGTTCATCACCACCGGGGGCGGGCCGCCGGCGGGCAGCATGACGCGCATGCGGAACTCGGGGATGTTCACCCGGATCCAGAGGCTGTCGACCGGCGGCGCCGGCATGCCCCGCATCCGCTCCATCGTCATGCTGATCGCGCGGACCGGCGTCTGGAAGGGCGCCGCCAGCCGGGCCGCCGTCTTCGCCGCGATGATCCCGTCGGGCGGAAGATTTTCCCGTTGCTGCAGCCGCTTCACACCCCGCGCCAGTGTCGCGTCGTAGATGGTATCCGACTCGGCGTTCGGTGCCGCCAGTGTGTCGGGAAGGTCGCCAAGGGCCATCAGGAGCCGGCGCAGCGCCGCGGCACCGGCGTACCGCTGGCCCGGCGCGAGCCGCGCGGGCATTGGCGGCAGCATGGCGAGTGTGCTGTCGCCAGCCAGCCCGCGATAGCGCGCGAGCGCCACCTGCAGCTGCCGATACTCCGGCCCCCGGGCCTCCAGCTGGAACAGCACCGTGGCCGGCTCGGGTGACATGCGGACAGTGGTAATGACCTCGCCAGCATCCATCGGGGCGCGGCGCACCGTGAGGATCCCCTTCCCGGTGTTCACGGTATCGTCCACCCAGCGCAGCCGCGCCCGCCCGTAGCGCATCGCCGCGACGTAGCGGATGACGTCCACGGCGAGCCGCGCATCGAAGGCGGCGAGGTCGGTGGCCGTCCATTCGGTATCCCCCCGCTCCAGCACCGCCAGCAGGCTGTCATGCACCGCCGCGTTGAAATCGGCGGGGTCGAGGCCAAGGTCGGCCAAGGCCAGCAGCCGCTGCACCAGCGCCCGCGTCGCAGCGGTGGGGCGACCGAGCGAGTCGAGAAAGAGCGGCTGCCAACTGTTGGCTTCGTACAATCCCCGAAGGGTGGCCCGCGCATCGCTCACGTCCGGCCAGCGCATCGCATCGAAGCGGCGCGCCGCGGCGCGCTCACGCAGGCTCGCGGCGATGCTGGAGTCGGCTGGCGTGGATGGCGCCGCCCGGTCCTGGGTGGCCGTGGCCGGTGCGGTGGCGAGGAGCAGGAGCACAGCGAGGCCAGGAAACACGGCGTCAGCGCGGATAGGGATAGCCCTTCAGGAGCAATCGGTTGAGCGTGCGATCGTGACCGTAGATGTCGCGGTAGAAGAATACCTCGCCTACTTGAGGAACACCTTGCCCAGGCCCTCCTTCAAGGCGAGCCAGAACACCTGGGGCAGTGACGCCGTGGGCGCGTACGGCCGGTTGACTCGTCCCACCACCGGCACCTGCCCTGGCTTCCCCGGGTTGTCGCCCCGGATCTTGAAGCTGTTGGCCAGGAACGAGGCCACGGAAAGCCCCGCCTTCTTGAGGAAGCTCCCCTGCTTGTCCTCGAGTGCCACCTTGAAGTCGCCATACAGTGGCACAACCTGGCCGGTCGAGCGCCCATTCCGCACGACGATTGAAAAGCGCACGGAATGCATTGCGCCGCTGGTCGCGCGAACCGGCATCACCTGCTCGGCGTAGCTGTTGAAGGCCATCATGCTGATTGGCCCAAGCGAGCCGAAATATTTCATGTTGAACTGGTCCGCGGTGAGCGGGATCTCGATATGCACGTCGAGCTTGCCCTGTCCCTGCAGCAGCGCGGAGGCCCGCACCAGCATGAGAGGCGCGGGCGACCCGACACGCGCCACCGTGCGCACGTCGGTGACCTGGGCCTGGATCTGCTCCCACGTCATCTTGCCCACCTGGGCACGACCGACGGCGTGCTCACTGTAGGCAATCTTTCCGCCCGCAATGATGACGGTATCCAGCGCCAGCGGCCGATCGAGCGATGCCACCCATTGCTGAGGCGTCCGGCGCCTGTGCGGCGGGCCGGCGGGCAGGCGCTTGTCGGACAGCACATCGAGCCTGAACCCGTGGAGTCGCGCGTGACGCGCGATGATCGCCCCCTCGGCGCTGCCCAGACGCCGGTAGTCTACTCCCTTGAATCGCGCGCTGTCGAGGTGGAACCGGATCAGGTCGGATCGCCGTTTCTGTGCCTTGAGCCAGTCGGCATCGGAGGCCGGTGGCCCCACGACGATGGCGTCAAGCGCCAGCGTCGAGTCGGTGAGGTTGCCACGCAGACGACCCAGTACGACCGCCTGCTCCTCACCACCAAGCGTCAGGAGGTCGGCGGTGACCACTGCCTGCTCGCTGAAGAGCGGCTTCCGGTCCCTCGGCCGCACCCCTGGATCGATCCGCGTCTCGCGCAACTGGATGCTGAGACGCTGCAGGGTAAAATGCGTCGTGGCGCCTCCGCGGCCCCGGCGGGTGTAGTCGAGCGAGAGACGCGGCAACTCGGTACCATGCACGACGATCACCGGGAGCAGCGAGGGAAGCAGGATGCTGTCCCGGATGAATGGCATGGCCCTCCGGGCATCCGCCGCTGCCGGTTGTGCCGAAACGGTGTCCCGGACCGTCTCCACCACCACCGCCGCAATGTCGTCGCACCGGAAGAGCCGGGCGATCACCCCGCGGGCCGTGAGCATCTGCCAGATGTCGATGCCGAGCACTCGGCACCCCGTGGCACTCACCGTGAGGACCGGCAGGGGCGCGGCGCGGAAGGAGTTCCGGGAGGTATCCGTTACCAGCCGAAGCGAGTCGACCGCGATCCGGCCGGCCACGACGCTCAGGTGCACACGGCCCATCGACAACCGGTACACGCTGTCGGTGGCCTCGGCGACCTGGGAGATGGCCCAGTCGTGCAGCGACGTTTCCAGGAGGGTGCGGCGATGCCGCAGCGCGAGAAACAGCAGCACCGCGATCGGCACCGCCGCAAGCAGCGCCCAAAGCGCGTGACGCCTCTGCCGCGCCAGCATGGCGGGCGCGGCCGATTCTGGGCTAATTGCAGGCTCGCCGGAAAAACCTCAGAGGACGGACCATGAACTGCATTCTACCCTGTCTGCTGCTCGGCGTTTCAGTGACGCAGCTCGACGCCCAGCTGGTGTCCCGCGAACGGCTCGCCCGGATGGACCAGGGCATCACCGCCGCCGCCGCCGTGGCGGAGCCATGGCTGGGCCTGATGGACGCGGGTCGGGTCGATGAAGCATGGGCCCAGGTGGCGATAGTACTGCGGCGCGATTCCTCCACCGCGTGGATGGCAACGCTGCGGCCCCAGACCGGAAATCCCTATACCGTCGTCGGCCGCGAGGTACTGACCCTTCAGCAGTCGTTCGTGCGACCGCCGTTCACCTTTCCCGAGTTTGTGCGGTTCGAGTTTGCGGTGCGCTACAACAACGAGACGCTCGGGGGCGAGGAACTTACCGTGGTGCGCGACGTCGATGGCGTCTGGCGCGTGGCCGCCTATGGGCGCCGACCGGGGCCGCCGCAGAACATTCCCGGAAACCCGCCGGGCACAAATCGCTAGGGGCGGGCCATCAGGCCCGCCCCCAGCCGACTCCGGGCGCGACCAGCCTACCTGGACGCGCTCGAGTCCACCTTGAGCACCAGCCCGTTCTTGTCCGCCGTCATCCGCACCACCTTGCCCTTGCCGTCGTTGACGTGGATGAACGCACCGTTGCTGTCGGCGCTGATGCTGACGAGCTCGCCGCTGTCGCCGGTGGCGTTGATGTGCACACCCCGATGCGACGAGTCGATGGTGATCGCGCCGTGCTGGCGCAGCCGGGCCAGCGCCGCCTTGTCCGCCCGCACCGGCCGCACCACACCAACCGGCTCGAAGCGCACTTCGCCAAGTGAGCGCAACCCGCGGTCGGCTGGCGTGGCGCAGCGAAAGCCCTGCGTCACCTCGAACTTGTCCGGGCTCACTGGCACCAGGTCGCAAGAGGAAAGCATGGCCGGGTCGAGCTGATCCCGGTCGAGTGCCACCAATGCGTGGAGGGCCGGTGCGGCACCGCCGGCGCCCGGATTCAGCGTCAAGCTGGTGAGCCGCCCAAGCGTCCTGCCGTCGAGCACGAACGGGATGGCATGGTCCACCGAGTCCATGGCCACCCCGGTACCAGAATCGAGCTCCGACTTCAGCTCGATCAGCGCCTGCCTGGCCCGCCCCTTCGTGCGGCGGGCCACGGTGTAGAGCAACATGCCGAGCCCAAACACGGCAAGGGCGCCGACACCGGCGCGAACCCAGATGGAACGCATGGAGCCTCCTGCAGCGAATACGGGGCGTACCGAGAACGGTGCCCCTACGCCAAGGCCCCAGCCAATGTTTCAGATTGTGACGATTGGTCGATCAGCGAAGCCCGCTGATCGCCATCCGGGTGGGCCGGCGGCCCCGCAGCAGCACCATGCCGATGACGAACACTGCCACGGCAACCACGGCGATGACCAGCCACCGCATCCAGCTTGGCTCCGCCTCGGCCGGCGGCGGGGGGGTCGCCTCGACCTCTCCCACTTCACCCAGCATGGCGTCGAGCTCGGCGTTGGCCTCGGCGAGGTATGCATCGCGGGTGACTGTCTCGGATGGCTGTGCGGTCATGTCACACGACTCCAGGATTCAGTCAGCCGACAGACCAATGGGGGACCCGACCGTCGGATCGGCTTCCCGCTCCCGCTCAGTGGCCCGGCCGAGCCAGAGCGACCCCGCAGCGATGGCGCACCACGTGAGAACGACCAGGGCCGCCAGACCGAAGAACCAGCCCACCGGACCGAACGGCAGGCGATGCCGTCCACTCGCGAGCCACCAGAACAGCATGAGGCTCGAGGCCGCACCAAGCAGCAGGCTGCCGACGCCCGACACCCGCGCCGCCACGCCGGGGATTGACGGGAGCGGCAACGGCGCCGACACCGCCTGCCGGGCACGCCACCAGACCAGCGCGGCACCCACCAGCGAAAGGACGATGGAGCCCAACTCCCAGCCAATGCTCCGGTCGCCGGCGAAGAGCCAGCGCGTCGGTGGCAGGTGGGTCAGGCCGGTCCACATCAGCAGCAGGCCCGCAACCACGGCCGTGACATCGAGATAAAAGGCGGTACGCATTCGCACTCCGTAAGCGGGACTTTACTCTGCCTTGATCCTAGTCCGTTGCCGCTTCCTGCGCGAGGGTCAAAACAAGAGACCTCGGGGCGCGTGGCCCCGAGGTCTCCCATCCTGGTCCCCGCCGCGTTACTTGCGGTAGGTCCCCACGACCTCGCCCCGCTTGTTGATGATCTTGATCGGCCCACGCATGATGTCGCTATGCAGCTTGATCGTCCTCGACGAGGAGGACCGGAGCAACGCCAGGATCGAGAAGGCATCGGCCTTGCTCAGGTCAACGTCATAGCCGTTGTCCCATAGCGACCCGATCGTCACGCGACTGAGCGGGTTCTCGCCGAAGTTGATGTACCCGGTCATGAGCTCGTTGTTGAACACCGACTCGCGCCAATGCGCATCGGCGGTGCCTTGTCCGCCCTGGTCCTCGACCGGAACCTTGGCGCCGACGTAGGTGTCGCCACCCACCAGGTCGAACGCTGCGAGCGCGTTCGTTCCGGTGAAGTGCGGATCGGTACCGCCCGACAGCGACGCGTCGGCGAGCAGGCCCTGATCAGCCCACAGCGTGCCGATGCCCAGGACGTGACCCATCTCGTGGGTGACCACCGGCACGAGGAGCCCGTTTGCCTCCAGGTCGGACAGGTCGGCACCATCCAGCCTCATCTGCCCGATGGCCGGAAGCAGGCCCACGTCGTGGAGGTAGCAGACCCCAGCCCCGCCGAGGATGCCACCGACGCCGTCGATATCGCCCACGTCCACGAAGATGACGAGGTCATCAATGGGGCGGTCGATCGCGGTTGGGTTGCCGCAGCTGTATGGGTCGAGTACTGCGTAGTCATCCGGCAGGTCGGACGTAATGATGTCCTCCCAGCGCGCCTCCGCCTGGGCAAACGCGTCCGCCTGCGCCGCCGTCGGACTTCCGTTGACGAACACCAACTCGATGTCGAACGGCCCCGGAATGCGTGCGTTCGCCGTAAACGTGACACTCTGCGTGGTGCCCGGGAGCGTGGCGGTGGCGGTGTAGGTCCCCACCGCCGAACCCAGGGTCATGCTGGCGGACGCTTGGCCGAACTCATCGGCGGTGACGACCGTCGAGGGAGTAATGCTGGCGCCGGGGCTCGTGGTGGCAAACTGCACCTGGGCGCCGGCAACGCGGGAGAACAGCGCGTCGGTGACGATCACCGTGAGCGGCGTGGGCAGCACCGCCGAGGGGGTGCCTGACTGAAAGTTGCCCAGGCCGGTGAAGAGGTGTGCCGGGGTCTGGGTTATGGTGACGGTCATCTCCGACGAGAGCGAGCCGTACGACACCATGACCGTCGCCTCGCCCGGGCTGATCGCCGTTGCAAGGCCGTCGCCATTGACCTTCACGATGGCGGGATCGGACGTAGACCAATTGAGCGCCGCGTCGACCGGATCGCCACCACCATCAGTAGCCGTCGCCAGGAACAGCTGGCTCTGGCCAAGGGAATTGAACGTGAACGTTTGCTTCTCGAGCTCAAGCTGGGCCGGGACGCCCGGGATGAAGTCGTCGTCACCGCTGCAGCCGGCAACGGCCACGGTCGCGAGAATGAGCCAGGTACCAGCGTGGCGCGCGTGGCGCATCGGGTTTGCCATGGAGATGAGGGAAGTCATTGGATGCGCGCTCACAGTCCGTAGGCCGAGAGCGGGAGGCGCACAACAAACGAAACAATGCTGAAGTCGGCGCGCGTGGCCTGCCCGAGGATCACCGTGCCGTCGGTCGACGACGCGATGACGTTGGTCAGCGTCGTGCCCTCAGGGACAGTCAGGCCGGCAGCAGTGATGACGTCCACCAGCTTCCGCATTCCGGCCGCCTGGGTCCACACGAAGGCATTGGCATTGCCGAAGAAGGGCTGCCCCGACACGCCGAACATGAGCTTGCCGTCGTCGGTAATGGCGTTCGCGATGGCGCCGTGGAAGTCAAACTCATCGGCGGGCGGAAGGCGTCCGATGCTCACAACGCCCCCGGCCTGGGTCCAGTAGAAGGCATTCTCGCCCAGGTACCCGGCGACGAAGGTGCCGTCTCCACTGGTGGCCATGACCTCGCCCGACACGCCCGGCTCGGCTCCGCCATCCAGCAGGAAGCCCGTACCATCCGGACGCCACACCGCGGGGTACCGGTCGGCCTGCGCGGTCGACGCCCAGCCGCCGATGATGCTGCCATCGTCCGAGATGACGGTGGCGCGGTTGTTCGGTGGCCTGGTGCTGCCTTCCCACTGCGAGCCGAGACGCTGAAGCAGCGTCATGATGCCGGAGCCGGTCGCATCCCACTTGAATGCCTGCACGCCGCACTCGTCCCAGGCCATGCCCACCACCATCCTGCCATTCGCCGTGACATCCCAGGCGCTCGCGATGTCGGTGCCGCACGCCTCCGTGAAGACACTGGGGATGTCAGTCCAGCCCGAGTTCTCGGTCCAGATGCCCGCCTGCACCGGGTCACCATGGAGGGCGGTCACCAGGCCATTGGCCGAGATCGCGGTGACCAGGGTGCGCGACGGATCGCCCACCACGCCCTTGAACTCGAGGCTGCCGGTCTCCGTGCGGTAGAAGTAGAACTCCCCGGCCGCATTGTACTGCTGCAGCAGTGCGATGCTGCCGTCGGGGGTCAGGTCCATCGGCTGGAACACGTTGACGAACTCGATGCTCGGCCCTGGTGCCGCGGGCGGGGCTGCGCTGTCGTCGCCACAGGCGGCGAGCCCTGCCGCAAGGCACAGTGATACGATGACGGGCAGGCGAGCGGTGGTGCGGTGGCGCATTTGGTCTCCGCGGGCAAGTGTGGACCGTCCGACATACGCGCGCGATACCATCGTCCGGTCCGGGGAGCGGAGAACAGCTGCATCGTCAACATGTATTTCTCGAGCGGTGCGGTACGTGATGATTCGCTCCGCGCCATAGCAGAATGCTTGCCAGAGGAAGCGCGCGACGCGCGCACAGTATGCAACGCGGTACTGCACATGTAAATAGGTGCTTGAGCGTGCGTGTGGGCAGGATTGTTAGCCGCCGCGAAACTGACATCCGCACGGGACGATGCTTCCGGCCGACTGTCACATGGTGGGGAAACGATCAGCGCCCGCCTTAGTTGCTGGCGAGCAAGGCGTCGATGACGTCCGAAGCGTGGTAGCGGGTGCGACCGGCCAGGAAGGAGGCAATGGCGAGCAGGTCGTCGCCGCTGGTGAGGAGTGGCGGCTCGAGCACTCCGCCGTCGCGCAATTGGGGCAGCCCGATGTTGGCCATGAGGCCGTTGCAGAGGCATTCGCGGCCCGCCGTCTCGGCCTCCGAGCCACCCTTCTTCACGTAGGCATCGACTGGTTCGCTGGCGCAGCGATAGCCGATGCCCCCATCCGGTGTGCGGTACGCAACCCGGAGATACCCGAGGTCGCAGATCCGCGTGCGCTGACCGGACGCGGCCGGGTTGCCGGCCCAGTCAACCACCTTGAACGGATATCCCGTCGGCGATGCCTGCGCGTTCGTCAGCACATCGACTTCGCCCCGGGCAGCGCATTCCAGCACCGATGCGCGCAGGGCCGGATCCAATCCGGACTCCTCACAGAACGCGAACAGGGTTCCCACCTGGATGCCGGCCGCACCCGCGGCCGTTGCCGCGCGCAGGTGCGCCGCTGAGCCCATCCCACCGGCCACCCAGAAGGGCAGCCCGAGCTCGCGAATCTGTCCGAGGTCCACTTCGTCGCGCGGGCCGTACACCGGCTCACCCCGATCATTGAAGGTGGGCTCGCCGCGCGGCGGTGCATTGTGCCCGCCCGCCGGCGGCAACTCCACGATGAAGCCGTCGATCTTCCCGCCGCCCTTGCGCGCCAGCATCGTCGCGAGGGAGTTGCTGGCGACGATGGGCAGGAACTTGGGCCGGTTCAGCGCAGGAGGGGCACCCTCCCAGTATCGCCGCGGATCGAACTCCAGCAGCTCCGGCTGGTCGGGCGAGGCGCCCACCATGTCGAGCCGGAGCGTTGCCGGCTGGTGTTCCAGCAACCGGTCGATCACGGCGGGGATTTCGCGTGGGATGCCGGCGCCCATGAGCACGAAGTCCACGCCCGCGATCATCGCGCCGTACAGCAGGGCCAGGTTCGGCAGCTGGATCTTTGTGAGGAGGTTGATGCCCACCAGCCCGTCGTGGCCCTCGCGGGCCAGGTGCACCTCGACGAACGCCGCCAGGACGGTCACCGCCTCGCGGGCGTGGCTCACCCTCTGTCGGTACATCGGCAGCAGCGTGTAGGGCGCCCCCGGCTCCCGGCCGTCGGGGCGGAAGAACTTCGCGATCACCCGGGCGGCCACGCCGGGCACGGGGAAGGCCGCCATCGCGCGGCGCACATGGCCGTCGGGGTCGCCGTCCTGCAGCCGCCGCACCAGCACCGAGTCGATCGCGGTGCCCGACACGACGCCCATCTGGCCCAGCGTGGAAACGGCACGGGCCAGCCGCCAGTCCGAGACGGCGATGCCCATTCCACCCTGGATGATCAGGGGCAGCTCGCGGGGTTCCATGCCGGCGGTATATGGCAGGCGCTGCATGAAGCGATCATGAAACAGACAGGAGGACACCCGGGCACGGCGGAAACGCAGCGGGGCGACACCGTGGTGGTGTCGCCCCGCCGCTCCCTCACCCCCGCGGTCCGCTACTGGATCGCGTTCATCATGTCGAAGATCGGCAGGTACATCGCGACCACCATACCGCCGACCACCACGCCGAGCACCACGATCATCACCGGTTCCATGAGGGCGAGCAGGGCGCTCACCGCCACGTCCACCTCTTCGTCGTAGAAGTCGGCGATCTTGGTCAGCATTTCGTCCAGGCCGCCGGTCTGCTCACCGACCGCGATCATCGAGATGACCATCGGCGGAAACACCTTGGACCGGTCGAGCGGCGCGGCGATGGTCTCGCCGCCGGCGATCGAGGCCCGCGACTCCATGACCGCATCGTGCACCACGCGATTGCCCGCCGTCTTGGCCGTGATCTCCAGCCCGTCAAGGATGCTGACGCCCGACGAAATCAGCGTGCCGAGCGTACGGGTAAAGCGGGACACGGCGGACTTCCGTACCACATCGCCCAGCACCGGGGCCTTGAGCAGCAGGCTGTCGATCACCTTTTGGCCACTGCTGGTGGCGTAGTAGCGCTTGAAGCCGAACCAGGCGGCGAAGCCGGCGGCGAGGATCAGCCACCAGAAGCTGGTCAGGAACCCGGACATGCCGATCACGATGCGGGTCGGCAGCGGGAGTTCCATGTTTACCGATGCGAACATCTTGGAGAAGGTGGGGATCACGAAGATGAGCAGCACCGTGATGGCAATCGCCGCCACGCTCATGATGACCACCGGGTACACCATCGCGCCCTTTACCTTGCGCACGAGGGCGTCGTTCTTTTCCATGAACGTCGCCAGGCGCAGGAGGATGGTGTCGAGAATACCGCCATGCTCACCGGCCGCGATCATGTTGACGTAGAGCTCGGTGAAGGCGTTGGGATGCTTCCGGAACGCGTCGGCCAGGGTGTTGCCGGCCTCCACATCGAACACCACCGACCGGGTGACGTCCTTGAGGGTCTGGTTCTCGGTCTGTTTGCTCAGGATGTCGAGCGACTGCACCAGCGGCAGGCCGGCGTTGATCATGGTCGCGAATTGGCGCGTGAAGATCACGATGTCGCGTGTCTTGACGCTTGGCTTCCCGAAGCTGAAGCTGAGCTTGATCGGCTTGGGCGCTTCCCGGAGGCTCACGAGCATCATCCGGTTCTTCCGGAGATACGACGTGACGTCGTCCTTCGACGGGACGTCGAGCTGACCCTTCTGGATCTGGCCCGTGGTCGGGTTGCGCGCGGTATACTCGAAGAGCGGCATCGGTCCTTCTCCCGGTTAGCGGCGCCCGCCGCTGCTGCTGGCCATCTTGCCGGACGGTGCCGAGCCAATTTCCTGGTCGTCGAGCGGCTTTTCGCCGATCATGCGCAGGAACTCGTTCGGGTCCGGCGACACCCGGAGGCACTCTTCCTGAGCAACCTCCCGATTCATGTACAACTGGTAGAGCGAGGCGTTCATCGTCTGCATGCCGAACTTCTGGCCGGCCTGCATGGAGGACTGGATCTGGTGCACCTTGTCGTCGCGGATCAGCGCCCGGATGGCCGGCGTCACCACCATGATCTCGGTGGCCATGACCCGGCCGCGGCCGCGCAGGCGCGGCAACAGCGTCTGGGTGAGCACCCCTTCGAGCACGAACGCAAGCTGGGCTCGCACCTGCGACTGCTGGCTCGCCGGGAACACGTCGATGATGCGGTTGATCGACTCGGCCGCCGAGTTGGTGTGCAGGGTCGCGAGGGCGAGGTGGCCGGTTTCGGCGATGGTCAGCGCCGCGGAGACCGTCTCGAGATCCCGCATTTCTCCCACCAGAATAACGTCGGGGTCCTCGCGCAGGCAGTACTTGAGCGCCGAGGAGAAGCTCTTCGTGTCGGTGCCCACCTCGCGCTGGTTGACGATGCAGCTCTGGTGGCGGTGGATGAACTCGATCGGGTCCTCCACCGTGATGATGTGCCCCTTCCGCTCCTTGTTGATCTTGTCGATGATCGCCGCCAGCGTCGTGGACTTGCCGGAGCCGGTCGGCCCGGTGACCAGGATGAGGCCGCGCGGCCGCTCCGCCAGCTTCGCCACCACCGGCGGCAGGCCGAGCTCATTGAAGGTGCGGACATTGAAGGGGATCATGCGGATTGCCACCGATACGCAGCCCCGCTGCTTGTAGACGTTGCCGCGGAAGCGCGCCAGGTTCTGGATGCCGAAAGAGAAGTCCAGCTCGTCCTCGGTCTCGAACCGCTTCTTCTGGTTCTCGGTGAGCACGGAATAGGCGAGCGACAGCGTGTCCTTGGGATTCATGATGTCGGCGCACGAGTTCGCGTTGGTAATGTCGCCGTCCACGCGCAGCTTCGGCCGTTCACCCGCGGTCAGGTGGAGGTCCGAGGCTTCCCGTTCAATCATCTCCTCGAGGAGCACCCGGAGGTTGACGCTCATGCTGCGGTCTCCTTCACGACTTCTTCGAGAGTGGTAACGCCCTTCGCGACCTTCACCATGCCGTCCATGCGCAGGGTCAGCATGCCCTCCGCCACCGCAGTGTCCCGGAGTTCGGCGGAGGCGTCGCCCCGCAGGATCATCCGGCGTAGCGTGGCCGACAGGTTCATCACCTCGTACAGGCCGGCGCGCCCCTTGTAGCCCAGGCCGCCGCAGGCATCGCAGCCCTTGCCCTTCATGAATGGAATCGACCGGAACTCATCAAGATCCGTGCCCAGCGACGCCAGCACGGCGTCTGGATATGTAGTCGGTTCCTTGCAGGACTTGCAGATGCGGCGCACGAGTCGCTGCGCCACCACCAGGTTGACGGCGCTCGCGACGTTGAACGCTTCGAGCCCCATGTCGATCATGCGGGTGATGGTGCTGGCCGCGTCGTTGGTGTGCAGCGTCGAGAGCACCAGGTGGCCGGTGAGCGCCGCCTTGATGGCGATGCTGCCCGTCTCCAGGTCCCGGATTTCGCCGATCATGATGATGTTGGGGTCCTGCCGCAGGAACGCCTTCAGCGCCGCCGCGAAGGTGAGCCCGATCTCGTTGCGCACCAGCACCTGGTTAATTCCCATCAGGTTGTACTCGACGGGATCCTCCGCGGTCATGATGTTCGTCTCGATGGTATTGATGCGCGACAGCGCCGAGTACAGCGTGGTCGTCTTGCCCGAGCCCGTCGGGCCGGTGACCAGCACCATGCCGTACGGATTCAGGATCGCCTTCAGCAGGTCCGCCTCGGCCTTGGGCTCGAAGCCGAACTTGCTCAGGTCGAGCGTCAGGTTGCCCTTGTCAAGGATTCGCATCACGATCTTCTCGCCGAAGAGCACCGGCAGCGTCGACACGCGGAAGTCGATGACCCGGTTGCCCATCTTGAGCTTGAGGCGGCCGTCCTGCGGCACGCGGCGCTCGGCGATGTTGAGCTGGGAGAGAATCTTGACGCGGCTGGTGAGCGCCGCCCGGAGCTTGAGCGGCGGCTTCATGACCTCGATCAGCGCGCCGTCGATGCGGTAGCGCACCCGGATCTCGTGCTCGAACGGCTCGATGTGGATGTCGCTGGCCCCGCGGCGCACCGCGTCAGTCAGCAGGCCGTTGATCAGCTTCACGACCGGCGCGTCGTCGATCTGCTCGCGGGTAGCGACCTCGTCGTCCCGCTCCTCGACGACCTCGACATCCTCGTCCAGTCCCTCCATGTCCTTCAGGAGGTTGGCGAGCTGCTGCTCGTTCCCGGCGGACTCGTAGTGCCGCTCGATCAGGCTTCGGAGGGTGACCTCGCCGGCAATGACAGGGAAGAGGTCGTACCGGGTGATGAACTTGAGGTCGTCCAGGAGGCCGTGATCGGACGGATCCGCGACCGCGACCGTGAGGGTGCGGCCCTCGCGCTTGAGCGGCAGCACGACGTGCTTGGCCGCGACTTCGCCGGGAATCAGCTTGAGCGTGCGCGGATCGACTTCGAACTTGGTCAGGTCGACGGCAGGCATCCGGTAGTGCCGGGCGAGCAGCTTCGTCACCTCGACTTCGGGGACGGTGCCCTGCTTCACCACCACATAGCTCAGGCGCAGGCGGGACGACTTGGCCTCGGCGGTGGCCGCCGTGAGCTGGTCGCGAGTCAGCAGACCTTCCTGCAGAAGGAGGTCGCCGAAGGAACTGCCGCCTACCGCCACTGATGCCATGTCAACCGTACCTGGCCAAGTGCCTAAGTGATTGCTCTGCTGAGTGATATGCTACGCAGACATGGGCATGGCATCGCTGTCATTGCTGCCCCGCTGCTGTCCAGAGACCTTGCGCAAGCGCAAGGCTGATGCCGAGTACCCGAGCCAGGTCGGAGGGGCTCCGGAAGGGGCCCGCGCTGTCGCGAAAGGCGACGATTCGCGCGGCCCGGCGCCGGCCAATGCCGGAAAGCCGCTCCAGGTCCGTCACCGACCCGCGGTTGATCACGTCGGTGATGACCGGTGGCGGGGCATCGTTGATCGCGGCGCTCGGCGCGACCGTGGCGGCCGCGCGCGGCGGAGCCGAGAAAGCAAGATTCGGCGCCATGCGCTTGAGCTTGGCTGGCCCAATGCCCGGCACCTGGCCCAATGCCGCCGTGTCGCCGAACGGCCCCGACCGGTTGCGTTCCTCCACGATTCGGCGTGCCAGACCTGACCCGACGCCGGGCAGCCGCTGGAGCTCCTGCGCCGAGGCGCGATCCACGTCGATCCGCTCACCCGGGCCAAGGGGACGGGCAAGGCGCACCAGACTGTCGCGTCGCGCGAGCGCGGCAGAGCCCGCCGAGGCGCCCAGCAGCCGCACCTCACCCGGCGGCTGGCTGGCGTCGGACGCGACCAGCCGCACAACGTGACCAACGAGCCCGAGGCCCAGCAGAAGCAGCACCGCGCGGTGTTCGGGGGGCATGCGTGTGAATGTCGGATACGACGCCCGGATCGGGCGCACCCGGAAAACGGGGAGGGCTACTTTATCCCGCCAGCCTCGAGGCGTATCACGGCCATCGCTACGTCACCCACCGCTTGCAGGCTCTCCACGCTCAGCTTGTCGATGGTGTCGTCGGGGGTGTGCCAGAGGCTGTTGTTGCTGCCATAGTCGTAGTCGACCACGTCGATGGCGCGGATGCCGGCCTGCTGCAGGGGCACGTGGTCGTCGACGAGGGTGTGGCGCGGGGCCGCAATGAAGACCTTCGAGTAGCCGGCGATCTTCGCGGCGTCCCACACCCGATCGACCACCTCTGGCGCGCCCAGGAGGGAATTCCCCTCCTGGTAGATCTGCAGGTCACGGTCGCCGACCATGTCGAACAGCACGGCGAAGAGCGGCTTGGGTCCAGGCACCTGGTGTTTCGCGTAGTAGCGAGACCCGAGCAGCGTTTCGGTCGAGTCCTCGAAGCTGCCGAAGTCCTCGCCGTCCACGAAGAGCAGGTCCACGCCGAGCGCAGACGGGGTCTTCCGCAGCGCATCGGCCACGCCCAGCAGCACCGCAACGCCGGAGGCCCCGTCGTTCGCACCCGGAATCGGCGTGCTTCGGTCCGCCGGGTTGATCGCCTTGTCCGCGGTGGGTCGGGTGTCCCAGTGCGCGAGATAGAGAATGCGGTCGGTCGCCGTCGGGTTGAACCGCATCATCACGTTGCGCAGCGGGATCCTCACGCCCTTGGCAGTGACGTTGACCCAGTCCTGAATGATCACCGAATCGGCCCGGGCCCGCGCCAGCGAATCGAGCCACGCCGCCATGTGCTGGTGGGCCTCGCTGCCCGGCACGCGCGGCCCGAAGGCGACCTGCGCCTCCACGTAGCGCATGGCGGCGGCCCCGTCGAACTCGCGGGGCGGAGCGGGTGGCGCCGAACCGCAGCCCGCCATCAGGAGGAGCAGGGCCAGCGACCCAGGCAGGCGGTACCGCATCATCGATAGTCCCCGGCAAAGATCGACAGGTTGAGTGACGCGACCACGAACAGCTGGGAGCTCTTCCGGTCGAGGCTGCGGAAGTCGTTCACCGTATAGCCCAGCTGAAGGCCGGCCGTCAGGGTGGAGATGATATCGGTATCGATGCTGCCGCGATACTCCTGCCGCCGCGTATCGTTGATGACCTGGCAGTCCAGATTGGCGGCGCGGACCAGGCACTGGCTGGCCTTGGACACCACGACGCTGAGGGATGAGCGCGCGAGCTTGCGGGCGCGGCTCAGCGCGCGCGGCAACGGGAAGGCGTAGGTGAGGCTGCCGTTGAGGTCGGCCTGGTCCAGCAGCGTCAGTGCCCCGTTCGTGGCGGACTCCTGCTTCAGGAGGCTCAGGTTGCTGGCCAGGCCAATGCCGTTGCGAAAGGTGATGCCGAGTTCGGGCGAGATGTTCCGGGTCTGGTTGGCCACCACCGAAACGACGGTGGCGCTCACCGGCTGAGTGGTGGACCCCTTACGCTGCCGTATCGTGGCCCCCACCGAGATCAGCGCGAAGGGGCCGCGCGCAAACGGGCGAGTGAACCGCACCTGACCGGAGGGCCATTCTCTCTGGAACACCACCGCGAGGCGCTGCCCGCCGCCAATGGTCTGGTAACGATCCGTCGCGATCTCGCTGTAGAGCCCGGTGATCGAGAGGCCGAACCCGAAGTCGAGTCCCGTGGCCAGCTGGGTCGCCACCGTCTGGGTGGCGCCGATGGCGGGTTGCCCGTCCTGCGACAGGAAGCTCGACAGCCCGCCCAGTGCCAGGATGTAGCCGAGGGACGGCTGGAACACCGCCAGGTCAAAGGTGGATGTACGGGTCGTGCGCCGCGTGACATCCAGCGCCCGGAAGCGGCGGATCAGGTTTCCCACGCCGGAGGAATCCCCCACCACTTGCCGGAGCCCCCGGGCGTAGTCGATGGAAAATCCCCACTCATACGCGCGCAGGTTGGAAAATGTCTGCGGCAGGATGAACGCACCGGCCGTGTCGCCATCGGTGCGCACCAGCTGGCGGCTGTTGAGGTACCGGCTGAGCACGAAGTTGCTGGTCGTCCCGAATCTCGGCCGGAACCAGGAGGAGATTTTCGGCGCGATCACCAGGCTGGTGCCGGACGTCCGGTCGCGCTCCACGCCCACATCGATACCCAGGAGGTCCTGGCGCTCGGCGGTGGCCAGTCGCGCCTGCGGGGTCGAGTCACCGTACTGCCGCAGGTCGCGCGAGCTGGCCACGTCCACGTTGAAGAGCAGCATGCCGAGGGGCTGCCACGTCAGTCCCGCCGCATTCCGCCAGATGTAGTTGAGGGCCAGCGCGGGTACCGCCAGTGCGTCGACCGAGCGCTCGACGGGAGAAACATACGAGAAGAAGTTCGTCTGCTCGCGTGCGAGCCCGCTGCGCAGGCGCAGGCTCGTCGGCACGAGCGTGTAGGACGCCGTCTTGAGGCTGTTGCCGAAGTCGCTCTCCCGCAGGAAGGTCGGGAGGCCGTTGACCAGGCCCGTCAGGCGGATCGGTTTCCCGCGCCGGGTCACGGAAATAGTGTACGACAGCGCCGCGCTGACGTTGTCCGTGGTCGACCGCGACAGCTCCGTCTGGCCCCGCCCCCTCAGGTAACCGGCGGTGAGCGCCAGCGGATCGGCGAGTATGCGCATCAGGGAACTGGATCCGCGCGCCGATCGACGCACCAGGACGTTCAGGTTGCCGGTGTTGCTGTTCGGCTTGCGGAGGCCCGGCAGGGCCTCGGCGATGATGTCGCTGCCGGTGAGCAGCTGCGGGTTCACGTTCGTCGCGGCATAGGACAGGTTGACGGGAATGAGCAGGCCAACCGACGTCGGGAGGAACCGGTCCAGGCGGAAATTCGCGGCCGTGATCAGCCCGCCGGTGGTGCGGAAGCTGGGCTGGGCTCCGAGCTGGCGGAATTGCCCGTTGACGCTGGAAATGAGGAACGAGAGGTCGAACACGTCGCCCGCCGCCAGCCTCGCGTCGAGCGCCCAGGCTGAGCCCATGGTGGTGATCGGTTCGGAAAGCCGTACGTCGTCAACCCACAGCTCGGTCGAGTCAGACACTCCCGCCGCCACGCGTATCATCCCGGTGGACAGGCCCTGCGCCGCTGCCAGGTTGGGGGGATTCACGTTCGGGCTGAGGATGTGCACGATGTACCCGTCCTGGCACGCCACATAGGCCGCGGGATCCCCGCCGCACACGTCCGCACCCGACGGCGGAAGGCCCTGTTCCACCTCGGACTCGATCCTGGCCCGGAGCAGGGCCCACACCTCCAGGTCCACCGTCACTTCCGGGTTCCAGGCCTCTTCCGCACCGTTGCTGCGCAGCGTCGTCTGGTACATGTAGAAGTTGTCGGCGTCGCTCTCCACCTTGATGTAGCCCAGCAGCCCGCCGGCGTCCCAGTCGGGCAGGTCGCGACCACCACGCATCCACACCCGCAGCTGCCGATAGGACAGGAATCGCTGGTTACCCGCCGGGAACCTGAAGTAGGCCTCCGCGCGCGTACCCTGTGCCAGCTGCCGGGCGACGACGCGCAGCGACTTCTCGTCGATCTCGGCCCCGATGTCCTGGGCACTGCCCTGGCGGTCCTGCAGGCCGACAATCACGCCCGGTGGCGGCACATAGCCGAGGTTCTTGTCGAGGGTCGACACCACCGACACGACCACGCTGCCCGTTGCCTCCGCGGTGGATCCGGCAATGCCCGCGATGGGGGCGGGTGCCCGCGCCAGCCAGGGCGCACCGACGAAGGTCAGGCGCGAGAGCGCCACTCGCGCCACGAGGTCATCGAGCGCCGGTGGTGCCACGAGGGTGACGCGCAGTGCCTGGACCAGCCGGATGTTGGGCGTGCCGATGACCGCGGTGGGCGTGCGCAGCGGCAGGCGGTACAGGGTCCAGCCCGCGCCCGTGGCCGGGTCGGTAACGCCCTTCCGCACCACGTACTGGGTGTCAGTCAGGCTGACGACGTAGCGGTTGACGTTGTCGTTGGGGCCCTGGGCATTGAGGACGTTGTCGCCGTTCAGGTCCTCGGTATCCAGGAACCCGTTGCCGCGAGTGCAGCGCGCGCTCAGGTCGCCCCACGGGAAGATCTGCACCGTGGTGCCGAGCACCGTCTGGCATAGCGGGAAGGCGGGGTCGGTATCCAGGTTGGGCAGCACGATTGGCGGGATGTCCCCCAGGATGCCGATGTCATCGGCCTGCGCGTTGAAGATGCCGGTGGACTGTCGCTCCGAATTCAGCACACCGACGCCCACATACTGCCGGCCCACATAGAGGGAGTCGCCGGCCTCAACCTTGAGCGTGTCCGGTGCCGCCCCCACCGCGTCCTCGTTCACCTGCCCCAGATCGAACACCAGGTTCACCCCGGCGGTCTCGGCGCTCTTGGCCGCGTCGGTGTAGAGCCAGAATTCGATGTAGGTATTGGCGGTGAAATCGACGCCCACCGTGCTGATGGCCGTCTGCATCGAGCGCCAACGCGGTGTGTTGGGCCTCGGCGGCTGGGTCCAGAGCGACCGGTTGTTCTGCTGCACCACGCCGCCCGCCGTGTCCGCATGCAGGGTCAGGTACATCACCGTCTCCGGCACCTGCTGGTTCCCCACGGTCACGATGTTCGGGTCGATGTCCTCGGGAAAGAACTGCACCACCCCGCCATCCGGCCCCGGAATCAGGTTCTGCCAGATCATCTGCACTGCGTCCGCGGTGTCGAAGGTGGCCCCGAAGCCCAGTGATGGATCGAGGCCGACGGTGGATTGGGGCACGCTGCCGTACTGCCACACCGCCGCCCCCAGGCTCACCGCGCTGCCCGAGACCCCCTCGAACTCCTGGATGTACGCCTGCCCGGTCCGGTTGGGGTCGGGCCGGGTGAAGGCGAACTCGCCATTGATGTCGAGGAATGCCTCGGACGATCCGTTGCGGTTGGTAATGGAGCTGACCAGCCGGCTCAACGCCGTGGGTCTGAAATGCAGGTCGGTGTTGGCGCCGGCGATCAGATTGGCGCTGGCCTCGAAACCGAGCGCCGGGCGTGCAAACGCCGAATTTTCGCGCTGGTAGATACCGACGAAATTGACGCTGCCGGTCCGGCCCAGGTCGTAGCGCGTGGTGAGACCGAAAATCGACGTCGGTGCCACCGCGAACACCCCGCGCTCCTCGAACTGCGCCGTGATCTGGCCCACCCCGCTGCCGAAGAGCGCCTCGGGATTGAGGAAGGTGACCAACCCCGTTTCGTAGGCGATCGTGTAGTCAGTCCCGCGGGTCAGCTGCCGACCACTCAGGAACAGCTTCTCGGAACCCTCGAGGACCTGCAGCGCGTTCAGGTTGAGGGCGCTGCGGTCACCGGCACCGCTGGAACTGTATCGCAGCCGGAACAGGAACTTGCTCGGCGGTCCCTGCGAGAACAGCAGGTAGACCGGCGTCTGGTACAGGGAGTCGTTCCGTTCCGTCGGCCCCAGCACGGCGGGATTGCCGAACGGCTTGATGTTGGGGAACGCGAGGAACGCCTCTCGAACGAGCAGGTCGGCCCCTGGGTCGCGCGCACGCGGGAAGAGCCGGTTCGCCCAGTCGAAGGTATTCTCGTCCGTGGGTATGGACAGGCCGAGCGCGCTCAGGTACGTGGAGAAGCTCGAGGGCGGCAGCGGTCGCTCCGAGCGATTCACCGCGAGATCCACCTGGAGCGACGCCGGATCGAGGTCCTGGCCCGCCACCCGGTAGAACTGCCGCATCTCGTGATGGAACGATGGCTGGTCGCTGCCCACCAGCGGCTCGACAATCATGCGTAGCGTGTCGACCGAGGCGCAGGTGGTGCCCGCGCCCGGCTTGGGAGCACCGGGAAAGCTGCCGACCGTCGTGCCAGCCTCGGTCACGTAGCTCACGGCGAGGTAGTCGGCCTGCAGGTCTACCCGCTGGGACATGGCGATCCAGAGGCCCGAGGGATCGGTGTAGTAGTCGGCGCCCAGCACGAGCAGCTGCCACGGTACCGGGCCGAAGGTCCTGCCGGTTGTCCCCCCTTGGAAGGCGCAGGCGGGTATGCCGCCGAGGTTCGGGTCCACTCCCCCCGTGAGCCGCGGCACCCGGTAGCGGTACACCCTGAGCTCCGCCGGCCGCACGCCGGGCGATACGCTCAGGGTATCGAGGCTGAGCGCGTCGATGGCGGGAAAGTTCGGCAGCGTGCGCGGATCGACGGTCCAGTAGAAGCGGCCGAACTCGAAGTCCAGGTCGCGCACGCTGCGATCCTGTGGTGTCGCGACCGCCTGGCCGATCGTGAACACCCGCTGCCCGATGGCGCTGCCCTTCTGGGTCGCCGCCAACACCTGCATCTGGAGCTGCCCCAGCTCGACAAGGGCACTGGCACCGAAGTTGTTCGTGGGAATGGACGCGGCGAGATAGCGCGACGACGGCGGCCGGAACACGACGCTGCCAACCTCGACACGCCGGATCGGCTCGTCCTCGAGCCCCTCGTAGAACACCTGGATAATGTTACTATTGGTGAAGTCGCGCTGCGTATCCCAGTCGACATTGACGCGGAGCCGCCGACCAATCACGCCGCCCGAGCGGATGGTCATCTGGTTGTCGAGCCGCGGACCGTTGATGTCGCCCCGGCATCCGCTGGAAGGATCGCTGAGCGATGCCGGGGTGCAGCGAAGGTTTTTCAGACGATCGGCGCGCAACTCGAGCCGGATAGTTCCGTCGAGCGTCAGGTCCACGATACTGCGGTTGATCCCGAACAGCCCGCGCCTCTGCAACGCCGCCTCGGCGGAGTCGGCCGACTCCTGGCTCCCCCCGTACAGGCTGATGAGCACCTGGCTGCTGGCTTGGGCGCTCAGGGTGGAATCAACAGCGGCGTTGAGGGTGGCTTGCCACGCAGCGGCGGTGGCGCCCGGACGGGGCCGCGGCCCGAGTGCCCAGGACTGCCGATACTGGGGTGGCACGCGCAGCGTGAGGGGTGGCGCCCCCAGCCCGGCCTTCACCCCCACCCCGGACACGGAGGTGGTATCGGGCGGCGGGGCAAGAGAATCGGCTTGCGCACCTGCCACCACCGGACTGCAGGCCACCACGCCCAGGGCCAGAAGAAGGCGCTTCACGCTCTGGAAGCCGCCGCGATCGTCATAAGTGGCTTGGATTCCACAAGATAACTCCAGGTCGCAGGCTCATCAACCAACGCCGGAGCCCTGCCAGACACCCCCGTGCGCGTCCTCTCCAGGTACCTCCTTCGCCAGTTGGCGCTGCCCTTCCTCTTCGGCTTGCTTGCGCTCACCGGCGTCATGCTTCTCAACCTCGTCGGGCGCAAGTTCGCCGGCCTGGTCGGCAAGGGGTTGCCCTGGTCGGTCATCGGCGAGGTGTTCCTCTTGAGCGTGCCGTTCCTGATGGCCATGACCCTGCCACTCGCCGTTCTGGCGGCGACGCTGTACGCGTTCAGCCAGCTGGCGAGTGACAGCGAAATCACCGCGATGCGTGCCGGGGGAGTAAGCACGATCGGCATGTTGCGCCCCGTGCTGGCCTGGGCGGTCGTGATGGGCCTGATAACGTTCGGCTTCGTGGATCAAGTCCTGCCGCAGAGCAATGCCCGGCTGCGTAATCTCTACTTCGATATTGCCAAGAAAAAGCCCACCTTCTCCCTGGTCGAGAACGTCATCAACCGGGTGCCACCATCGCAGTACTTTCTCCGCGCGAGCCGGATCGACCCCGGCTCCGGGCGGCTGCGGAGCGTCTCCATCTACGATGTAGGCCAGGCCAACCGGCGCCGCATCATCTATGCTGACAGCGGCCTCATGGGCTACACCCCGGACGGCCGCGACCTCGTGCTGCGGCTCTACCACGGGTCCGTCCAGCAGGTCTCCACGGCCGACCGGCCGGCGTTCGAGCATACCGCCTTCACCACGCAGGAAATTGTCTTCAAGGACGTCTTCGACCAACTGGAGCGAAGCGAGGATCAGTTGGACCGCAGCGACCGGGAAATGACGACTTGTGAGCTCATGGGCGTGGTGGACAGCGCGCGCAGGGACATCCGCGATGCGAGGTCTCAACGGGCGGAACTTACCCGCTCCGATCTCCAGATCCTGCTGGGGCGACCCCCTGAACCCGCCCCGCCTTCCGCCACCCCATCTCCACAAGCCAGCTATCGGGGCGCGTACTGCGGACTGTTTGCGGCAGTTTCCGGAGCCGTGAGGAGGGGGACGGCGGAGCAGGTTGGAACAACACAGGAACCTCCGGTTGCCGCCGCGCCCGACGTCGCTCCGCCGGGTCCTGGCCCCGCCCCGGCCCCCGCTCCCGCCCCCCCGCCGACCGGCGCCCCACGGCTCAGCGACAATGGCACGGTCGCGTCGATCGCCGACCGGGAGACGAACGCTACCCGCCGTGCCAACCGGTACCGGGTCGAGATCCACAAGAAGTGGTCGCTCAGCTTCGCCTCCATCCCGTTCGTGCTGATCGCCGTGGCGATGGCCCTCCGGTTCCCCCGGGGGGGCATGGGGCTGGTGCTGGGGGGCGGAATGTTCGTGTACTCCGTGTTCTACGTCGGCCTGACCGCGGGCGAGACCCTGGCGGACCGGGGCTACGCCTCGCCGGCCCTGGCGATGTGGTCGCCCAATATCATCCTCGGCGCGCTCGCCCTCATCGGGCTCCTCCTGGTCCACCGGGGCGGCGGCACCTCCCGCGGGGGTGAACTCGCCGACCTGCTGCGTCCCTTCCGGCGTCGCAACACCGCGCCGGCCGGCCCGGTGGTCCGCTGATGCGGTGGGCCCTGCTCGACCGGTATGTCTTGCAGAGCTGGCTCCGGCTCTTCCTCCTCACCATCCTGGGGTTCCCCATTGTCGCGACCCTCATCGACCTCACCGACAACCTGAAGAAGCTCCTCGACCGGGGGATTCCCTTCCAGGGCATTGCGCTGGGCTACGCCTACCTGCTCCCCGAGAAGATGTTCGAGATCATCCCCGCGGCAGTGCTCGTTGCCACCGTCTTCACCGTGGGCACCCTCGGACGCCACTCGGAACTGACCGCCGCCAAGGCCGGTGGCATCAGCTTCCATCGATTCGTGCTGCCGATCTATGTCGGCGCCGTATTCGCCGCCGGCCTGTGCCTGGCGCTCGAGGAACTCGCCCCGGCCATGACCGAGCGCAAGGTCCAGATCCACGGCGAGCGCGCCGGTTCGCGGGGGCAGCGCTACAACTTCGTGTACCGCGCCGAGCGCGGGTGGGTCTATACCGTCCGCACGCTCGACGCACCAAACAATCGACTCACGGATGTCGTGCTGACCCGGCAGAGTGCCATCCTTCCGTCGCTCGCGATCACGGCGGACAGCGCCACCTGGGACAGTACCGGCTGGCGCCTGTGGGGAGGATCGACCCGGGCCATCGTGGATGGCGCCGAGCAGGCCAGCTTCCGCTTCCGGTCCATGCGGCTCACCAGCATGAAGGAACTGCCGTCGGACCTGCTGGCGGAACCGCGCCGGCCGGAAGAGATGCGCTACGCGGAATTGGGGAGGTACATCGAGGCGGTGGAAAACTCGGGGTCCGACGCCGGCAAGGTGCGGGTCATGCGCGCGCTCAAGCTGGCGGTGCCGGCCACGTGCATCATCATCGCATTCTTCGGGGCGCCGCTGGCCATGACCTCCTACCGCGCCGGCACCGCCATCGGCATTGGGATCAGCCTGGTCACCACCATCGTCTTCCTGCTGCTGGTGCAGCTGTCCCAGGCGCTTGGCGCCGGCGGGCTGGTCAAGCCGGAGGCGGCCGCGTGGCTTCCCAACGCGGTGTTCGGCCTCGCCGCCGTGGTGCTACTGGTGCGCGCCAGGACCTGATGGTCGCCAGTTGACAGGGGTCGGGCCGAGACCGTTCTTTCCGTCATGACCCGTGAAAAGCCCACCATCCTCGCCGATCTCGTCACCCTGACCAAGCCGCGCATCATTTCGCTGCTGCTGGTCACGACGGTGGCCCCTATGTTTATGACCGACCGCGGGTTGCCGTCTGCCGGGCTCGTCCTCTGGGTGGTGTTTGCCGGCTACCTGATGGCCGGCGGTGCCAACGCGATCAACATGTGGTTCGACCGGGACATCGATGTCCGGATGACGCGCACGCGCACCCGCCCGATCCCGGCCGGAAGGATCACGCCGGGGCAGGGCCTTTTTTTCGGGCTGGCCCTGGGCGCCATCGCGTTCCTCACCTTCTGGCACCAGGTGAACCCGCTGAGCGCCTGGCTCGCGCTGGGCGGACTCCTGTTCTACGTGCTCATCTACACCATGCTTCTGAAGCGGAACACGGCGCAGAACATCGTCCTCGGCGGGGCAGCGGGCGCGTTCCCGCCACTGGTGGGATGGGCCGCGATGACCGGTCGGCTGGATCTGGCGGCCATCTACCTGTTCGCCATCATCTTCTACTGGACGCCGCCGCACTTCTGGGCGCTCGCCCTCGTCAAGCAGGGCGAGTACGCCAAGGCCGGGGTGCCGATGATGCCGGTGGTGAAGGGTGACGCGCGCACCAAGTGGGAAATGCTGATCTACACGCTGCTGCTGCTGCCGCTGACCATCATGCCGGCCGTGTTCGGCGCGCTCGGGCCGTTCTACCTCATCGCCGCCGTGCTCCTGGGCGCCCGGCTGCTCTGGTACTGCATCGCGCTGCTGCGCGAGGCGGGCGTGACACCCACAGCGTGGAAGATGTACCGCTATTCCCTGCTCTACCTGGCGCTGCTGTTCCTCGCCATGGGCATCGACCGCTACCTGCCGCGCTTCGCGCAGCGGCCCACCGCGCCCGAGGTCGTCATCCTGCGGCAGTAGGGTGACGCCGGCTCAGTAGGACTTCCACTGCCCGCCATAGAAGTCCACGTTCAGGAAGCGCCCCGCATCGCGCACACCATCTTCCGTCAGGATGTCGCGCCAGTCAGCCTGCCTCGGCTCCTTCAGGTCGCCCGAAATCAGCAGGCGCCATTGCCCGACGCCGGTCCGGTCGGCGAAGATGTACCAGAAACCCTTCTCCGGGTAGTTCCATACCTCGTACGGCGGCGCCCGTTGTATTTGCGCCCGCCGCAGCACCGAGGGCGCCACACCGTACTTGGCGAAGATCCTGCCCCGGTCGGTTTTCCAGCCGGGTACACTGCGTTCCTTGAACTCCCTGTTGGCGAACGCGATCGCGGCATAGAACTGGTCGCGGGCCTCGTTCGTGGCCGTGCCCTTGCTGGGGTCGCGGGCCTGCCAGAACTCCGTCAGGTAGCGCTTCTTCCCGTCATCGCTGAGCGACTTGTTCCACACCTTGAGCTCGGAGGGCGTCGCGAGGTAGTACAGCGGCGCAAAGGCGGAGTCGAGGCCTTCGCTCGACATGTACTTGAAGTACCCCTCGTCGCTGACCCGCTCGACGCCAATGCGAGCCACTTCCCGCTGCAGGGTGGTATCGAGGCCTGCCATGGTCATCGGTGCCGAGCGATCCACCGCCCGGGTGCCGAACTGGAGCAGCACCTTCAACTGGTACTGGCCCTGGGGCAAGCCCTCCAGGTTGAGGCGTCCCTTCAGCATGCCTCCTGAGGCAGCAACCTTCACCGGGGTGTTGGGGGTCTGGAACACCGCCTTGCCTGCCGCATCGAGCACCTCGACTGCCATCGTGCCAGACTCTTCCGCGCCGTCATTGTACGCCTCGAGCACGTAGTACGCCTCGGGCTCCAGCGGCGTGAGGCGCAGCAGAGCGGCAGGACTGAGGAGGGTGTTGCCCTTCCTGATCTCGCCGGGACCGGGCACGGAGTCGCTGGCCCCGGCAAGCCGCATGCTGCGGGCAAGGGTCAGGTCGGACGCATCGGGCCGGCTGGCGTATCCCTCCACCGCAATCCCGTTTGCAAGCTGCCGCCCCGACAGGGAATCGGTGACCTCGACTGACACGGTGTACTTGCCCGGCGCAACGGCGAAGTCGATCATCTCGAGGCCGTACTCTCCCGGGACGCCGGTCAGCAGCGGTATATGCGTGCGCCAGGCATCAGTATGCAAAGTGATGCCCGCCTGGTCGGTGACCTTCACCCCCATCTGGTACGACACGCCGGCGCGCCCCGGTTCCAGCACCGACAGCGGTATTTGTATCAGGACGCGAACGCGCGTCTGGCCGCCGTTCTCGGGGCGGAAGGATCGCACGGCGCGGAGGGAGAGGCCGTCGGTAGCCTGGGCCAGTGCCGCTGAGACCTGAAGGCACACCGTCAGCAGGGCCAGAGCGAGCCAGCTCCGGAATTTCACGTTGATTGCTCCGTTGGGACAGTGACTCGGGAGCGGGCGGCGCGGACCGACTCCGGCACGCCCTGCCAACCTGCCACCGGAGACGACAGGCGGACCCCAAACGACACAGGCGGGCCCCGTGAGGGGCCCGCCTGCCGGTAAGCCAACCCGGTTCAGAAGCCGACGCTGAACGTGAAGAAGTTGGTTGGTCCGAGCACGCCCAGGTACCGGTAGGCATAGTCGAGCCCAAGACTGAACTTGGCTGCCGTCTCGAAGAACAGACCGCCGCCAAACGCCAACCCCTGCAGGTTCTCCTCATCCGCCACCGAGCTCGGGAGCTGCGTCGGGGTGAGGTTGTTGGCCGGCTGGTAGCTGTAGCTCGCCCGGAGCGCCGCGCCGAAGCCCGACCCGCCGAGGTGCTTGAACGCCGCCTCCGTGCCCACACCGAACGCCGCCTTGTTGCTGATCTGCTGGTTGAAGTCCGCAATCAGCGTCCAGCGTGTATCGGTCTTGGAAATCAGGTCGTACCCCAGGGCCACCTTGAAAACGGTCGGGAGGTTGGACGCCTTGGTGCTGAGCTCACCCTGCTGCGGGTTCGTGGGCACCGTGGGCACCCCGGGCACCGAGTCACGCGGCACCAGGACGATCAGCGCGTCGCCGCCGTAATCGATCGACGTGCCCAAGTTGGTCAGGGTGAAGGAGAACTGAATCGGGCGCCCGCCAAGGCGGGAGTGGAAGTTCGTGCCGAAATCGACCGCGAACGCACTGCCAGAGGCTCCACCCAGATTGTCGAAAATGAACTTCGCCGTGATGCCCGCGCTGAATCGGTCGGAGAAGTTCTGGGCGTAGGTGAGGCCGCCGAAAGTTTGGCTGACCGAGTACACCGAGCCTGTGCCGTCGGGTTGTTCGACGGTGTAGACCGGCTGGTCACCGAAACCGAAGGTGCCGAACTGGAGGCCGAAGGCCCTGGTCCGCCCGCTGAACGGGAATGAGAGGCCGGCCCAGGCGTAGTTGGTGCTCGCGACGTAATCGTACGCGCTGGCGGAGAACCCGCTGGTTCGCTGTAAGGCGATACCAGCTGGATTGTAGTACAGTGCGCTGACGTCGTTTACGATCGCGGAAAACGAGGTACCGAGTGCCGCGCCGCGCGCCGAAGCGCCAAGGAGCAGGAATTCCGCCGACGTGGTGCCGTACGACGTGTTGTCGCCCGTGGTGTTCTGGGCTGCAAGCAACGTCGGGCTCCCGATGAACAGCATCCCCGCCAGTGCCCAGCGAAGTCTTTGAGAATCACGCATGATCTTTCGATCTCCTAGGGTAGGTGGCGGGGCCCCGTTCGGGACCCCGCTCACCGGGCCAGTGGACTACTGGGCGAAGTTCACCACCGTGAAGCGACCAACCCGTCGGGCGTCGCCAGCTTCAATCATATAGAAGTACACACCCGATGCGACCACCTGGTTGTTCCGGTTGCGGAGGTTCCAGGCTTCCGACCCGCTGAAATCGGTCGAGTTATGCTCGATCAGGTTCACCAGGATTCCGCTCGATGTGTAGATGCGGATGATAGCCTGGGTTGGCAGGTTCACGAACTGGAGCACCTTCGATTCCGTGGTGGCCTCGAAGCCATTCGTCACGTAGTACGGGTCGGGCACCGTGTGCACTTGCCGGAGGTCCAGGTTGGTGGAGGCCACCGTGCCGGTTGGCTGCGCAACGGTGAACTGCACCGTGAGCCCGGCGATACCCGGCGAGCGAACGACCGGTGCGAACGAATATCCGGTGGGCGTAGTGCCTGCCGCCAGCGTCCCGGCGGCTGCGCTTCCGGCCGCGGCGCGTACGATGCCGCTGTAGGTGCGGAGCGTCCACTTGGTACCAGGCGCCGGTAGTGCACCCCCGGTGAGCTGGAAGATGTAGCGTTCACCATTGATGTACAGGCCGATGCCCACACCGGTTGCCGAGGCTGGGGCAAACTGAGTGCTGACCGGACCCGGGGTGGCGGTGTTCACGTAGCGGACGGTATCCGCCAGGGTGGCCGGTCCAAAGAAGTCTGCGGCATCAACCCCGTTCGGAGCGATCCACCATTCCGCGACATTGGGCGCATAGTTGAAATCCGACCAGTCCACGTAGCCGCTGCCATCCGCATCGGTGACGAAGCCCCAGGAGGCGGCTGCCTGGGTATTGAACTCCACCGGTACGTCGTGGGTCACGTCCTGAAGCGAGGCGGTGCCGCCGCCGCCCCATGTGAGAACCACGTCCGCTTGGCGGCCGAGGCCGGCAAAGCCGTAGCCCCAGAACTGGTTAATGCCGTTGTTGCTCGCTGAACCAGGCGTGGTTGGCGCCGTTGGGTCGCGCTGCACATGGTGAATCGGCGCCCAGACGGTATCGACGCCAGTCAGTCCCCCGCCGACCTTGATGCTGACTGCCGGGTGGTCCAGCGTTTCATTGGCGCCCTGGAACCAACGGGAACCTCCTGGCGAGACCGAGGTCTGGCAGTTGGTCAAGCTCGCTCCGCACAGAGCGGCCGTATTGTTAGCCACCAGCCCTCGCCTCGCCGCCTGTCCCTCAAAGCTGGAGAACTGGATGTACTGCCGCTGCGTGATACCTACGGCGGCACTGCCGGTCAGCGTGCCCGGGATACCATAGGTGGCTGCCGCCGCCGGGTCGATGTTGACCGGCTGGGCACCGAGCTGCGCCTCAAACTGGTTGATGCCGTCGAAGTTACTCCAGATTGGCCACGGGGTCACCGTGACGAACGGAGTCTCGACGCCATCCTTCTTGAACGTGACGTAAAAGATGTAGCAGGTGCCGCCGCCCCCGAAATTGGTGACGCCGCCACACAGCGGATTCTCGCTGAAGTACGCGCTCACCGAGTCGATCTTGGCAGCGAGGTTCAGCGCGGGCAACAGCGCCGGAATGAGCGGCGCAAAGGCACCGGAGATGCCATTGGTGGCCGGTGGCGTGCCGCTGAACCGGCCGGTGGCCGCGTCAATGTCGAAGGGTGCATCGACATTGAGTGCGGTGCCAGCTGTGCCGGTCAGGCTGGAGGTGAGCTGCGGTGCCACCACGTTGGAGCCGGTGACACTGGGCGTGACCGGCTTGCCGATACGCGGAGACTCCAGGCTGGACGGGCCCGACTGGAAGCTGTTCACATCGAACGCCGTGACCGCGTAGAAGTAGCGGAAGTTGTTCTTCGGCTCGAGGTCGATGTAGCCGAACGGCACGCCGTTGTCGCTAAGCTGCGGGTATGGGCCACCCTGTCCGCCCGACCCCGTGAGTGCGGTGTCCGCGTTGCCGATGACCAGGGCACACGATGCGGCGATACAGTCAGCCCCGGGAACCTGGCCTGGGTTGACGACCACGCGCGACGCCGACCCAAGCTTGACCTGGACAAACTGGCCCACCAGCGGGTAGGCCGTCGACACCGTGGCCGGCACACCGGTGAACTGCACGTAGTCGAACGCCACCGGGCAGAGGATGGTGACGCCCAGCTCGGGTGCGCAGGTGGAAACCGGCTGGATCTGGCCGGAAAAGTCGTTCATTTCGGTGCCGGCATAGTCGAACTGCGCCACCAGCGTGAGCGCCCCCTGGTTGTCCACCCGGCCACGATAGAGCCGGTAGCCCTCGACGTCGTACTGCCGGTAGTTCGGGTCGTACAGCAGGTTCGGTTCGAGCGGGGTCCCCGGGTTGCTGGCCACCGCGTAGAACGGGTCGCCGGTCACCTCGGAGGAGGTTGGCTGCCAGACAATGGACACCTGATTGTTGCCGGGAATCAGGTAGAAGTTTGGCGACGTGGGCGCGAACGGGAGCAGGAATCCATTGTCGAAGATGACCTGCGCCGTGAGCGCCTTGTTGAGCAGGGAGCCGGGAATGGTGCGGAACTCGGACTGCTCAACTTCCGCGTCGCCGTTGATGTCGGTGAAGCCGTTGAATCCGGTGAGCGAATCGATCTGGTTGGCACCGACGCTCAGGAGCCCGGAGTTGGTCAGGATCACCGGGTTGCCTGGCGTAACGTCGGTGGTGGCCGACGGCGTGAATCCGGGAATGGCCACCGGGGCGGCGAAGATGTATGCCACCACGATGCTGCCGAAGCCGCCCGGCGGCAGGTTGAGCGCCGTGGAGGACTGGTAGAAGCGGGCGTCGGCAAACGCTGGATTGATGAAGCAGATGCCCACCGCAAAGCCGCCGGCGACGTTGCAGGCCTGGTCGCCCTGCGAAGGATCCAGGTTGCCGGAGAGGTAGCGAAAGAGCTGGAACACGTTGGCCGGATCACGGAAGCCCGTGGCCGAGTTGATCGTGTTGGAGAAGAGCTGGATCTCACCCACGCCGGTTGGACTCCGGAGGTACTTCACGCCCACGAAGCCCGGGCCACCGAAGAACGGCGCGCCCCAGATGGTCGGGTTGTCGTACGACTCGCCACTGGTTGGGTCGAATGTAAAGGTGTGCTCGTAGCAGTATCCGAGCGCGAACGGGATATTCACCGAGCAGAAGTTCGAGCCGGCGTTGGACACGTCCATGTCGGCCGCGAACGCCGAGAACAGCGAGTCAATGGCATAGCCGCCCGCCGGCAAGGCCACCCGGAATCTTGCACTGTTCGTGCTGACGAACTGCGCACCTAGCTGCTGCATGACAGGCCGGATCGCGGGCCGCACGGCGGAGTAGGCCGCCGGGTCGGCCGCGGTCACGTTGTAGAACGAGAACGTGAAGTAGACGATGTCCTCGTTGCCCGTCGGGTAGTTCCAGGCAAGCCCGCGGGACTCCACGGCGACGCCGAGTGGGTGCGGCCGGCCGGCAATCAGGGTCGGGTTGCCGTCCCAGGTCACGAACCAGACGTCGCCCTGAGACGCCGAGATGATGCCACGGAGGATCGGGTTGTAGAAGTTGTCGGCCTCATTGATCTCGACTGGCACCCTCGCGGCATCGGGCCAGGCGCCGGCGTCAGCCGGGTTCGCGAAGTTGTAAATCGGCTCCACACCGTCGCCGTGCTCCGTCGTCCCCTTCGGGTCGAAGAAGAAGGCGCCGGTCACGTCACCATCCCAGGCCCCGCCCGGGTTGTCTACTTTGCCCGCGATCTGCAGGCCCGAGTTGAACACGAACTGGTTGCCGGAGCCGCGCGGCCAGAATCCGCCGCCGATGGTCGACGAGTTCGTCGAGTCGACGCCGATGTTGCCCTTGGACGAACTGAGGCCAAGGTACACCCGGTTGACCGTGATCGCCCCCAGTGTCCGGGCGAAGAGGCGAAAGCCACGCGGGCGCGCGCCCGGTTCCGGCTTGGCCGCGGCTGTCGCAGGAATCATTGCTGCCAGCGCCAGCGCCAGCAGTCCTCCCGCCGCGAGGCTTCTCGAACGCAACAAGACTTTCATTGCTGTCCTCTCAGAGTAGAAGCGCAACCAGACCCGACCGAACCTGCAGCGGTTCGGCCGAGCCCGAAGATGCACCACGTTAGAAAGTGAACTCCACGCCGAGCCGCAGTGCCGTTCCCTGCCCGTAGAAGAACGTGGGCGCGGCCTGGTTGGAGAAGTACAGGGCGTCCGACGCGTTCCGCTGTTCCTGGAGCGAGTAGATGCCGTCGCCATTGCCGTACCGCTGTTCGGCCCGCGAGAGGTAGACGCAGTTCGGGACCGAGGCGGCGTTGCTGGCGTTGACCCAATCGGCACAGCCACCCGCACCGGCACCACCAAACGTGAGGTTCATGGCACCGGTGGCCTCGTCATAAACACCGTTCCCGAGGCCTTCCTGCGCATTGCGGCTGCTGTCAGCCGTGAAGTTTTGAACCTGCTCGAGCTCGCTGGTGATGCTGTTGGTCACCACGTACTGCGTCAGGGTGTTGGTGAAGCCGAGGATGTTCCGGGCATCCAGGTAGAAGGCCAGGTTGCTCCGGCCGAAGTTGAAGCCCTTCACGAAGCGCATGTCGAACTGGTTGAAGCCCGGCAGGCGCGTGTTGTTGAGCCCATTGGTAAAGCCGCCGCGGCCGCAGACCTGGCCCGAGAGCACCGACTGGTTGCCGTCCGGGTTACCGCACGAAGTGTACGCCGTGCCGCTGGCGAACCGGAAGACCGCGAAGACCTGCACGTTCTGGAAGATCGTGCCCGCCGTCGACCCCGACTTCCACCCGTTCGGGAAGGTGAGTCCGAAGCTGCCCGACAGCTGGTGCGGCCGCGACAGTGCCACTGGCGCAATCGCCTGCGGGGGCGGCTGGTTGCCGCCGGTGACCTGGTTCACGATGCGCGAACCGAAGTTCAGGTAGGTGAACGGGTCGTTACCGGTGTTTTGGGCGCTCTGGAAGCTGTACCCGAGCGTGCCGTTGAACAGTTGCCCGAAACGACGGTTGAGCCGCAGGTCGATGCCCTTGGTGTTGCCGAAGTCGGAGTTGGTGATGAGGCGCAGGTCCTGGTTCTGCTGGAACACAGGGTTGAACGACGTCACCAGGCGACCGGCGGCGTTGGCCAGGTTGTCCCGGTTGTAGGCCGAGATGTCCAGGACCATGTCATCGTTGAAGGCGTGCTGGATGCCGAACTCGAAGATGATGGACTTGCCGTAGTCGACATTCTGGCCATACACGTTGTTCGTGTTGGTCACGCTGAGGTCGGTGTTGATGCCGCTGAAGGTCAGGGCAAAGTCGGGCGACTGGACCGACTGGGCGTACGACAGGCGGAAGTTCGTCCGCTCGGTGACCGGGAAGGCCACCTGCACCCGCGGGCTGATGTAGTCGAATGACTCATCGGCCACGTACAGGCTGGTCGGATCCTCGCCCGGCTCCAGGGCCGGGTTGGTCGAGATGCTCGGGAATCCCTGCCACCGGTTGGCGTTGGTGCTGAAGTAGTCGTACCGGATGCCGAGCTGCACCACGACGTCGCCGATATCCAGACGATCCTGGATGAACGCGGCGTACCGGGTCGGGCTCTCCTCCCAGTAATCCGAGAACGCCTGGCTGGAAATAGAGGCGGAGTAGCTGGTCATGTCGAAATTGAAGTACTCGCCGCCCACCTGGATACGGTTGTACCGGTCCAGCTGCCAGTCGAGCGTCGCGTTCGCCACGTACCGGTTTTCCTTGTACAACTGGAGCCGGGCGCTGGCGAGACCGCCATCCGGGAAGGTCTGCGCCAGGCCGTACGGGTTGGAGCGGAAGGTGACCTGGGGCTGGTGCGCGTTCACTTGGTCGGCGTCGCCCAGGTCGATGGCGCCCAGGCATGACTGGATGTTGCGAACAAAGCAATCGAGCTTCGAATACTCCCCGCCGGCCGCCTCGTTCCCGTCAGCGTCATAGCGGGTATCGAGGAAGTCGAAGTTGTACTGCAGCGGGATCGGGCTGAAGTAGAATCCCAGCGTGCCGGTGCCGGGGCCGCCATCAGCAAAGGGGCTCTGGATGAACCGGTCGGTCTGGTAGGACAGGTTCACGTCGAGCGCCAGGGCGCGCTGGGCGTTCTTGGACAGGTTCTGCGTCCAGTTCAGGGTGTACACGGCGTTCTGCGCGCGGAAGCCGGTCTGCTGGTTCGCGGCGACGCCGGGGTTGAGCGTATTGAAGTAGCTGAAGTTCTTCCCCTGGTTCTGGCTGCCGGCGGCACCAATGCGCAACCGCGAACCATTGCCATACGAGTAGTTGATGTTGCCGGCGACCTGGCCCGCGGAGAAGCTCGAATTGGCCACCCGCGCACCCTTGCACCCCTCACCGTTGTTCGAGGAAATGTCGGCGTTGGTGCTGCCCGAGAACGTGTCGCAGTCGCCGGTGTAAATCGAGTACTGGTTGACGTTCACGTCAGAGAAGCTGCCGTCGGCATTCTCGTTGGACACGACCGTGTCCACACCCGTGGTGACGAAGAGCGGGAAGTCCTCCCGGCCCTTGCCGAATCGCAACGACTCGTTGCCTTCGCCCACCACGTTGGCACTGAAGCTCAGGCCCTTGAGCCCCAGCGGGCCACTCAAGGTGCCCTCAAACCGGTTGAACCCCATGCCGAGCGTATTGCCGAACATCGCGTCGGATTCGGCGCGCACCGCGCCGGCAAACCTGCCGCCGCCAGTACGGGAGGTGATGTTGACGATACCGGACTGCGCATTGCCGTACTGTGCTGCCGCCGCGCCCGTCGTGACCGAGACTTCCTCGAACCCGTTGGTCGCAAAGGTGACGCCGGTCGCGCTCACGCCACCGTCACCGTTGGTCGCGTTGGACGCGTTGGTGCCGGCAGACACAAAGCCGGTGCCCCGGTTGCCCGGCTGCACCGAGACGCCGTCGACGTAGAACGCCGCCTCGTCGTTGCGGCCGCCGCGAATCGAGATGAAGGCACCGTTGGCGCCCTCAGCCACCACACCCGGCTGCAGCTGCAGTACCTGGCCGACGCGGTCAACCGGCAGGTTTTCCGTGAACTGGCCGTCGATACGCTGCTTGGTAGTAACCTCGTCGCGCGGCACCAGCGCGTTGGCGGCCGTGGTGACCGTGAGCGAGTCGAGGGTGACCGTCGCGCGCTCCAGCTGGATGTCCTGCGTGACCGTCTGGCCGGCGAGCACCTTGATGCCCTCGACCTCGGTCTTCTTGAAACCGATGAACGCGCCCCGGATCGCGACCGTACCCGCCGGAACGTTGTTGATGAAGTAGTAGCCCTGAGCATTGGTGAGTGCACTGAATGCCGTGCCCACAATGAATACCTGGGCGCTCTGGATCGGCGCACCCGCCTGATCCCGCACTTTGCCTTCGATCTTACCAGTCTGTGCCGCCAGCGCTCCCGCGCTTGCAAGCAACAGTACTGCCGACAACGCAAACTGTCTTGCGAGTCGGGCGAAGGCGCTGACTCCGCTTTGTGTCATAGAAGCCTTCCTCCTGGGCGTAAACCGCGCTGCTGAAGCCTTCATCAATGCGATCACCGCTGGAGCGGGCGCTCCGGAGCATTCGCTAAGAAACACGAATACGCCTCTGCGGCGCACTGCGCTGCTCCACGCTAGCGCGCGAAGCGTTCATCCTTGGGTCGAGAGACTGCTGGGGTTGTGCAACGGAACTCCGTCCTGGCCGGGACGGCGCGAGACAAGTATGAAGCGCGGTACCGCCGCTGTCAAGCAACGGTGAGCCGAGCGTGACCTTTTGGTGATGGCGCGTAACCGCCTGAAACACCGGCGGATACCCGGAAACAGGCGGCAAGGAACGCGACAGCGACGCCAGCCCGGCCTCACCTGCCAGTCATCAACTCCCGCTGGGGCCCCGCCGGGGTTACCACCGCCGCGCCCGGCGTCAGGTACATGTTCACTTCACTGCGCACCCCGAACCGCCCCTCGAGGTACACCCCGGGCTCAACCGAAAAGCCTGTGCCCGTCAGGAGTTGCCGGTCGTCATGGGTCTCGTAGTCGTCCAGGTGAGGGCCCGACCCGTGGAGCCGGTGGTCGATCGAATGCCCGGTCCGATGCACGAAGGCCGCGCCGTACCCCGCCTCGGTAATGACCGCCCGCGCCACCCGGTCCACCTCGTACCCGCATATCGACCTGCCCGCCGACCAGCCGGACTGTACGAACGTGATGGCCGCATCCCGCGCATCCCGCACCACCTCCCAGACGCGCTGCACCTCCGCCGGCGGCCGCGACCCGCTGAAGCCCATCCATGTCTGGTCGGCATGGACCGCTCCCAGTCGACGACCACCCCACAGGTCGAGCAGCACCACCTCGTCCCTGGCCAGCGTCCGGTCGGCGCCCGCGCGCGGCTCATAGTGCGGGTTCGCAGCATTCGGCCCGAACCCGACAATAGGAGGATGATCGAACACGAGCCCACCCGCCTGAATGGCGTCGATCACCTCCTGCTGCAAGGCGCTCTCGGTGAGGCCACTGCCGCCCGCCACCACCGCGCGCTGCAGTGCCTCCTGCGCCACCCGCGCCAGCACCACCGCCGCGGCAAGGTGGTCGGCGAGATCGTCGGCACTCCAGGTGGACGCGAAGCGGGTCACGAGCGCCGCCGAGGGTACCACCGTCGCGCCGAGCCTGGCGAGCAGCTGCACCACGCCGCTCGGCACGCGGTCGAGGTACGGCACCGCATCGTCGACGGCAACTTCCATCGCCACCCGCTTCCCCGCCACCACGCTCCGGAGGGCATCATGCAGCTCCTCCCACCGCGCGTACGGAAGGATCCGCCCGGGAAACCCCGCCACCGACTGCAGTTCGATCCGGTGCGCCACCGCAACGGGCTCTCCGGTGCGTGGCAGGTACACGAACAGTCGCCGGCTGCCCATGCCACCAATGCCCAGCACCTGGCCCAGCACCGGGTTGACCCCCTGAAAGTCGTACAGGAGCCAGCCATCGGCGTTCGCCAGTTCGAGAGCCGCCGCGAGGGCGGTCCGGTCGGGCGTCACCAGCGTCATCGGTATCCCTCCGCATCGGCCCAATGCCAGACACACACCGCATCGCCGCGAGCACTACACCGATCGTGGGTCATGGCGCCCTCCATGCCGGCGAGGAGCCGAAGCAGCTCGGCCAGCATCGACCCGATGAAACCGCAGGCCTCACCATCGGGCATCGCGGCCACGGTGAGCGAGTCCGGCACCCGCGCTTCCACTGCCCGCCCCGCGCTCCGCAGTTCGACGCTGACCGTGCGGCCCGCCGCCCGTGATGCGGTGCGAAAGCCCATCCTCCGGCTCATGCCGCCGGGCGCAACGCGGATCAGGGTCCGCGCGCCCCGCCCGGCGGCCTTCGCGGCGTGCCGTGCCGCCCGCCGACCAGCGTCAGCGAACGCGAGCTGCGCGTCCGAGCGACGCCCGACCAGCCGGAGCACCCCCAGCGCTTCGTCGCGCGGCACTTCCTCGCCCCGCTGGACCGCCTCCTCGTAGCGCTCGATCTGGGCGGCGACGGTTTCACTCAGGCCGAACCGCTTGGCCACCATCTCGCTGGCAAGCTCCTCGAGCCCGTCGTCGAGAGGGGCGTCGAGGTTACGCAGCGCCTGGAGCAGGCTGAGCGGAATCAGGGCGGGAACAGTGGACCGGGCTGTCATGTGATGGCGATCACAAAGTAATCGACGGCCACCCCTGCCCTCTAGGGGTGCTTGCGCCGGGCCAGCGCTCCCGGGGACATTGGCTGGATGGGTCCCGATCCGATGGGAGCGGCGCTGGTGGCAGTCCTGCTGTCGGGCGGCGGGTGGGCGGCGAAGGCGCTCACCGGCGGGGGCGCGGCCACCGCGGCCGTCGTCGGGTTTGCTATCCTGGAGGGCGCCGGGTGGCCCGGGGCAGCGGCGCTCGGTGCATTCTTCATCCTGAGCAGCGCCATCGGCCGCATTGCCGGCGCGAATCGCAATGACGGCGGGGACGCCAAGGGCGAGCGCCGCGATGCTCGGCAGGTCCTGGCCAACGGCGGCTTCGCGGCGCTCGGGGCGGCACTTTCCGCCCGCCACCCGGCGCTCGCCCTCTGGGTCGTGACGGGTGGCCTCGCCTCGGCTGGAGCGGACACCTGGGCCACCGTGATTGGTGCGCGGAGCCGCACCACCCCCAGACGCCTGCTCTTCGGCCGTCCCGTTCGGGCCGGAAGCAACGGGGGCATGACGTGGCTCGGCACCGCTGCCGCCGTTGCAGGGGCGGGCGTGGTAAGCGCTGCCGGTGCCATCACCGGCGGTGGGCCACTCCTGGTGCTGTGGGGTACTGCGATCGGTACGGCGGGCATGGCGCTGGATTCTGTGCTGGGCGCCACGCTGCAGGGGCGATTTCACTGCCCGGCGTGTGGGGTGGACAGCGAATGGAGCGTGCACCGGTGCGGCACCCGGACCACGCGCACCGGAGGTCTGGCATGGCTTACCAACGATGGCGTGAACGCGGTGACCACCGCCGCCGGCACCCTGGCCGGCTGGCTGGCGTGGCGCTGCTGTGCTCCCTCCTGATCGGCGGTTGCGGCGGAGCCCTGCCGGTCGACCCAGGCACGATCCCGTCAGTTGACTCCAATCCCGGGAGCTCCGGTGGGGGTGGCACCTCGGGTCCCGGCGCGGCAGCGCTGGTCGGAACCTGGGAGAACGTCTGGATCGAGAACCTCCCCACTGACCTGCAGCGCATCGTCACGCGGTGGCGCTTCTCGGCCGACGGCGCCTGTACGCGGGAGGTGGCGACCTTCAGCGTCGTGGCCGACCAGACCCTGGTGACACGGCGTGAATGCACCTTCCGCACCGACGGTACGGTGCTGTATGTGCGCTATTCGGACGCCGTGGCTGACGTCCGCTTCGACTTCACCAACGCGAACTTCGACCCGCGCCGGCTGGTGCTGGGCGGCATCGAGTTTGTCCGCATTGACTGACCTCGCCGTGGACGCGCTCGTGGTCGGCGCCGGTCCGGCCGGCAGTGCCACGGCGTCCTTCCTCGCCGAGGCAGGGTGGCGCGTGCTCGCCGTCGATCGCGCGGTGTTTCCCCGCGACAAGGCCTGCTCCGAGTACATGAGCCCCGAGACGGTGCGCGTGCTCGACCGACTCGGCGTCACCGCCGCCCTCTGCGCCGCCGGCGCGGCGCGGCTCAGCGGCTCGAGCGTCACCGCCGCCCGCGGTGCGCAGCTGGTGGGCCGCTTTCCGGAAGGCCGGGGCTTGTCTGTCGCGCGCCGCGAGCTGGACCATGCCCTGGTCGGCGCCGCGCGGGCGCGCGGGGTCGAGGTACGCGAGGCCAGGTCGCTCGAGCGCCTCATCGTCGAGGGTGGCCGGGTGGCCGGGGCGGTCATCCGCGGCCGCGATGGCGATATCCGACACGTCCGCGCGTTACTGACCATCGGCGCGGATGGTCTTCGCTCCCGGGTAGCGCGCGCGCTCGGGGGACAGCGCCTGGGATGGCCCGCCCGCATGGCCTTCGTGGCGCATGTCACGGGCGTGCCGGACATGGCAGATCGCGCCGAGATGCACGTCAGCGGCCAGGGGTATGTCGGTCTCAACGCGATCGGCGGGGGCGTGACCAACGTCGCCCTGGTGGTGCCGCAGCATCGGGCGGCGCCCGCAGCGGGCCGGGTGGAGGCATACTTCATGGATGAACTGGAGCGCTTTCCCGGGGTGCGGGGCCGGGTGCAGTTGCGGCACGTCGTGCGCGAGGTGCTCGTGACCGGACCGTTTGCCGCGCGCGCGCGCCAGGTCACCGTACCGGGGGCGCTGCTGGTGGGAGACGCCGCCGACTTCTTCGACCCATTTACCGGCGAGGGCATCTGCTCCGCGCTGGTGGGCGCCGAACTGGTGGCAGGCACATTGGGCGGGGCCCGAGGCAGCGCCGCCGCCATTGACCGCGCCCTCGCTGGCTACCGGCGTGCACGCTGGCGCCGGTTCGCCGGCAAGTGGGCGGTGGAGCGGCTCATCGGCTACTCCATGACCGTCCCGGGCCTGTTCGACCACGCCGTGGCACGGATCGGCCGGCGCCGCGGCATGGCCGACACCCTGGTAGGCGTGACCGGCGCCGTGCTGCCGGCGCGCGCCGTCCTCAACCCCCTGTTCCTCGCCCGGATGGTCCTGTGAGCCATAACGCCATCGACCAGGCCCAGTTTCGCCAGCTGCTCGGCCGGTTTGCGACCGGTGTCACCGTCATCACCGCGCGCGATGCCGACGGCCGTCCGCACGGCATGACGGCCAACAGCCTCGCGTCGGTGTCGCTCGAGCCGCCGCTGCTGCTGCTTTCCATCGACCATGCGGCATCGATGCATCGCCTGCTCGTCACCGCGCCGGCGTTCGCCGTCAATATTCTCGCGAACAACCAGGAGACGGTGAGCCGGCGCTTCGCCGTGGATCGCGAGGAGCGCTTCGAGGGCATCGGGTACCAGGAGAGTCCGCGCGGGCTCATCCTGCTCGATGGGGCGCTCGCGCACCTCGAGTGCGAGCGCACCGCGACGCACGAGGCCGGCGACCACACCATCCTGGTCGGCCGCGTGGTGGCGGGCAGTGCCATGGACGGCCGCCCGCTTTGCTACTTCCGCGGCGGTTACGCGTCGCTCGCCTGACCTCATGGCTACCCTCGCGCTCTCACCGATCGGTCACGAACTGCTGGACGACCCTGGCGCCGATCCGGTGATCGTCACCGAATCGTTCCGCAACCTGGCCCGGTCGAACTGGTGGTTCGGGGGTGCCGCCGCGGTGCACTTCGGCCTGGCGCAGCTGATTCCCCGGGGTACTGACGGTATGTCGCTCACGTTGCTGGATCTGGGGACCGGCGTAGGCGACCTGCCCCGCAGTGCCGCAGCCTGGGCGGCCCGGCGCGGGGTGCGGCTCTCCGGCATCGGGCTCGAGCGCAGCCGGGTGGCGGCGGCGCTCGCCCGGCGGGGCGGGCTTCCCAGCGTGGTGGGCTGCGCCGGCGCATTGCCCTTCCGGGCACGGAGCGCGGACATCGTCATGCTGAGCCAGCTCATCCATCACCTGTCGCGCGACGCCGCCGTCGAGGTCATCCGCTCGGCGCACCGCATCGCGCGGGTTGGCGTCGTCCTGGCTGACCTCCGGCGCAGTGCCCTCGCGGCCGTCGGCTTTCGCATCGGCTCCGGACTGCTCCGCTTCGACCCCACGACCAGGGCCGATGGCGTCACCTCGGTGCGTCGGGGGTACCTGCCCCATGAGCTCTCAGCCATCCTGCGCGACGCCGGTGTGAGTGCCAGCGTGCACCGGCGGCCCGGATTCCGCCTCGTGGCCGCCTGGCGCACGCACTGATGCGCACCGTGGATCGCGCGGTCATCCGCGCCTCGATCGACGACGCGTTCCGTGCGGCATCGAACGTGGAACGCTGGCCCGACCTGCTGCCGCACTATCGCTGGGTGCGCTTCCTGGACCGCCGGCCCGATGGCGGCGTGGTGGAGATGTCGGCCAACCGGCCATTCGGGCCGCTCGGCTGGCCCACCTGGTGGGTGTCCGAAATGTGGATCGAGCCCGGGCGCGGTGCCGTGCGCTATCGGCATATCCGCGGCATCACGACCGGCATGGAGGTGGAGTGGACCCTGCGGGACACCGCCGGGGGTGTAGACGTCTCGATCGTACACGAATGGAGCGGCCCCCCGTGGCCGCTCATCCGCCAGCCAGCCGCGGATTGGATCATCGGACCGGTATTCGTGCACGGTATTGCGAGCCGGACGCTCGCGGGCCTCAAGCGCGCGGTCGAAGGCGGACACCAGCAGGGAAAGGAATGACGTGAAGCCCAGGCGAGTTGTCATCACGGGGATCGGCGTCGTGACTCCCATCGGCACGGGACGCGACGAATTCTGGAGCGGCCTGCAGGACCGGGTCTCCAAGGTGGGACCCATCACCCGCTTCGATCCTTCCCCGTTCCGCACGCGCATGGCCGGCGAAGTGCCCGACTTCCAGCCGGCGGAGCACATCGAGGCCCGGCGCGTTCGCCGGTTCGACCGGTTTGCCCAGTTTGGTGTGGCCGCCACACGGCTGGCGCTCGCGGACTCGGCCATCGACCTCGCGAAGGAAGACCGCGAGCGCATCGGGTCGAGCATGGGTACCGCGCTCGCCGGTGTGGCCCGGGCCGAGGTGGAACACGGCAACTACATGCGCGGTGGCCTGCGCGCGGTGGATCCGTCGCTGGCCCTCGCCGTGTTTGGTGGCGCCGCGAGCTGTAACGTGGCCATCGAGTTCGGGCTCAGCGGCCCCAACACCACGAATGGCATGAGCTGCGCGTCGGGCAGCATGGCCATTGGCGACGGCTTCCGCTCCATCGCCCGCGGCGATGCCGACATCATGCTGAGTGGCGGCACCGAGGCCCCGCTTGCCCCGCTCTGCTTCGGTGCCTTTGCCGTCATCCGGGCAATGTCGACCCGCAATGATGATCCCGCGAGTGCCAGCCGTCCCTTCGATCGCGAACGGGACGGCTTCGTGATGGCCGAGGGTGCCGCCGTGCTGGTGCTCGAGGAGCGGGAGCGGGCGCTGGCGCGCGGTGCGCCCATCTACGCCGAGATCTGCGGGTATGGCGTCACCAACGATGCCCACCACATGACGCAGCCGCGCCCCGACGGACGCCAGGCCGCGCGCGCCATGGCACTGGCGCTCGGCGAGGCGCACGTGGCACCCGGCGAGATCGGCTACATCAACGCCCACGGCTCATCCACGCCGCTCAACGACCCGACCGAGACCAGCGCCATCAAGCAGGTGTTCGGCGAGCACGCCAGGCAGGTCGCCATCAGCGGCACGAAGGGCTACTACGGCCATGCCCTCGGCGCGAGCGGCGCGTTCGAGGCGGCCATCTGCGCCCTCGCGAGCCAGCGCCGCTGGCTCCCGCCAACGGTCAACCTCACCACAGCCGACCCGGCGTGCGACCTGTCGTACATTGCCGGCGAGGGCCGGATTGCCGACCCGGAGTACCTGCTGAGCAACTCGTTTGGTTTTGGGGGGATCAATGCCGCGCTCGTATTCCGGAGACATGACGGCAGGTAGAACGGGAGACGGAAGACGGAAGACGGAAGACGGAAGACGGGGGGCCGCAGACGAACGCTTTCTACGTCTCCCGTCTCCCGTCTCCCGTCTCCCGTTGTTCCTCTCGTCGCGCCCGCAGCATCAGCATGACCGAGTAGCCCACCAGCACCACCGCCACAATCGTATACGCGGCGATCATGAACCCACTGTTGTCCGGCGGTTCACGCAGCAGCAACATCGCGCGCCTCCCGGAGTTCCCGCAGCCGCCCCAGCCCATAGCGCGTCGTCACCAGCCCCAGGTAGAGCAGCGTGAACGCGGCCAGCGAGAAGAGCAGTGTGGCCACGAAGCTGCCGGGCATGGTGGGCCCTTCCGGGTTGAGTACCACGGGCCGCGGATGGATGGTGCGGAACATGTACACGCTGAGGTGGATGAACGGCACGAGCATCGCGCCCAGGATGCCCACCACCGCGCTGTAGCGCGCCCGCTCGGCGGGATCGAACATCGCGCGGCGCAGCGTCAGGTAGCCCACGAACAGGAAGAACAGAAACAACGTGGACGTGAGGCGCGGCTCCCACTGCCACCAGGTGCCCCAGATCGGCTTGCCCCAGATGGGACCGGTGACGAGCACCAGTCCGGTCAGCACCACACCCACCTCGGCGGACGCCTCGGAGAAGGTGTCGAGCCGGCGATCGCCCAGCCACAGGTAGAGCCCGCTGCAGATGCCCACGAGCCCGAACGCCAGGAAGGCACACCAGGCGGAGGGCACGTGCACGTACATGATTTTCTGCGCTGGGCCCTGGACCGCCTCGACGCCAGTGAAGGCGATGGCACGCACAAGGGCCGCGGCGACCGCCAGCAGGCCGATTACGGTGAGCACGCGACCGGTGGAGAGGGCGCGGCCGGCGGCGGCGCGCGTGTCGCTATTCGTCGAAGAGGGCAGGGAAGACAAGGAGGCTCAGGGTGACAAAGGTGATGTCGTAAACCAGGAGTAGACGGAGCCAGCCGACGCTCTCGACCAGCGGACGCCCATTGAGCAGCGCCGCCGTGACCTGCGCCGCCCCGGCGAGCGGGGGCAGCATGAAAGGCAACAGCAGGACCGGCAGCATCAGTTCGTTGAACCGTACCCGCGCCGTGAGCGCGCTGAACACGGTGCCCACTGCCACGAACCCCACCGTCGCCAGCAGCGCCACCAGTACGATACCCGGCAGCGCCCCCTTCAGGCTCACATTGAAGAATAGCACGAAAAGCGGCAGGGTCACGCCCTCCACCAGCAGCACGAACGTGAGGTTGCCGAGGAACTTCCCGAGGAACAGCGCCTCCCGCGGCACCGGGGCCAGGAGCAGGCCGTCGAGCGCCCCGTGTTCCAGCTCCACCGCAAAGGCGCGCGACAGTGCCGTCACCGCCGCGAAGGCGCAGGTGATCCAGAACGCGCTGGGCGCAAGCTGCTCGGCACGCAGGGAGGTCGGGTCGCGGGCAAAGTTGAAGATCACCAGGATCAGGGCGGCGAACACCACGGCCGACACCAGCGCCGTGCGCCGACGGAGTTCGGATCGCAGGTCCTTCCCGGCAATGATCAGGGCGGCCGTGAGGGCGCCGGGCGGCACGGACTTCACGCGGCTGCCCCCTCGATGCGACCGGACTGGAGCGACAGCACGCGCGACGCGACATCCCGCGCCTCATCCATCTGGTGGGTGACGATAATCGTGCCGAGACCCGCCGGGCGGCGCGCGGCGAGGAGCGACGTGAGCCGCCCCGCCGCCGCGCTGTCCAGCCCGGTGAACGGTTCGTCGAGCAGCAGCAGCCTCGGCGCATGCAGCAGCGCGCGCGCCAGTGCCGCCCGCTGGAGCAGGCCCCGGCTGAGCGTGCGGGGCGAGTCGCCGGCCCGGGCCAGGAGCTCCACCTGGCTGAGCGCATCGCGCGCCACCCGCCGCGGATCGGCGAGGCCATGCAGCCGGGCGGCGAACTCGAGGTTTTCCTGCAAGGTGAGGTCGTCGTACAGCATGGCGCGATGCGAGAGCAGCCCGATCGCCGACCGGCTCCCCGGATCGGCGGTGCGCACCGGCCGCCCGTCGAGCAGCACCTCGCCGGCCGACGGGCGCAACAGTCCCGCCAGGATCCGCAGCAGAGTGGTCTTGCCAACACCGTTGGGCCCGATCACCGCGATGGTCTCGCCCTCGGCCAGGGCGAGGCTCACCGCGGTGAGCACCACCCGCTCACCGAAGCTGCGGTGCAGCCCGGTGGCTTGCAGGAGGAGCGAAGAATTGCCCGTTGCGCTGGAATCGTTCACGGCGGGGAGACTAACGGCTCACCTTCCGCCAGTCTACTTCACGTCTTCACGTCGTCACGTCCTCACGTCCTGAAAACGACGACAGGCCGGAGCGGGGACGTTGCCAGACCTCGCTCCGACCTGCCATCAGGACGACGCAGCATGCGCTGCGGCGCCGTTTTTTCAGACGCCTGCGGGCGCGAACTCGAAGAGCATGTTGAGCTTTGTGATGTTGAGCAGGAAGCGGAGTTCGTCGCTTGGATTCTCGAGAACGACCGCGTGCCGTCGTTCGGCAGCCCGGCGCTGCACCAGCATGAGCGCACCCAGGCCGGCGGAGTCCACGTGCCCGGTACCAGCGAGGTCGACGACCAGTCGGCCTTCACCCTCCGGCATCGATTCCAGTAGCTCGAATGCTCCAGTGCGGAAAGCAATGCGGGTGTCGAGACCCAGGGTCGCGGGCGCGGACATTTCTCGTACGTACTGAGGTGTGGATGGCATGATTCTGCTCCCACACCCGATAAGGAAACCCGCGGTTGCCCGCAGCATTTCTCCACCTTCGGCACCGAGCTATCTCGCGAACCGCGGAAGTGCGGCTGCAGGCGAGACCTCTGGTTTTGCGGCCCCGGATCACTCCGGGTGTGCTCTTATCGGGCGGATCAGGTTCTGTTGTCGGGACGTCGCTGCGTCCCGTCCCATGACATAGCGAGACTGATGCCACGTTCGGCAGGTGCCTATATTCACACGACTTGGCGCATCCGCCGGCGCTCATCACGCGGAGTTTCGCGGAATTGTCCGGCAGTCCGCCAAGCAACACCCTGCGCGACCGTATGCGGAAACTTGCACTTTCGCGTTTCCACCATTCGCCACAGACGCCTGCCATGACTCAGCTCGATACGCTGCTCAGTGAACAGCGCCGCTTCCCACCCCCGCCAGCCTTCGCCAGTGGGGCACACGGCACCCAGGCGGTGTACGACGAGGCCGCGCGCGATCGCCTGGCGTTCTGGGCAGAGCAGGCGCGGGCCCTGACCTGGATCACGCCGTGGCAGTCGGTGCTCGACTGGACGCCCCCTCACGCGAAGTGGTTCAGCGGCGGCCAGCTCAACGTCGCCGCCAATTGTGTCGACCGGCACCTGGGCAGCGCGCGCCGCAACAAGGCGGCGATCATCTGGGAGGGCGAACCCGGTGACCGGCGCGTATACACCTACTGGGAACTGGGCCAGGAAGTCGGCCGATGTGCCAACGCCCTCAAGGCCCTGGGGGTCCGCAAGGGTGACCGGGTCGCGATCTACCTGCCCATGATTCCCGAGGCCGCGGTGGCCATGCTGGCATGCGCACGTATCGGTGCCGTGCACTCGGTGGTGTTCGGTGGATTCTCGGCCGAAGCGCTCCACGATCGCATCAATGACTCCGCGTGCGAGGTGCTGATCACCGCCGACGGCGGCTACCGTCGCGGCAGCGTGCTGCCGCTCAAGCGCCTGGCCGACGAAGCCATCGCCGACTGTCCCTCCATCAGGCACGTGGTGGTGGTGCGGCGCCGAGCTGGCGGTGAGGGCGACGAGGCCTTCGCCACCATGAAGGAGGGTCGCGACCACTGGTGGCACCGGTTGCTCGATCAGGCGTCGCCGGCCTGCCCCGCGGAACCGATGGACGCCGAGGACATGCTGTTCATCCTCTATACCTCGGGCACCACCGGGAAGCCGAAGGGCATCGTGCACACCACCGGCGGATACCTCACCCAGGTCACCGCAACGACGAAGTATGTCTTCGACCTGAAGGACAGCGACGTCTTCTGGTGCACCGCCGACATCGGCTGGGTGACCGGGCACTCTTACGTGGTCTACGGGCCGCTCGCGAACGGTGCCACCGTGCTGATGTATGAGGGCGCCCCCGACTGGCCCGAACGGGATCGCTTCTGGAAGATCTGCGCGCGGTACGGCGTCACCGTCTTCTATACCGCACCCACCGCGATCCGTGCCTTCATGAAGTGGGGCACCGAACACCCGGCCCGGCACGACCTGTCGCAATTGCGGTTGCTTGGGAGCGTCGGTGAACCAATCAATCCCGAGGCCTGGATGTGGTACCGGGAGCACATCGGCGGCGATCGCTGCCCGGTGGTCGACACCTGGTGGCAGACCGAGACTGGCGGGATCATGATCACGCCGCTCCCCGGCGTGGTGACCACCAAGCCGGGCTCCGCCACCATTCCCTTTCCCGGCATCACCGTCAAGCTCGTTGATGCGCACGGCACCGAACTCCAGAAGGGCGGCGGTTTCCTCGTCCTCACCGAGCCGTGGCCCGGCATGCTGCGCACCATCTACGGCGATGACGCGCGCTATCGCGAGACGTACTGGAGCCGCTTTCCCGGCCGCTACTTTGCGGGCGACGGGGCCAAGGTGGACGAGGATGGCTACTGGTGGATCCTGGGACGGGTGGACGACGTGCTGAACGTGGCAGGCCACCGCATCGGGACCATGGAGGTGGAGAGCGCGCTGGTCGATCATCCGGCGGTGGCCGAGGCGGCGGTGGTGGGCAAGGCGCACGAGCTCAAGGGACAGGCGATCGCCGCGTTCGTGACCCTCAAGGAGGGACACGCCGCCACCGCGCAGATGCGCGATGACCTGAAGGAGCACGTGGCGAAGAAGATCGGCGCCATTGCGCGGCCGGACGACATCCTCTTCTCCGCCGACCTGCCGAAGACCCGTAGCGGCAAGATCATGCGCCGGCTCCTGCGCGACATCGCCGAAGGACGTGCCCTGGGCGACACGACGACGCTGGCGGATCCGGGGGTGGTCGAACGGCTGCGAGAAAGCTACGAGGCCGAGGAGTCCTGACTCAGAACTGGATCTGGGCGCCGAGCTCCACCACCCGGTTGGGCGGCAACTGGAAGAAGGCGGTGGCCGATTGCGCGTTCCGGGCCATCAGGGCAAACAGCTTCTTGCGCCAGCGCGGCATGCCCGGCAGGCCGCCGATCCCTTCACCCGACGACGATGCGCCGCGCGCCGGCATGGCGCCCGGCTTCACCTTTGACCTGGGCAGCACGATGAGCGTCTCCCGCCCAAGGTAGAAGCTGGTATCGGCGGTGCGGAACGTGGCGGTGTCCTTCCCCCCCGCCCGCAGTTCGTCCGACAGCTGCAGCAGCGCCAGCGGCACGTCGGGCGTCTCCATGAAGCCGTAGTGCGCCTTCACCAGGTAGAACCCCTCCCCCAGCGATTCGCTCTCGATCCGCTCCGCCGCCGGCACCAGCGGGATGTCCGTGGTCGCCACCGACATGATCACGACCCGCTCGTGCAGCACCTTGTTGTGCTTCAGGTGGTGCAGCAGCACCGGCGGGGCGCCCGATGCTTCGGACGTGAGGAACACTGCCGTGCCCGGCACCCGCGGCGGCTTCCGCCGCGCGATGTCGGGGAGGAAGAGGTCGAACGGCAGGGTGTTCTCCCGCACGATCGCCCACAACCGCCGCCGGCCGACGCTCCAGGTGGTCATGAGCAGGTAGATCACCGCCGCCACGGCCAGCGGGATCCAGCCGCCACTGGCCACCTTCACCAGGTTGGCACCGAAGAACCCGAGATCGACCACGAGGAAGAGCACCATCATCGCCGCCGACGCCGCCCACGGCCAGTGCCACCGCTCCCGCGTCACCGTGTGGAAGAGCAGCGTGGTGATGATCATCGTACCCGTCACCGCGATGCCGTACGCCGCGGCCAGCGCCGTGGCGCTCTTCATGGTCAGCACCAGGGCGATGCAGCCGATGCACAGCAGCGCATTGACCTGCGGGATGTAGATCTGCCCCGACTCCTTGGCCGACGTGTGCTGGATCGTGACCCGCGGTGAGTAGCCGAGCTGTACCGCCTGCTGGGTAAGGGAGAACGCGCCCGAAATCAGCGCCTGCGAGGCCACGACCGCCGCCGCCGTAGCGATGGCGACCATCGGGTACAGCGCCCACGGTGGCACCAGCGCGTAGAAGGGATTCTGCAGCGCCTCGGGGTGGTGCAGCAGCCACGCCGACTGGCCGAAATAGTTGAGCAGCAGCGCCGGCAGCGCCACGGCAAACCAGGCGAACCGGATCGGCCGGCGACCGAAGTGGCCCATGTCGGCGTAAAGCGCCTCGCCGCCGGTCACCACCAGCACCACCGAGCCCAGGATGAGGAAGCCGGCCAGGCCGTCATCGCGGAAAAAGCGGATGCCATGGATGGGGTTGATGGCCCCGAGCACCGATGGGTCGGCGGCCAGACCGCGCACGCCGAGAAGCGCGATGCAGATGAACCACACGACCATCACCGGGCCGAACACGGCGCCGACCCTCGCCGTGCCGGTGCGCTGCACCAGAAAAAGCACCAGCAGGATCGCCGCGGACAGGTACGGAACCCACCCGTTGAAGATGGTGGTGGCCATGGTCAGGCCCTCCACCGCGCCGAGCACCGAGATGGCGGGCGTGATGATGCCGTCGCCGTAGAGCAGCGCGGCGCCGAAGAGTCCCGCCCCGACCAGGATGGCGCGGGCGCGGGTGCTGTCCTTCCTGGCGTGCGGCCGCACCAGCGCCAGCAGCGCGAGGATGCCCCCCTCACCCCGGTTGTCGGCCTTCAGCACGAAGGTGATGTACTTGAACGACACGACGAAGTTCATCGCCCAGAACACGAGCGACATGACCCCCATGACGTTCTCGCGGGTGGCCGCCAGCCCATGCTCCGGGTTGAAGCACTCCTTCAGGGCGTACAGCGGGCTCGTCCCGATGTCGCCGTAGACGACGCCGAGCGCGGCCAGGGCCAGGAACGCCAGGTCGCGTTTCGAGCGACCGGCGTGGGTGTCGTCTGTTGTCACGGCAGGAGGCGGACCCGGCCTCGGCTCACTGGGTTGGCGGGGGTGCGATCGGCGCGATCGAATCCACGATGTGCTTCAGGGCATCGTACGGAAGGTTGCCGCTGATCAGCCGGCCCCCGATCACGAAGGTCGGGGTCGAGGGCACGCCCAGCTTCATGCCCTCGTCAAAGCTCGCCTGGATGCGACCAGCGTGTATCGCGCCCTGCATGCAGGCGTCGTACTTGTCCATGTCGATGCCAAGAGGCTTGGCCAGGTTGCGCAGCTGGCTCACGGCGTCCGACTTGAAGGCCCAGTCGTTCAGCGCCTCATAGATAAAGCGGTGCATCTCCCAGAACTTGCCCTGGTCATCAGCACACGCCGCGGCGTGCGCGGCAAGCCGAGCCTGGGGGTGGATGGTGAGCGGGAAATCCCGGTACCGCCAGCGCACCCGGCCCGTGGCAATGAGACGCTCCTTCACCGTCGGGAACTGAACCGCGTCGAACCCGCCGCAGGCCGGGCACTGGTAGTCGGCGTACACCGCAACCTCCACCGGCGCATCGGCGCTCCCCAGGATGTACCCCCGGAATCCGGCGGTGTCGCTCGCCACCACCACCGGATTCGCCGGGATGCTCACGGTCTTCCGCTGTGACAGGAACACCAGCGCACCAACGCCGATAACCGCCACCGCGGCGAGCACAAGGTAGAACCGCTTCAATCCGCTGGGCGCGGGCGCCGCCATGGCTCTTCGTCCTCCGGGTCTTCGAGGGTAAAGGGACTGCTCAACGCATCGTCAACCAGCCGCCGGTGCTCGGCGATCTCGGGCGTATCATAGGTGCAGCGCACCTCATAGTGGAACAGTTCGCTCCGCGCCTCGCCCAGGAGCCGCTGCAGTTCGGCGCTGGCATCGAGCAGGGCGTCGGTGCGATCCCGCTCCTGGATGAGGTCGGCGAGACGGCGCAGCAGCACCTTCAATCGCTCCGCGCGCGCATCGTCGTAGAGCTCTTCATGCTCGGCCATCCACTAGCCCTCACCGGACGCGGACCGCGTCCTCTCAGGTATACGGCGGGGAAATGTATATCGATGAGGCGCGGGCCGGGAAAAAGCGCCCTAAGTCCCGCAGCCACAGCGGTCTGGGACCTCTCGGCCACCGTCGAGCACGGGGTTTGCACCAAATGGTGCTATCCGGTTATCATTACCGGTTCAAAGTACCTGGCTCAGACATAGGGGAAGGGATGTCCAAGCAGAAGAAGACCCGTAGCACACCGGCAGTGGCTTCCACGCAGGACCAGGCTCGTGACGAGTTGTTCAGTCACATCCTGCGCTGCGGCGTCATCGAGGCGCTCCCGGAGCACCAGAAGGAGTGGATGGACGACACCATGCAGTATCTCGGCGAACGGTACGACGACCTCACCGACGCGGAGCTGACCCAGCTTCGGGAGCTCGGCGAGCGGTACTGCCAGCCGGTACGGCGCAAGGAGACGGCGGGTTCAGGCGCCGCCTGAAGCTCCCTCGCCCCTGAAGGTGATGCGCGCCCCGGCGGAATCCGCCGGGGCGCTCATGTTTTCCGGGGCTCAGCCGAGGTCGAGTTCGTAGTGCACCGGGATATCGGGCGCCAGCGAGTGGATCACCGAGCAGTACTTCTCGAGTGACAGGTCGATCGCGCGGCGCACTTTCACCTCGGCCAGCGACTCACCGCGCACCCGGAAACGCAGGCGAAGGCTGGTGTAGCGCCGGGGCGGGTCGTCGCGACGGTCCCCCCAGGCCTCGACCTCCAGGCTGGTGAGTTCTTCCCGCATCTTCGCCAGAATGTCCACCACGTCGGCCGCACTGCACGACGCGACGGCGAGCAGCAGGTGCAGCATCGGTCCCGGCGCGGTGACGTTGTCCCCGTCGACGAGGGACACGGGCCCGCCCGGTTCTCCGCCCTCGAACCGCAGCCCGCCGGTCCAGCTGAGCGCAATGTGCTTGGTCTCCATCAGAACTCCTTCCCGGTCATGTGCCCTGCCCCACCCTCCGCTGCAGGCGGCGCGCATGGTAATAGTCCCAGATCGCATACAGGCCGACGGCGCTCGTCGCCCACGCCATGGGTCGCAGGTACTGCGGCGCCAAGAGGAACGCGAGCAGCGTCAGCAGCTGCGCCAGCGTCACCGCCTTCCCGCCCAGTCGGGCAGGGATGGACGCGGCGCGACCCAGGCCGGCGGTGATGAAGAAAGCGGCCGACGCCGTGATGTCCCGCAGCAGCACTCCCACCACCTCCCACCAGTGCAGCAGGCCGGAGAAGGCGACCACCCCGAAACCACAGGCCATGAACAGCCGGTCGGCAACCGGGTCAACGAACGCGCCGAGGCGCGACGGACCAAGGCGACGCGCCAGAAAGCCGTCGAGAAGATCGGAGACGGCCGCGAGCGCCAGGATCACGAGCCGCGCGGTCGTGGATGGCAGCAGCACGAACGCCGCCGCGAGCGGGATTCGCAGCGCCGAGCAGACGTCGGCAAGACCCCATGGCGGGCGTGCTTGCTCGCTCCCAGATGCCGGACTAGCTTCGGTCACCTTCGCCACCCCAAGCCTCCCGGCGTGCCATGAACCTCTCCCTGCTGCGCATCAATGACAGCCTTCGAACCTTCCTCGCCATGTCGATGTTCTGATGGCCCTCGATACCGCCGTCATTCCGTGTGGTGGCCTTGGCCGCCGACTCCGCCCGATCACCAACTGGGTGCCGAAAGAGATGCTCCCCGTCGGCCTCAAGCCGGCACTCTACTGGGCGCTCGACGAGGCGGCGTCTGCGGGCTTGCTCCGTGTCATCCTGGTTGTGACCCCGCACAAGCCGGTCATCGAGGCCGCGGCGCGCCAGTATCAGGGGCCGCTCGAGCTCGAGTTCGTGACGCAGACCGCCTTTCGCGGGCTGGGTGACGCGATCCTCTCCGCGCGCGACGCGCTGGCAGGATCGCCATTTCTCCTGCTGCAGCCCGACCAGCTCTTCGACGGCCCGAACCCGACCGCCGCGGTACTGGCGGCGCACCGCGCCTCGCGCCACACCACGATCGCGCTGGTGGAAATCGGCCCGGTGGAGGCGGCGCGCACCGGCGCCTTCGGTCGCGCCATGACGCGCGCCCAGGACGGCGGACGCCTGCGGGTCGAGTCCCTCGACGCCCGGGGCTCGAGTCTCGGTCGCTTCGCTGCTGAGGGCGAACCGGTGCTCGCACCCACCGGACGGGTAGCCTACACCAGCGATGTCTTCAGTGACTTCGACGCGGTGGCCGCGTCGGTGCCCCCCGGCGCCGAAATCGACGATCGTCCGGTACTGCAGCGCCTCGCCGCGCGCGGAGCGCTGGAGGGTGTGGCCGTGCCGGCCAGGCTGTTTGACCTCGGTGTGCCCGAAGGATACCGCGACGCCGTCAGCCGATGGCCGGCGCGGGTCGCATGACATGCGGCTGGGTCCTACGCTCCCCTGACCACCCCTTCCGCCCGCACGCCAGCAAACGCCGCCGCGGCGACATCCCGGATCGCATCCGCCGTCACCGACCGGTAGCGGGCCGCTGGATCCTCGAGTTCACGCAAGCCCTCGCCCGCCAGCCAGGCATCGACGATCTCTCCCACCACGGCACCGGCGCTCTGGCGGGACACTTCCGCCTGCCCCGACAGGTAGTTCACTCCCTCCGCCAGCTCCTGGGCGTTGACGCGCTCCTCGGCAAAGCGCGTCAACTCGGTGAGCATGGCGGCGCGCGCCTCATCTTCGCGCTCCGGTGACGTCGCGATATAGCTGAGCAGGGCGCCGCCGTCGCGCCGGGGCCACGCCGTTCCCACCACCGTGTAGGCCAGCGAGCGCCGGTCACGCAGCGCGTCGAACAGCCGTCCACCGAGCCCGCTCGCCACGGCACCCCACACGTCCGCGGCGTGGCGGCGCGGGTCACGACGATCGGGCCCGGGAAACGCCATCGCGAACGCCGTCTGGGCCCTCGCGCGCGACGTCACCCGCTGCCAGTCGTTCGGATCGGGCTGAACCAGCTGGCGCGCGCGCGGAGGAGCGTCCGCCCCACCGGGCACGTCGCCGAACACGCCGGCCAGTGTCGCCGCCGCGGAATCCGGATCGAGGTCGCCCACCACCACCAGCGCACCGCGCCGACCGGCAAAGCTCGTGTGATGCCAGGCGCGCACGTCATCGATACCAAGCTGCGGGAGCGTGTCCACCGTGCCGCCGACCGGACGGCCGTAGCCCCGGTCGCGAAACGCCGCGCCGAACGCCAGGAGGAACGGGTAGCGGAACATGTCATCCGCCACCTGCCGCGCCTCTTCCAGCAACAGTCCCCGCTCGGTCAGGACGTCCAGTTCGTTGAACGCCGGCTCGAACGCCGCGAGCCGGAGCAGCGTCGCGGCGGGCGCAAGGTTCTCGCTCAGCACCGGGAGGCTCAGCCCGGCCCAGTCGATCCCGGCGCTCGCGCTGAGCGTGCCGCCGAGGCCTTCCGCGGCGAACGCGAGTGCGGCGCCGTCCAGCAGACCGGCACCGCGGATCACGGAGCGCATCGCGAGGGCGCCGACGCCAGCCATCTGCGGAGCCTCGGCAGCGTCACGCGGCACATAGTAGCCGAGCGTCACCGCCGGGACGCCGGGCTTCCGGCGAATGAGCAGGTCGAGCCCGCCGAGCGGCACATGCAGCACATCGGCAGTGCGGGTACCCTGCGCCGTGCGCGGGGCACGCGGGGCGGGCGCCCTCGCCTCGGGTGGTGCCAGCGTGGCCAGCGACGCCACCGCGAATGCCGCGGCCAGGCGATCGGAGGTGAGGTCATCGCCCACGCCGTCGGGGAGGTAGACGACACCGCTCACACTGTCCGGCAACAGGTAACGCCGGGCGGCCTCACGCACCTCATCAGCGGTGACGCTGCACAGGCGCTCGTACTCTTCGTCCAGCAGTTCGATGCGGCCAAGCGCCTCGGCGCTCGCCAGGGCCGAGGCGCGACCTTCCATCGATTCGTTGCGACGGGCCCAGCGGGCCTGCAACAGCGTGCGCGCGCGATTGAGGTCGGCATCGCCAGGACCGAGGAGGGCCAGCCGGCTCGTGGCGGACGCGATGCCCTCCAGCGCCTGGTTCACGCGGGCCGGCTCGACGTCGGCCGAAATGGAGAACACGCCCACATCACCCGTGGCGTAGTTGGACGCACCCACGCCGGTCACCACGCCGGGCTCGCGCAGGATGCGATAAAGCCAGCTGCCGCGGCCGGCGCTCAGCACCGCGGCCGCCACCTCGAGCGGCACGCTATCCGGGTGCAGGGCATCCACCGTGCGCCAGCCGAGCGACAATTCGGCCCGGGACACGTCGCCCCGCAGCGTCCGGGCGCGCACGCCCATGCGGCGTGGCTCCTCCGGCGACGGGTCCACCGCCCCCGGTGCCGCCGTCCAGTCGCCGTAGGCGGCGCGCAGCACGGCCAGCGTCTCCTCGATGGGCACGGCACCGACCACCGACACGATGGTGCGCTCCGGCACGTAGCGCGAGTGGTAGTAGCCGGCCACGTCGTCGCGGGTGTAGCCGGACAACTGGGCCTCGGTGCCGATCCGCCACCGCCGGATGCGGTGATGATCGAACATCAGCTCGTGCAGCGTTTCGTAGGTGACCGCGTCGGGCGTGTCGAGCTTGCGATTGGCTTCCTGCACGATGACGCGCAACTCCCGCTCGAGCTCGTTGGCATCAATGAGCGAGTGCCGCAGTGCGTCGGCCTGGATGTCCACCGCGCGCGCCAGCGCCGACGCGGGCAGCACCACGAAGTAGCTGGTCCGGTCGTAGGACGTGGACGCGTTCAGGTACCCGCCCGCGGCCTTCGTTTCCCGCGCGATCTGTCCCACCGCCCGCGTCGGCGTCCCCTTGAAGAACATGTGCTCGAGCACGTGCGAGATGCCGATCCAGCGATCAGGCTCGTCGAAGAACCCGGCGCGCACATGCGTGATGGCCGCGACAGCGGGGGCGGAGTCGTCGCGCTGGACGAGGAGCGTGAGGCCATTGGGGAGCACCTCACGGTGCACGTCGGCCGTCCAGCGGCGGAGCGGAGTGGCGGTGTTGGTCATGGTGAAAGAATAACGGGAGACGGTAGACGGGAGACGGGAGAGGGGAGAGGGGAGACGTCTCCCGTCTTCCGTCTCCCGTCTCCCGTGTCAGTGCAGGATCCGCAGCACCCCAGCTTCCGAGCTGCCGCGGATGAACGCTTCCGCATCCGTGAGGGGAATGACGATGCCGGTTTCGGTCCGGCCACGCCGGGCCAGGTTCGCCATGAACTCGCTCATCGGCGCATCGGCCCACTCAGGCTCGGCGTCCTTCATCTGGGCCAGGATCTCGTCCCACGTGCCGCGGAAGGAGTGTCCTGCCAGCGTCGCCACGTGATGCCCGTCGCCGCCAGGCCGCCGCTGCATCGCCTGCAGCTCCGTCAGCAAGGTGCCGAAGAGCTCGAGTTGGTGCGGGTCGCGCACCGTGCCATCGGGCTGCTGCGCCTCGATCTCGGCCAGCAGCATGTCGATCGCATCGGGCTCGCCGGCCACCTCGCCCAGGCGGCTGTACCACGGTGCCAGCTCGAGGTCATCATCGGGCAGGCGGTAGACCGTCTTCTTGAGCTCGATGCACCGCCACAGGCCGAGCTCGTCGTAGTGGTCGTCAGGCTCGGTGCGCTCGAGATGATGCAGCGCCGCTTCCGTCTCGCCGCGATCGTAGAGCATGTTCGCCAGATAGATGCGTGCCTCGGGATACTGCGGCTCGAGCTCCAGCGCGCGCCGGATCCAGAAGAGGGCACCGGGATCGTTGCCCAGCCGGTGGGAGGCGTAGCCGAGGCACGCCGCCGCCTCCGGCGACTCACCGTGCGCGGTGACCGCAAGCTCGAAGTACCGGTGGGCCTGCGCCAGCAGGCCTTCACGAAAACAGGCACGCCCCAGCTGCAGCATGAGCTCGAGATCCTCACGGAACCCCAGCGTCACGATCCGCTCGTAGGCGCGGAGCGCTCCCGCCCGGTCGCCAAGCTTGAGCAGCGCCTCGCCGAGGCCTGCCAGGGCATCCTCGTTGTCGGGGTCGAGCGCGATCGCGGTTTCGAAGCTGCGGCGGGCCCACGCGTAATCCTCGCGGGCGAGATGGGCGTACGCGGAGCCGACGTGCAGTTCCACCGCATTGGGGTACAGGGAGAGTCCCTCACGCAACAGCGCGAGTGCTTCCTCGTACGATCCCTCGTTATAGAGCTGGTGGGCCTGTTCGTCGAACTCGTCGGAGCTACGGAATGCATCCGACATCGGCAGCGGGCCTCCCGTGCGGGTTGGTCAATATTACGGACAGGTGGCCCGCCGGGCAAGAGTTTAGGCCGTTACCGTCTCGAAATATCTATCGCCAACAAAGGGAAAGGCTTGCCGCTCCTCCGCCGACCTTGGGAGACGTGGAGTTACACAATCGAGTCACTGTCGTGACGCTCGGCTGTTCCTGATGGCACACCCGGCTCACGACACCCCGGCCGGGCCCTATATTCCCGGCCATGCCGGATTCGCCGTCCCGTCGTATGCCATGAGGTTCCAGCAGAAACTCCTGCTTGGCTTCGGGCTCATGGTGCTCCCGGTGCTGCTGGTGGGCGCCGAGGCGATCCGCAGTAACGCCCTGGAGCGCCGGGCGCTGGAAACGCTGGGCGAGAGCCTGACCCGCACCCGGACGTATTCCGAGGTCGAGACCGCGATGTTCGACCAGAGTGAGGTGATCTGGCGCTCGCTGAGCGGCATGGAGCCCCGTGCGCGCCAGGAGTTCGCGCTCTCGAGCCAGGTGGTGGACTACTGGCTCGACCGGTGGGGCAGCGAGCTCCAGCCCGACGAGCGCGAACTCGCCGAGGGCGTGCGACGCATCGAGGCGGAAATCCGTCTGGTCGCGGACAGCGTGTTCGCCCTCGAAGACCTGGACCGGCGCGCCGAGGCCTACGCGTTCACCAAGGGACAGCTCAAGGAGCGGCTGCTGCCGGCGCTCACCGAGATGAACCACCAGATCTACCGGAAGGCGCGCGAGTTCAGCGTCTCCCGCGCCTTCAGCAAGGTCGCGGAGATCGTGAACCGTGAGCGCACGCTGCTCTTCTGGATCCTGCTGCTCTCGGTGGTGGCTGGCCTGACCGGCGCGTGGCTGATCGCGCGGAGCCTGGCGCGGCCCATCGACGAACTGCGTCAGGCGATGACCGTGGTGGGCAGCGGCGACCTCGACCACCCGATCACGCCGCGCTCCGGCGACGAGATCGGCGATCTCGCCCGGAGCTTCCAGCAGATGACCGCGAATCTCCGGCAATCCCGCACCGATCTGGTGCACGTCAACGCGGAGCTGGCGGCGAAGATCGACCAGCTCGAGGCGGCCCAGGCACAACTGGTGGAGCAGGAAAAGCTGGCGTCGGTGGGCCAGATGGCCGCCGGCGTGGCCCATGGGCTCCGGAATCCGCTGGCGAGCCTTCGCGCGTCGGCCCAACTTGCGCTGCGGCACCCCGACTCCCCCGCGGCGCGGGAGTCGCTCGAGTCGATGATCGGCGAGGTGGACCGGCTCGACAAGCGGATCACGCACCTGCTCACCTTCTCGCGCCCGGCGCCACTGCACCCGATGCGCGAGAACCTGGCCGCGCTCGTGGCCGGACTGGTGCCCGCCCTCAACCGCCTCCTGCCGGACCGGGCGGTCACGCTGCAGACCGACCTCCCCCAGGACCTGCCCGACACCATGCTCGATCCGATGAAGGTGGAGCAGACCATGCATGAGCTCATCGCCAACGCCCTCGACGCGATGCCGGCCGGCGGCACCCTGGGGCTGGCGGCGCGCGCCAGCGACGACCGCCAGACCGTGATCGTGGAGGTTGCCGACACCGGCAAGGGCATTCCCGCGGCGGTCCTGCCGTCCGTGTGCGACCCGTTCTTCACCACCCGCCCGGAGGGGACGGGGCTGGGTCTCGCCATCGCGAAGCGGTTCGTGGAGCAGAATGGCGGCACGCTCGAGATCAGCAGCACGATCGGCCAGGGAACGACGGTGGGCATCCGTTTTCCCGCCGCCCCCGCCGCCAGCGCCGGGGACGCATGAGCAGCGGCACCATCCTCATCGTCGACGACGAGCGCACCCTCGCTCGCGCCATCAGGGGTTACCTGATGGAAGCGGGGTACGACGTGGAGGTCGCCGGCGACGCGGAGCAGGCGCTCGAGCTGCTGGACCGGCTGCGCCCCGATGTCGTCTTCACCGACGTGCGGCTGCCGGGCATGAGCGGCATCGATCTGCTGCGGAAGATCCGCGAGTTCGATGCGGCGATCTCGGTCTGTGTCATGACGGCGTTCGGCACGATCGAGGGGGCGGTCGAGGCAGTCAAGCTGGGGGCGTTCGACTACATCAAGAAGCCGGTGGATCTCGATGAGGTGAAGCTGCTCGCCGCTCGCGCCCGGGAAACGTCCCAGCTGCGCCAGGAGCTCTCCTACTACCGGAAGAAGGCGGCGAACGACGTGGTGTTCACCGGTATCCTGGGCACCTCATCCGCCATGAAGGCGGTCATGGAGCGGGCTCGCCAGGTGGCCGCGCTCGACGAGACCCCGCCGGTGCTCATCACCGGCGAGACCGGCACCGGCAAGGGGTTGGTGGCGCGCACCATCCACGCCTCAGGCGCGCGCAGCGCCCGGCCCTTCATCGACGTGAACTGTACCGCCCTGCCGGCCACGCTGATGGAGGCCGAGCTGTTCGGCTACGAACGCGGCGCGTTCACTGATGCCAAGGAATCCAAGCTCGGGCTCTTCGAGGCCGCCGAAGGCGGCTTCCTCTTTCTCGACGAGGTCGGCGACATCGAGCTGGCCCTGCAGGGCAAGCTCCTGCGCGCCATCGAGGACCGGACGGTCCGCCGGGTGGGCGGCATTCGCGACCGGAAGATCGACGTCCGCATCCTGGCGGCGACCAATCGCGATCTCGAGCGCGATGCGCAGCATGACCGGTTCCGGAAGGACCTCTACTTCCGCCTCGCGGTGATCCTGCTGCGCCTGCCGCCCCTGCGGGAACGCGGCGATGACATTCCGCTGCTCGCCGATCACTATCTCCGGCACTACAGCGCCAAGTACGGGCGGGACGTGCGCCAGATCAACGCGCAGGCCCGCGAGTTGATGCGCGCCTACCCATGGCCCGGGAACGTGCGCGAACTGAGTCACGTCATGGAGCGGGCCGTGCTCTGGAGCCAGGGCGACACGCTCGATGTCGAGCACCTCTCGCTCAGCACGCCCGCGGCGGTCACGCCAGGAGCCCCGCTCGCCACCGCGCCGGCACCCGGTACCCCGCCCGCCGATCCCCTCGATCTCTCCCAGTGGGAGCGCACCCTCATCGAGCGGGCGCTGGCCGAGTCGGGCGGCAACCAGACGAAAGCGGCGCAACTGCTCGGCATTACTCGGGACACGCTCCGCTACCGGCTGAAGAAGTTCGGGTTGGGTGGGTGAGAAGACCCAATCGGGTGGGTGGCAACACCCAAGATCGAGAAAATACGCCCTCCTCACCCCTCACTCCTCACGCTGTTCAAGTTGCTGTAATACAACATCTTGCAGCACTGGGAACCGGCGACCGATTGACGCGGCACGACACCTGCGAAAGCGTGTGGTGCAGAGAGAAGATGATGGTCCCATTCACTCACCACATTGGAGCTACCATGCGCTGGACCAAGCCCGAGGCCGAAATCGTCGCCGTTACGATGGAAGTCACCGCTTACGTCGCGACCCTGTAAGCAGCAGGATTGACGCCGAGGGCTCGCGCAAGCGGGCCCTCGGCGCTTTTCCAGGTGCAAGTCATACTGCTGGGAACGGCTGCAGGTGGCGGATTCCCGCAGTGGAATTGCTGGTGTCCTACCTGTCGTGCCGCACGCCTCGATCCACGCGCTGCCCTCCCGCGATCCCAGTCGTCAACCGCCGTCAGTGCTGACGGGTCACACTGGTTCCTCCTGAATGCGTCACCCGACGTCCGGGACCAGGTGCAGCAGCTCAACGGCCATCCGCCGGCCGGTCATCGCCACGTGCCCATCGAGGGCGTCGTCCTCACCGACGCGGAACTCGATCATTCCCTGGGGCTGGTGCTCCTGCGCGAGGGTCGGTCCCTGCAGGTGTATGCGACGGAGGCCGTGGAGCGCATGGTCACCGAGGACTCGCGGCTCCTGTCCGTTGCGCGGGCCTTCGCCGACGTGCGCGTCACGCGGCTGCAGGTCGGCAGGGCGACCCGGCTGACGCTGCGTGACGGCGCCGACGCGGGGCTATCGGTCGATCCGATCATCGTGGCCGCCGATCCACCGCGATTCGCGGCGCGGAATGAAGCGGGACACACCGTGGGCCTGATCATCACGGAGACGGCAACGGGCACACGTTGCGCGTACCTCCCGGGCTGTGGCGCCATTGACGATGCCCTGCTTGCGCGGCTGGCGGGAAGCGCGATGATTCTCTTCGATGGCACCTTCTGGTCCAACGATGAACTCATCCGGCTCGGGATCGGCGAACGCACCGCGCTGCAGCTCGACCACCTGCCGATGAGCGGGCGTGGGGGCAGCCTCGAGCGCCTGAGCACGCTGCCGAGCCGCCATCGGGTGTATGTGCACATCAACAATACCAATCCGGTCCTGCTGGAGGACTCCGCCGAGCGTCGCGCGGTCGAGGCAGCCGGGCTCCTCGTGGGCATGGATGGCATGAGGTTCGACCTGTGACCGAAACACTTGTGGCATCCGCACTGTCGTCCGCCCCCCGGGGCGTGATCCCCACGCTCGACCGTCCGCTGAGCCCGGCGGAGCTGGAGGCCGCGCTGCGCGCCTTCCAGGGCTCGTATTACGTCGAGCACCCGTTCCATCGCGACATGTACGCCGGGAAGCTCACGCCGCGGCAGTTCCAGGGATGGGTGGCCAACCGGCTGGCGTACCAGCGCGTGGTACCGCGGAAGGACGGGGCGATCCTCTCGAACTGCCCCGATGCCGCGGTGCGCCGAGAGTGGATCCAGCGCATCATCGATCACGACGGCACGCGCGCCGGCGAGGGTGGCATCGAACTCTGGATCCGCCTCGGCGTGGCGCTGGGCGTGCCCCGCGAGGAGATGGAGGACGAGAGGCATGTGCTGCCGTCGGTGCGGCTCATCTGCGAGTCGTACGTGTGGTTCTGCAAGTCGAAGCCATGGGTGCAGGCCTGTGCCTCGTCACTCACCGAGCTCTTTGCCCCGAAGATCCATGCCCAGCGCATCGAGTCGTTCCCGGTGCACTATCCCTGGATCCCGCCCGAGGCGCTCGATTACTTCAGGAGTCGGCTGGTCCAGGCGCCGCGGGACGTGAAGCATGGCCTCGCCATCGTGCAGGAGCACTGCACCACGGTGGAGACGCAGCGGATGGCGTTCGAGGCGCTCGCCTTCAAGCTGGAGATGCTCTGGGCCATGATCGACACGATCTATCATGCTTACCGCGACTAGCGTTCCCTCGATCTGGCGCCTCGCGCGTGTCGAATACGACGACGTGCGCAAGCGACCCGTTCTCCTCTATCCCGAGGGCGCGGTGCTGCTCAACGACACCGGGGCGGCGATCCTCAAGCTCGTGGACGGGCAGCGCAGCGTGGGCGACATCGCGCGCGTACTGAGCGAGCAGTACAACGGCGCCGGAAGTGCCGACCCGATCCAGATCCTCAACGATGTGACGGCCTACCTGTCCACCCTGGCCGCCCGGGAGCTGATCCGTGACCAGTGAACGCCCGACCACCCTGCTGGCGGAGCTGACGCACCGCTGCCCGCTGCACTGCCCCTACTGCTCCAATCCACTCGACCTGGTGCGCGCCGAGCGCGAGATCTCCACCGACGACTGGAAGCGGGTCATCACCCAGGCCCGGGCGCTGGGCGTGCTCCAGCTGGGCCTGTCGGGTGGCGAGCCGCTCGTGCGGAAGGACACCGAGGAACTGGCCGCGCATGCCCGGAGCGTGGGCCTCTACAGCACGCTCGTCACCTCCGGTCTCGGCCTCACCCGTGCCCGGGCCGAGAAGTTCCGCGAGGCGGGGCTCGAGCACATCCAGGTCTCGCTGCAGGACGCCGACGACGACAACGCCGAGCGCATTGCTGGCGTCCGGTCGGTGAAGCAGAAGCGTGCCGCCGCCGCCCTGGTGCGCGAACTCGGCTTTGCGTTCTCGGTGAACGTGGTGCTGCACAAGGCCAACCTCGATCGCATCCAGGAGATCATCGACCTGGCCAGCGAGATGGGTGCCGACCGGCTGGAGCTGGCCAACACCCAGTATTACGGCTGGGGCCTGGTCAACCGGGACGCGCTCATGCCCACGCGCGAGCAAGTGGATCGTGCCTTCGAGGTCGCCGAGCGGGCCAAGCAGGCCCATCGCGGCAAGATGCAGATCATCTTCGTGCTGCCGGATTACTACGAGGAATATCCCAAGGCCTGCTACGGCGGCTGGGGCAAGGTCTACATCGTTGTCACGCCGGACGGGAAGGCGCTGCCCTGCCATGGCGCCACGAACTTCACCAACATCGCGTTCCCCAGCGTGCGGGAGCATTCCCTGGAGTGGATCTGGCAGGAGTCACCACTGTTCGGGGTGTATCGCGGCGACAGCTGGATGAAGGAACCCTGCGCCAGCTGCGAGCGGAAATGCGTCGACTTTGGCGGCTGCCGTTGCCAGGCATTTGCCCTCACCGGCGACGGGGCGATGGCCGACCCGATCTGCACCCTGAGCCCGCACCATCAGCTGATCACCGCCGCGCTGGCGGACGCGAACGCGAGCACGCCCTTCACCTACCGCAGGCCGTCGAGCGAGCCCCAGCCGGCCGGCCGCTAGTACTCCGCGAAGAGCGAGGGCGGGCAGGAATCGAGTGGAGGGTCGGGCCGGCGCTCGAGCACGATCTGCTGCTGGACCAGCGAGCGCGCGGGGCTGCGGATCGCCCCACCCACCGGCACACTGGCCTCGACCGCGATCGCATGGTCATAGCGCATGGGCCCGCGCACCGGGTCCCAGGCCGCAACGCCACGATCGCTGAGCATGCGGCTGTAGGTTGGGGTCAGCGTATCACCGGCGGGCGGCGGAACAGTGCCCTGGCGCGAAAGCTGGATGCGATAGCGCTGCAGGCTGGCGCTGTCGCTCAATCGCCTGATGGCCAGGGTATCCCCGCTCCGCCACTCCTCGCCATGCTGCAGCACCCGTGGCGGCAGGCGAGGCAGCATGTCGTCAAGCACGCCCGCCAGCTCGGTCACCTCGAGCACCGCCTGCGGAACGAACGGAACCACCTGCGTCACCGTGCTGCCGTCGGGTAGCAGCTCGCCCCGGTAGCGCCCGCCGAGCACCCCGGATGCATCGGGCTCGACCCGGTTGCCGCCCGCGCTGCGCCACACGCGCAGGGAATCAAACCAGGCGACGAACAGCAGGCGGGGAGGAGTGGGTGACGCCATCACGGCCATGACGAGATGGCTGTCGCGCCCGGAGTTGGCCGATGCGGTGCGGCCGGCGGTCTGGAGGGTGAGGTCGCTGCGGACCGACTCACGAAAGCGGGCGCAGGCCATCTGGGTGGCGGAATAACCCAACTGAACCTGCGCAAAGAGCGGAGTGGTCGTTGCAAGCAGCGCAATCAGGATGCCCGGGAACCGTCTCACGCCTCACTCCTCACGCAGTCGCTGTTCCCCCTCACGCAGTTGCTGTTCCTCCTCACGCTCTTGCAGTGCCCTGCTACTCAGCCCCCATGTACGGATAGCGGTAGTCCGTCGGCGACACGAGCGTTTCCTTGATGCTGCGGGGCGATACCCAGCGCACCAGGTTCAGGATCGATCCCGCCTTGTCGTTGGTGCCACTGGCGCGTCCACCGCCGAACGGCTGCTGGCCCACCACCGCTCCCGTCGGCTTGTCGTTGAGGTAGAAGTTGCCCGCGGCATTCCGCAGCACCTGGCTCGCCTCGGCAAGCGCCGCCCGATCGCGGGCGAACACCGCCCCGGTCAGTGCATAGGGGCTCGTGCTGTTGACGAGGTGCAGCGTCTCGCGCCACTTCGCCGCCGGATACACGTGCACGGTCATCACCGGGCCGAACAGCTCGTCGCACATGAGCCGGTACTTCGGGTCCTCGGCGGTGACCAGGGTGGGCTGGACAAACCAGCCCTCCTTGTCGTCGCACCCGCCGCCTGCGATGACCTTCACGCCGGGTGCCGTCTTCGCCGCGTCGAGGTAGCCACGGATGCGATCGAACGCCTTCCGGTCGATCACGGCACCCATGAAGTTCCGGAAGTCGGCCACGTCGCCCATCCGGAGGTCGACGATCATCGCCACCACCCGGTCGCGCACCTCGGGCCACAGGGTGTCCGGGATGTAGGCGCGCGATGCGGCGCTGCACTTCTGCCCCTGGTACTCGTACGCGCCCCGCACCAGCCCTACCGCCACCGCGGCCGGGTCGGCGCTCTGGTGCGCCACCACGAAATCCTTGCCGCCGGTCTCGCCCACAATGCGCGGGTAGGAGACGTACTTGTCCAGCCGGCTGGCGATCTGGTGCCAGATCTGGCGGAACACCACCGTCGACCCGGTGAAATGGACGCCGGCGAAATACGGCTCCTCGACCAGCGTCGCCGTGCACATCACCGGCTCGGCGGGCACGAAGTTGATGACCCCGGGCGGCAGCCCCGCCGTCTCCAGCAGGCGATAGACGTAGTAATTGCTGAGCAGGGCAGTATGCGACGGCTTCCACACCGCCGTGTTGCCCATGAGCGCCGGGGCGCCCGGCAGGTTCCCGCCGATCGCCGTGAAGTTGAACGGTGTCACCGCATAGACGAAACCCTCGAGCGGGCGGTGTTCCATCCGGTTCCACACCCCGGGCGATGACTCCGGCTGCTCGCGGTACAGCCGCTCGGCATAGGCGACGTTGAAACGGAAGAAATCGATCAACTCGCAGGCACTGTCGATTTCCGCCTGGAATGCGGTCTTGCTCTGCCCCAGCATCGTAGCGCCATTGAGCAGGGCGCGATGCGTGGTGGCAAGCATGTCCGCCGCCCGGAGGAACACCGCCGCGCGGTCCTCGAACCGGAGCGCCGCCCAGTCGCGTTGCGACTCGATGGCCGACTTCGCGGCGGCCCGGACCGTGTCGGCCGTGGCGAGGTGCGCCCGGGCGATGACATGCCGGTGCCGGTGGGGTGAGGTGACATCGATGACGTCGCCGCTGCGGATTTCCTTCCCGCCCACGATGGCCGGGATGTCTGCCACCTCACCCGACAAGCGGGCCAGTTCGGCCTTGAGCGTGGCGCGCTCGGAGGACCCCGGCGCATAGGAGAGAATCGGCTCGCTGCGCGGCGACGGGATGTTGGGAATGCCACTCATAGACGGGACCCGGCTGGAGGTGGGCTGGGAGTATACATCGGCAGGAGGCCCGCCGGTGGCGTGCCGGCGACCATGGGCGGGGACAGCACGACGAAGCCGTTTCGCTGGATGATGGCCCGCCCCTCCGCCGACAGCGCAAAGCGGACGAACGCCGTCGCGAGGGCCGGATGCGGTGCCCCGATGGGAATCGTCAGGGCATAGACGATCGGCTCACCGCGAAGTGTCAGGGAGTCACCCCCGCTCCGATTGGCACCGGGGATGCGAACCGTGGCGGCCTCGTACTCCTTCGCGAGCGCGGGATCGCCCAGGTCGATCGCCCGCGGCAGCGTCACGTACCGGAGCCCGCTCGTTTCCGCCAGCGACCGATAGGTCCAGGCGTAGTCCAGCTCGCCGGCCTGGAGCAGCGCCGTCAGGTCCGCCTCCTTCGGCCGCTGGTACCGGGGCGGCATGGCGGCGTCGAGCCGCTGCGCCAGGCCCGGCTGACGGTAGTAGCGTTCCGCAAGCTGCAGCACAATCAGGGTGCGATAGCCGTTCGGGTCGAGCGCGGGGTCGGAGTGTCCGGCGCGCACGCCCGGCTTGAGCAGGACCCGCCACCAGTTGGTGCTGTCGATCGTGGCCGCGTCGATCGACCGGTCGGTATAGGCGAGCACCATGGTGTTGCGGGCGAAGTTCGCGTACCAGGCGGCGTACGTCGGCATCAGCAGGTCTTCGATGATATTGTAGTCGGCCACGGCGAGCACATCCGGCACCTTGCCGAGCTCGGTCAGCTTGCGCGCCGCCTCGAGGCTGCCGGAGTTTTCCTGGGCCGGTATCACGCCGGGATGACGGATCCGGAAACTGTCCAGCAGTTCCCGGAACGGGCGGGCCAGGCTTCCGGCGTTGTAGACGATGAGGGGTCCGCCCAGCGCCTGCCCGGCCACTGGCCCCGGGGTCGTGCCGGCGAGGGCGCAGAACACCGCGACCAACCGGACCCAGGGTCCGGTTTGCGTGTACACTGTTCGTTGGAGATACTTGACGCCGCACCGGGCGCCGCCCGGAACGCCTTGCCACCAGACTCGGAACCCGGACTGCTTCATGCGCTGTCTCCTGACATGTCTCGCCGCCGTCGCCCTGGCCGGCTGCCCGACCTACGATCGATACGACAAGCTGGCCGACCAGAAGGGCATGATGGCGGCCGACCAGTTTGCCAGCTACGGCCCCGAACAGGCCCAGAAGATCGCCATAGGCCGGGCGCTCGGGCAGGCGTACGACGGCAACAAGCCGGGCGAGTTTGCGGTCCAGATGGGCACCGCCGTGGCCTTCGCGAAGACGATGCCCGACGTGGTGGACATCAGGGCCGACACCCTGGCCTACTTCCTGACCGTCCGGTTCAAGAGCGGATGGCGTACGGCGGTGCTCCCGATCGCCGACGGCAAGGCACCGCAGGATACGCCGGGCCTGCCGAAGGCGGCGAGCTGACGCCCGGGCGGGTCATCGAATCTCGACCTTGGCCGGGTGGATGATGGTGCCGTCGGGTGCCTTGACTGCGGCATCGAGCGAATCCTGGTCCCACACAACGATCATCACGCGATCACTGCCGGCGGCGAATGTGGCCAGGTCCTGCGGCGACAGTTCGCGACTCTTGAGCGCGCGGTTGTCGGGGTCCGCATGATACGGGTGCGTGTGCCAGCTGCCGATCACGCGGGGCAACGAATCACAGGTGCCGGTCACGGCCATCGGTAACTGCCGCATGTTCCGGGCGGGAAGGAAGCCGTTCACGGTCACTGACGCGTCGCCCACCATTCCCTGCAGGCAGCCGAGATATTCCTTCTGGGTCGGCCGCACGGTGCCCAGCATCCGCTCCATGGTGTTCAGGTCCTGCTGCGTGTCCCAGTTGCGGTTCGATTCCCCGAAAATGACATTCATCGAGTCCAGCACCGGCTGGGAGATCGTGACGCTTTCCGCCGTACCGCGCGCCACCCCCGGGTCGGCCGACGGTGGCAGCAGGAGCAACCCGCCCAGGGCGGTGAGAAACAGGGGACGCGGGATCATGCCAGAAAAATACACTCGACCTCCGGAGCTCTCGTGAAACGCAGCACGCTGATCACCATTGGCGTCGTCGTCGTGTTCGGCGCCTTCCTCCTCTACGGCACGCTGACGTCGCAGAAGTATGCCTGCACGGTGAGCGTCACCTACCTGGGGCGGAGCGGCACCGCCACGGCGTCGGCGGCCTCGCAGCAGGATGCCACCCAGCAGGCGCAGACCACCGCTTGCGGCCCGATCACGAGCGGCATGAACGAGTCGATCGCCTGCAGCAACACGCCGCCCGCCAGGACCGAGTGCAAGACGCTCTGAGGTGACGCCGCGCTTCGCGTTCCCTCACCCGCTGGTGCTGCTGCTGGGCTGCGTGGCCGTCGCCGCCGCCCTCACCTGGATTGTGCCCGCCGGGGTGTACGATCGGGTCGACGACCCGGCCACCGGTCGTGCCGTCGTCGTCCCGGGTACCTACCACCGGGTAGACCCGGCACCGGTCGGGCTGTTCCAAACCCTCGTCGCGGTGCCGAAGGGTCTCATCGACGCGGCCAGCGTCATTTTCCTGATTTTCCTTTCCGGCGGCGCCTTCACCGTCGTTGATCGCACCGGGGCGCTGCGTCGCCTGGTGGACGCGCTGGCCCGCCGATTGAAGGACCGCGGGGTGCTCGTCATCCCGGTCGTGGGGCTGGCGTTTGCCGCCGGTGGCGCACTGATGCAGATGTCGGAGGAGCTGGTCGCCTTTGCCCCGCTCCTGCTCCTCATCTGTGCCTCACTCGGGCTGCCGCCGCTGATGGCCGTGGCGATGAGCCTGGGTACCGCCGCCATCGCCGCCGCCTTCTCGCCGGTCGATCCCTTCATGGTGACGATCGCGCAGAAGGTGGCCCAGGTGCCGATCGGGTCGGGCTGGGAGTTCCGCACCGTGATCCTCGCCATCGCCACCGGCTACTGGCTCTGGAGCATCACCCGCTACGCGGCGCGCCACGCCAACCCGCCAGTGGCGACCGTGGTGAGCGACGAGCGCGACCAGCACCTGACGCTGCGGCATGTGCTGGTCATCGCCGTCATTGCGCTCATGTTCCTGTTCTTCGTCATCGGGGCCCAGCGGTGGGGATGGGACTTCGACCGGCTGGCGACGCTGTTCCTGATCATGGGGATGGCCGCCGGCGCCATTGGGGGCCTGGGGTTCACGGGCACCGCGGAAGCCATGGTCGCCGGTGCGCGGGACATGACGTTCAGCGCGCTGCTGGTCGGCGTGGCGCGCAGCATCTTCGTGGTGCTCGACCAGGGCCGGGTCGTCGACTCGCTGGTGCACGCCATCGTGACGCCGATCGAGGGCCTGCCGGTGACGCTCTCCGCACTCGCGATGTTCTTCGCCCAGGCGCTCATTCACATTCCAGTCCCGAGCACCAGCGGCCAGGCGGTACTGACCATGCCCATCCTTGCCCCGGTATCCGACCTCATCGGGCTCTCCCGTCAGGTGACGGTGCTGGCCTACCAGCTTGGCAATGGCACATTCGACCTCCTCTTTCCCACCAATGGATCGCTGCTGGCGCTGCTGGCCATCGCCGGGGTGCGCTTCGACGACTGGTTCAAGTGGGCGTTGCCGCGCTGCCTGATCCTGGCGGCATTCGGCTGCGTCGCCCTGGTCGTCGCGGTCGCGATCGGATGGCACTAGCGTGAGCGATACCGTGGACCGGCGCGCGTTCCTGGCCAGCGGCGCCGCCGCCGCGGTGGCTTCGCAGCTCGGCGCCTGTCGGCCGGAGCCGCCGCAGCCTTCCTCGGTCTCGCAGGCGGTCTTCGAACTCGAGGAGGGCACGATTGCCCGGTTGCAGGAAGGGATGGCGGCGGGAGAGGTCACGTCGGCTGCGATCACGCAGCGGTACCTCGATCGCATCGCGGCGATCGATCACTCGGGCCCCTCGGTCAATTCGGTCATCGAGGTCAATCCCGAAGCCCTCGCGGTGGCCGGTCGGCTCGACGAGGAGCGCAAGGCGGGCAGGCTGCGCGGTCCGCTTCACGGGGTGCCCATCGTGCTCAAGGACAACATCGATACCGGCGACCGGATGCGTACGAGCGCGGGATCATGGGCCCTCGCGGACATGCCGGCCCCACGCGACGCGTCCGTCGCGGCGCGCTTGCGCGCGGCGGGTGCGGTCATCCTGGGCAAGACCAACTGCAGCGAATGGGCAAACTTCCGCTCCACGCACTCCACCAGCGGATGGAGCGGGCGTGGCGGCCAGACGCGCAATCCCTACGTGCTCGACCGCAACCCATGTGGGTCGAGCTCCGGCACCGGCGCCGCGATCAGCGCCAACTTCGCCATGGTGGGTGTCGGCACGGAGACAGATGGCTCGGTGGTGTGCCCCAGCACCGCGAACGGGCTCGTGGGCCTCAAGCCCACCGTGGGCCTGGTGAGTCGCACCGGCATCATCCCGATCTCTGCCAGCCAGGATACCGCCGGCCCGATGGCCCGCACCGTCCGCGACTGCGCGATCCTGCTCAACGCCATGGTCGGCGTCGATCCGGCGGATCCCGCTACCGCCTCCGCGCCCAGTGGTGGTGCCACCGACTTCACCTCCTTCCTGTCGTCGGGAGGCCTGGGCGGTGCGCGCCTTGGGGTCATCCGACGCTACTTCGGCGGACTGCCGGCGCTGGACCAGTTGATGGAGGACACGCTGGCGGCGCTGCGCGATGCCGGCGCCGTGCTGGTCGATCCGGTGGACATCGTGACGGTACCGCGGCTTGGCGCACCCGAGTTCGAGGTGCTGCTCTACGAGTTCAAGGATGGCATCAACCGATACCTCAACGGGCGCGGCAACACCACGAAGTATCACACGCTGGCCGACCTGATCGAGTTCAACACGGCAAACGCAGCGAGGGAGATGCAGTGGTTCGGGCAGGAGACGTTTGAGAAGGCGCAGGCGAAGGGCCCCCTGACGGAGCCGACATACCGCAAGGCGCTGGCGGACTGCCGGCGGCTCGCGCGGGCGGAAGGCATCGATGCGACGCTCAAGCGATACCGGATCGATGCCATTGTCTGTCCCACGGGCGGCCCCGCATGGACGACCGACCTGGTGAACGGCGATCACTGGAACGTGGCGGGCGACAGCTCGACCCCCGCGGCGGTTGCGGGCTATCCGCACATCACGGTGCCCGCAGGGTTCGTGGACGGGCTGCCGGTGGGGCTGTCCTTCATGGGTCCGGCGTGGAGCGAGGGACTGATGCTGCGGTACGGGTTCGCCTTCGAGCAAGCCACCAAAGCAAGGCGCGCGCCAACGTTCAGGCCGACCATCGCCTGAGGAGGACCCGCGTCACCCTGGGACGAGCACCCGATCCTCCTCGAAGATCTTCCGCGCCACCAGGAATCCCGGCACCCCGCTCACCGCCCCGCCCCGCAACGCCGACGATCCGCAGCGATACACGCCGCGCATGTCCGTCTCCACGCCCCAGGTGCCGTCCTCCTCCGGATCATCGGTGAAGAACCAGCTCAGCGAGTTGTGAAAGATGTTGCCCTGGTCGAGGTCGAGCTCCTGTTCGAGGTCCTGTGGCGACTTGATCTCGATGCAGAACCCGCCCTTGCTGTCGCGCGCGAGGCAATCCTCGAACGGCTCGGCGGTGATCCGGTTGAGCGCCGCGAGGTAGCGCCGCTGCATTTCCGCTTTCCGGTCCTCGCCATCCTTCGTGAACGCGCGGTAGGGCGCATCGAGGCCGAACAGTGTCAGTGTCTGGTACCCATCAGCCCGCAGCGCCGGCGACAGGATCGAGTCGTCCGTCAGTGTGTGGCAGTAGGTCTCGAAGGGTGGCAGGTCGGGCAATCCGCCGGCCTCCGCCTGCCGATAGCTGGTCTCCATGGCGGCATAGCCCTCGTCCACATGGAACGATCCCGCGAACGCTTCCGCCGGCGTGATACCCGGCGCCCTGAGCCGGGGCAGGCGGTGCAGCAGCATGTTCACCTTCATCACCGAGCCCTCGTCGGTCGCGATGGGCGCGTACTGGCGCCCGAACAGCTTCGCGAAGGTGCACGGACCGGCGTTCACCAGCACCCGGTCGGCGTCCACCGTCTCCTCATGCCCTCCCTGCTCGAAGACCACGGCGTGCCGCTTTCCCAGGTCGTGCACGCCGAGCACCTGGCAGTTCTTCTCGATCCTGGCGTGACCATCGGTTGCCCGCGTCACCAGGCCATCCACCAGGGTGCGCATCCCCCCGACGGGCACCCTCCATTCACCCGTGCCCTGTCCGATGACGTGATAGAGGAAGCATCGGTTCTGGATGAGTGAGGGGTCGTGCGCATTGCCGAAGACGCCGATCTTGCCATCCGTGAGGAGCAGCCCGCGCAACACATCGTCCTGCACGTGGCGCTCGATCACTTCGCCCAGTGGCCGCTCGACGAAGCTCTCCCATGCCTCACGCTCCAGCGCGCTGGCCGTGAACCGGTCCGCCCAGTACCCGCGAGAGCGAATCGGTTGCAGCAGGCTGGGCCACGCCTGCGCCGCCATGGCGCCCTCGAGCCGGAGCAGCGCCTGATACCCATCCCAGGCGCGGTCGCCACCGGTCAGCTCGCGCACCGATGCCTTCGAGCGCGCTTCGTCGACATTCGACAGCACGAGTCCGCGCGGCGCGCCATCCCGCTCGTACGCCGTGAACGAGGCAATGGAACGGCGGCGAGTCTCGAATTGAACGCCCAGCTCGTCGAGGATCACCGCCGGGAGCATGCTGATCAGGTAGGCATACCGGGAAAGCCAGGCGTCGTAGTCGGGGAAGACCCGATGCGAGGCCGTGGCACCGCCAATCCAGTCGTTCCGTTCCAGGACCAGCACCGACTGGCCGGCGTTGGCCAGGTACGCGGCGGCCACCAGGCCGTTGTGCCCGCTGCCCACGATCACCGCGTCATACCGGGTGGCGAATGCCATGTTGCCTCGTGCTGGAGCAGGATGTTGCGCGGGGAGCGCACCGGACGGAATATATGGCGGGGGTGGCCCTGACCGGGCACTGGCGATTGGCGCCGCCAGCCGCTGGATCGCCATTCCGCGGCACTGCGGCGTCCCACCCGGGTATCATTTCCCCACTGGGCTCCCGGCACATTCCAGAAAGCAACCGGCGGACAGGCCGGCAGTTAGGCTGCACTGACGGCAGGCGAGTCTGCGGGCGCGCAGGTGGCACCCGAGTTGCTGCCTCCGAGCGCACCGGCCTCGCGGAGGCCGACCCGAGGGAGGAACAAGATGCCCGAGGTCAAGATCAGCACCATGGACCAGGACGAGGACTTTGCCGCGTGGCTCACGGAGTTGCTGGAACGTGAGGCGGAAGAGGCCGGCCTGCCCACCGGGTTCGAGGATCGGTACATCGGCCTGACCGACGCCATTGGCGACTGGATCGGCGGGCTCCGCTATTACGTGCGCGGCGGGGTGGCCCACCTGCTCGACCTGGTGGTCGCCGAGCCCTACCGGAAGCAGGGCCATGCCCATCGGCTGCTCGCCGCGTACGAAGAGCGTGCCGCCGCCGAAGGGGCGCACCTGGCGGAGTTCTGGACCGACGACGATCGCGCGGAAGGCTTGCTGGGCGCGCTCGGCTGGACGGTGGTCGTGCGCCGAACCCGCTACATGAACGAGGGTTCATGGACGCTGCTGGAGAAGCGCCTGCCGGAGTGAGCCGCTATAATTCCCCGCTGGGCCGTGACCGCCGTATCAATATCTACTCGAAGGTGACATGAGTCTCACCGACCCGGCGCGCGAACTTCTTTCGAAGTTCGAAGTCCTCAAAGATCTTGAGTCCACCGTACGCGAAATGATGGCGACGCACGAGCGTAAGCGCGTGCTGTGGATGCCGGCCGACCTGATGGGTCTCGCCGAGGGTGGCTGCAGCGAGACCCACCTGCGGGAGCTCCGCGTACGCGCGCAGGGCATTCCCGACGCCGTGCGGGCCGCCTTGGCCGTCAACACGCTCACCGAGGAAGGCCTGCCCCATTTTCATCGCCTGCTGGCCGTCTATCTCGAGGATGACAGCTACTGGCGGCTCTGGAACAACCTCTGGACCGCGGAGGAAGACCGGCACGGGCAGGTGCTGCACGACTACACCCGCGACACCCAGATCCTGGACCAGCGGAAGTTCGAGGAGATGCAGTTCGAGTACATCCGGGCCGGGTTCCATCCCTCGTGGGACCGGGATCCCTATCGCGTCTTCGCCTACACCACGGTGCAGGAGCGGGCCACGCAGCACTCCCACGCCGAAACCGGCCGCGTCGCCGCCGAGTATGAGCCCGGCCTCTCGGCCATCCTCGCCGAAGTGGCACAGGACGAGGCGCGGCATTTTGTGTTCTACCGGTCAGTCTTCGAGGAAATCCTCGCGCGCGACCCGAACCAGGCGCTCGAGTCCGCATCGCACATCCTGCCCGGCATCGAGATGCCCGGCGCGTCGATGCCCGGATTCCGTGACTTCGCCGACGTGATCCGCCGTGCCGGCATTTATGGCCCGCGCGACTACCTGCGCATCGTGCAGGAACAGATTCGCTACTGGCAGATCGAGGGCCTCACCGGCCTCAACGACCTGGGCCGCAAGGCGCAGGAGAGCATCATGCTGGTGCCCGATCGACTGCGGCGACTGGCCGACCTGGTTGAGACCCGGAGCCGCGCAAAGACGTTCCGCTTCGACGTCGCCTTCAATCGCGAGTTCTCCCTGCCGTGAGCCGGCGGTGGTTCGCCAGCCTCCTCGCCGTCAGCATGGTGGGAGGCTGCAGCAAGAAGGAGCCACCCAAGCCACCGGTCAGCGAAGGAGTCGCGGTGAACGGTGCCCCGGCCGATGTCCAGCAGCTTGCCACCGAGATGTTCGAGCTGATCGACCGCGTCGCCGACTACCGGTCGTCCCACGAGGGGAAGCCCCCCAAGACCCTTCGCCAGCTCGGCGTCGACAGCCTGACCCCCAATACCATCCGCCGCATCGCCATTCAGGGTCGTACCTTCACCGTCACCGTGCTGTACCGGCGGCCCGAGAGCCGCACCGTGCAGAGTTGCAGCGCCGGCGAGGATGCGCTGGAGCAGGCGGCCCTCAATGATGGGCGCTTCGCCGTGTCCTGCGACACGCCGTCCGGTCCGCAGGGATTCGAGGTCGCCCGTTGATCGACACGCTGTTCGGCGTATTGCGCCTGGCGGTTTTTGGCGCTGCCGCCCTCGGCGGCGTCGTGGCGTTTACCAACTGGGCGGTGTCGCGCGGCTACCTCCAGCCATTCGGCGCCTGGCCCAGGTTCGTGCGCCGTGCGAGCGATCCCCTGCTCCGGCCGATCGAGCGCAAGCTGCTTGGCGCCGGCGGCAATCCGCAAAGCGCCCCATGGTGGCTCCTCGCCATCGTGCTGCTCGGTGGGCTGGCGCTCCTCGAAGTCACCCGCTGGCTGGTCGGAACGATCTTCAACCTCGCCTCGCTGGGCCAGGCGGGGCCGGCCGCCATCCTCCGGCAACTGGTAAGCTGGACCTTTTCGCTCCTCATGGCCGCCCTCTTCGTTCGGGTGGTCGCGTCCTGGCTCGGCGGACTGCGGTACACGCGGTGGCTGCGACCGGTCTACGCCATGACGGACTGGCTGGTCATTCCTATCCAGCGCCGCCTGCCGCCGTTCGGCATGCTCGACCTGAGCCCGCTGGTAGCCTACCTGGTCCTCATGGTGTTGCGATGGGCCGCCTTCCAGGTACTGCCATACTGACGCCCTTCCGGGCCACCGCCGCCGGCACCAGCATCGCCGTCCGGGTACAGCCGCGGGCATCCCGCAGCGAAATCGTCGGCCTCCACGGTTCGGAACTGCGGATCCGGCTCACCGCCCCGCCGGTCGATGGCGCAGCGAACGACGCCCTGATCCAGTTCCTGGCCGGGGAGCTGGGTGTAGCCCGGTCGGAACTTGCCCTGGTGTCGGGCGGTAGCAGCAGGAGCAAGGTAGTGTTGGCCCGGGGCATCACCCCGGCAGAGGCGGCAACCCGGCTTCGCGTTGGGAGCTAACACTTTACAGGCGGGCCCGAAGGCTCGATACTTGCCCGGGTAGCCAGCAGTACCAATTGATGTCCGTGGCAATTTGTGCCTATTGCGGCCACGTAAAACATTCGCTAAAACGGCACCCCCCGGGGGCCGTTCAGGCTCACGGGATTTTTCGTTGATGGGGAACGCATGACGCTGCAGGTGTCGTTCGAGTTCTTTCCGCCCAGGACGCCGGAGATGGAGGAAACCCTCTGGCGCGCGATCAAGCGGCTCGAGCCGCTGGCGCCCCGGTTCGTGTCCGTCACCTACGGTGCCGGCGGCAGCACGCGCGAACGCACCCACCGCACGGTCAAGCGGATCCTGACGGAGACGGCGCTCCTGCCGGCGGCGCACCTCACCTGCGTGGCCGCCACGCGCGCCGAGGTGGACGAGGTGGCACGTGACTACTGGGACGCGGGCGTGCGCCAGATCGTGGCACTCCGGGGCGACCCACCGAAGGAGGCGGGGCGGCACGCGCCCCATCCGGACGGCTATGCCTACGCCGCCGACCTGGTCACGGGACTCAGGCGCATCGCCGATTTCGATGTCACGGTGGCGGCGTTCCCCGAGGGGCATCCCGAGTCCACCTCGGTGTACGCCGACCTCGACAACCTGAAGCGGAAGATCGACGCCGGCGCATCGCGCGCCATCACCCAGTTCTTCTTCGAGAACGACATCTACTTCCGCTTCCGGGAGCGTTGTCACAAGGCGGGAATATCCTGCGAGATCGTGCCCGGGATCATGCCCGTCACGAACTTCCGCCAGATGACGGGCTTCGCCGCGACGGCCGGTGCGAGCGTGCCCCGCTGGATGGCGACCCGGTTCGAGGGACTCGACGACGACCCGGAAACGCGGAAGCTCATCGCCGCCACCGTGGTGGCGGAGCAGGTGCAGGGACTCGCCGCAGAGGGGGTGCGCGAGTTCCACTTCTACACCCTGAACCGTGCCGACCTCACCTTCGCCATCTGCCACCTGCTCGGCCTCCGGGCACAGCCGACGGCGGCACCGGCATGAGTGACGCCTGCATCACCCACACCCATGCCGGCGTCGGGCCGGTGCCCCGCTGGACGCCGGACCCGTCGCGCGGGCCCACACCATGGACCCGGTCCAGTCGCAACGCCGTCATCGAGGCCCAGCTCCAGCAGCGCATCATGGTGCTCGATGGCGCCATGGGCACGATGATCCAGGCGTACCTGCTGCAGGAGGCTGACTTCCGCGGGGAGCGGTTCGCCGACTGGCACAAGGATCTTCGGGGCAACAACGACGTGCTGGCGCTGACGCGACCCGACATCATCCAGGACCTGCACGCCGCCTACCTGGAGGCGGGCGCCGATATCCTGGAGACCAACACCTTCACGACGAACGCCATCGCGATGGCGGACTACGGCATGGAGTCACTGGCCCGGGAGCAGAACGCCGTGGCGGCACGCCTGGCGCGCGTGGTCGCGGATGCGTTCGAGTCGGCCCGGCCCGACCGGCCCCGTTATGTCGCGGGCGTCCTCGGCCCGACCAACCGCGCCGCCTCGATGTCGCCGGACGTCAACGACCCCGGTTTCCGTGCCGTCACGTTCGACGACCTGGTGATCGCGTACACCGAGGCCACGGAAGCCCTGATCGAGGGCGGCGCGGACCTCATCCTGATCGAGACAGTTTTCGACACGCTCAACGCTAAGGCGGCCATCTTCGCGGTGGAGGGCGTCTTCGAGCGCATGGGCGAGCGGCTGCCGGTGATGATCTCCGGTACGATCACCGACCAGAGCGGTCGCACGCTGTCGGGACAGACCACCGAGGCGTTCTGGAACGCGATGGCACACGCGCGCCCGCTGTCCATCGGGCTCAACTGCGCGCTGGGCGCGAAGGACCTGCGACCCTACGTGCAGGAGCTGTCGCGCATCGCGCCGGTGTTCGTCAGCACCCACCCGAACGCCGGGCTGCCCGACGAATTCGGCGCCTATGTGGAGGGCCCCGAATACATGGCGGGGATGCTGGGCGAGTTCGCGCGTGCCGGGTTGCTCAACTTCGCCGGCGGCTGCTGCGGCACGACGCCCGCCCATATTCGCGCCATCGCCGAGGCAGTGCAGCATGTCCCGCCGCGCGCGCTGCCCACGCTGGCGCCGCGACTGCGCCTGAGCGGGCTCGAGCCCCTCACCTGCGGCGCCGAAACCGGCTTCGTCAACGTGGGGGAGCGGTGCAACGTCACCGGCTCGGCGCGTTTCGCGAAGCTCATCCTCAACGGCGAGTACGAGGCGGCACTCGAAGTGGCGCGGCAGCAGGTGGAGACGGGTGCGCAGATGCTGGACGTGAACATGGACGAAGCGATGCTCGACTCGCAGCACGCCATGACCACGTTCCTGAACCTGTGCGCCTCCGAGCCGGCGATCAGCCGGGTGCCGTTCATGATCGACTCCTCGAAATGGTCGGTCATCGAGGCGGGGCTCAAGTGCATCCAGGGCAAGGGCATCGTGAATTCGGTGAGCCTCAAGGAGGGCGAGGCCGAGTTCCTGCGACAGGCCACCCTGGTGCACCGCTATGGCGCGGCGGTCATCGTGATGGCCTTCGATGAGCAGGGGCAGGCGGACACCGTCGAGCGCCGGGTCGCCATCGCGGAGCGGGCGGTCCGGCTGCTGGTGGACCGGGTGGGGTTTGCGCCCGAGGACATCGTCATCGACCCCAACATCTTCGCCATCGCCACGGGCATCGAGCAGCACGACAACTACGCGGTCGACTACTTCGAGGCGACGCGTCGCATCAAGGCGGCGCTGCCGGGTCTGAGCATCAGCGGCGGCCTGAGCAACGTGTCATTCTCGTTCCGCGGCAACAACCCGCTGCGCGAGGCGATCCACACGGTGTTCCTGTACCACGCCATCCGCGCCGGCATGGACATGGGCATCGTGAACGCGGGTGCGCTCCCGATCTACAGCGACATCCCGCCGGACGTGCTCGAGCGGGTCGAGGACGTGGTGCTCAACCGCCGGTCCGATGGCACCGAGCGCCTGCTGGCCATCGCCGATTCGGTGAAGGGCCAGGTCGCGGCGCGGAAGGACGACGTGGCGTGGCGCAGCCTGCCGGTGGAGGAGCGCCTGGCCTGGGCACTGGTGGAGGGCAACGCCGACTTCATCGTCGAGGACACCGAGGAGGCCCGGCTCAAGGTCAAGCGGCCCATCGAGGTCATCGAGGGGCCCCTCATGAACGGCATGAACACCGTCGGCGACCTGTTCGGTGCCGGCAAGATGTTCCTGCCCCAGGTGGTGAAGAGCGCCCGGGTCATGAAGAAGTCGGTGGCGCACCTGATTCCGTACATCGAGGCCGAAAAGCAGGCCGGCGACTCGCGGGCGAAGGGCCGGGTGCTGCTCGCAACCGTCAAGGGCGACGTGCACGACATCGGCAAGAACATCGTGGGCGTGGTCCTGCAGTGCAACAACTTCGAGGTCATCGACCTCGGCGTGATGGTGTCATGCGTGAAGATCCTCGAGGTGGCGCGGGCCGAGGGCGTGGACCTGATCGGGCTGAGCGGGCTCATCACCCCGTCACTCGAGGAGATGAGCTTCGTCGCCAGCGAGATGGAGCGCGAGGGCTTCACGACGCCACTGCTGATCGGCGGCGCCACCACGTCGCGCGCGCACACGGCGGTGAAGATCGCGCCGAAGTACAGCGGGCCGGTGGTGCATGTGCTGGATGCCTCCCGGGCCGTGGGCGTGGCGGGCAGCCTGGTGAGTAAGGGACTGCGGGAAAACTATGTGCGCCAGGTCGCGGCCGACTACGAGGCGGTGCGCGTCGCGCGGGCCGGCCGTGGCCAGGCGGAGGAACGGGCGCCTATCGCCGAGGCGCGAGCCAACCGGGTGCCGATCAACTGGTCCGGCATCACGCCACCCACGCCTTCCTTCACCGGTGTGCGAGTACTGCAGCGGTATCCCCTGGCCGAACTGGTGGAGCGGATCGACTGGACCCCGTTCTTCCAGACGTGGGAGCTCGCGGGACACTTCCCCGCCATCCTCACCGATCCGAAGGTGGGACCGACGGCCTCGAGCCTGTACCTGGACGCGCGGGCACTGCTCGACCGGATCGTGCGGGAGGACCTGCTCGAGGCGCGCGCGGTGCTCGGGTTCTGGCCGGCCAGCAGCACGGGCGATGACATCGAGTTGTTCACGGACGACAGCCGACGCGAGCACCGGGCGGTGATCCATACGCTCCGGCAGCAAATGAAGAAGCAGGCGGGCCGGCCCAACATTGCGCTGGCCGACTACACCGCCCCGCGCGACAGTGGCGTGGCCGACTACCTCGGTGCCTTCGCCGTCACCACGGGCATCGGGCTCGACGCGCTGACCGCCGGCTTCGAGGTGCAGCACGACGATTACAACAGCATCCTCGCCAAGGCGCTGGCCGACCGGCTCGCGGAAGCGTTCGCCGAGCGGCTGCACGAACGGGTGCGCCGGGAGTTCTGGGGCTACGCGCCCGGCGAGCAGCTCGACAACGATGGACTGATCAAGGAGATGTACCAGGGCATCCGCCCGGCGCCGGGCTATCCCGCCTGCCCGGACCACACCGAGAAGGGCACACTGTTCGAGTTGCTTGATGCGACAGCGAAAGTCGGGATCTCGCTGACGGAGAGCTTCGCGATGCTGCCGACCGCGTCCGTGAGCGGCTTCTACTTCTGGCACCCCGAGGCGCGCTACTTCGGCCTGGGGAAGATCGGCCGGGATCAGGTGGAGGACTACGCCCGCCGGAAAGAGATGAGCGTCGCGGTGGCGGAACGGTGGCTGGCGCCCAACCTGGGGTACGAGCCGGGGATATAGGTCGTTTGGCCCATGATTGACGCTCGCCAGCGCCGCGCGGTACGTTGTCGGAGCAGCCTTGAGTTCCGCCGCCAACCGCAAGAGGCCCACGATGAACCGTTCCCTGCTTTCAGCTGCCGTTTTGTTCCTCGGTGTCGCCGCCAGCACCGGATGTTATCACGCGACGGTTGTGACCGGCGCGACGCCATCGACAGAGGTTATCGACAAGCCATGGGCCTCGTCTTTCGTCTATGGGCTGGTGCCACCGAGTACGGTCGAGACGGCCACGAAGTGTCCTGACGGCTTGGCCAAGGTCGAGACCCAGCAGACCTTCCTCAATGGTCTCGTTGGTCTCCTGACCTTTGGCATCTACACTCCGATGCGGATCACCGTGACCTGCGCGGCAAAGAGTGCCGCCCTCGACGAGGGCGTTCCCAAGGTTGTCGGCGCCGCCGGCGCCGACAACCTTGACGCGGTCACCGAGGCGGCCCAGCTCGCCGTGCTCGTGAAGGGGCCGGTGCTGGTACAGTTTCACGAATAGCAGGCTGATCGACCCTGGCACCATCGGCGGCGGACCCTGGGTCCGCCGCCTTGTCGTTCCGGTGGTACGACGCATGCATCGGCGGTTGTAGCGCTGTCCCTCCCCCGGCTAGCTTCCCGGTACAGTGCAGCCCACTTCAGGAAGACGCCATGAGCCAGCTCGCCACCGCCCCCCAGCCCCTGTCCATCCTCTCGGAAGAAGAGACGATGTTCCGCGACGCCGTGCGCGAGTTCGCGGAGACTGAAATCAGGCCGTACGTCTCGGAAATGGATGAAGCGGCCCAGTTCCGTCCCGACATCATCGGGAAGTTTTTCGGCATGGGGCTCATGGGCATCGAGGTGCCTGAGCAGTATGGCGGCGCCGGTGCCGGGATCTTCCTCGCTACCCTCGCCATCGAGGAACTGGCGCGGGTTGATGCTTCCGCGGCGATCTACGTGGACGTGCACAACACCCTGGTGAACAACGCCATCCTGCGCTGGGGCAACGACGAGCAGCAGGCGCGCTACTTCCCCCACATGAACAGCGACCTCCTCGGTGCCTTTGCGTTGTCCGAACCAGCCAGCGGCAGCGACGCGTTCGCGCTCGAGTGCAAGGCCGACAAGGTGGCGGGCGGCTGGTCCCTGACGGGGCGCAAGTTCTGGATCACCAACGGCGCGGAAGCCGGCATCTTCATCGTGTTCGCCAACACCGACTTCACGAAGGGCTACAAGGGCATCACGGCCTTCCTGGTGGAGCGCGGGTTCGCCGGCTTTGACGTGGGCAAGAGGGAGAACAAGCTCGGCATCCGCGCGTCGAGCACCACCGAGCTCATCCTCGAGGGGTGCGTGGTGCCCGACGCCAACGTGCTGGGGCCGGTGGGCCAGGGCTACAAGATCGCCATCGAGACGCTGAACGAGGGGCGCATCGGTATCGGCGCGCAGATGATCGGCGTGGCCACGGGCGCGCTCGAGGCGGCCACGAAGTACGTGAAGGAACGGAAGCAATTCGGGAAGGTGATCGCGGAGTTCCAGGCGGTGCAGTTCCAGCTGGCGCAAATGGCCACTGACCTCGAGGCGGCCCGCCTGATGGTGTACAACAGTGCACGGCTCAAGGACGCCGGGCGGCCCTTCGCCACCGAGGCAGCGATGGCCAAGCTGTTCAGCTCCCAGGTCGCCGACCGGGTCACCTCGCAGTGCCTGGAGCTCTTCGGCGGGTACGGCTACTCCAAGGAGTACCCGGCGGAAAAGTTCTATCGCGACGCCAAGATCGGCACCATTTACGAAGGGAGCAGCAATATGCAGCTGCAGACCATCGCGAAGGTGCTCCTCAAGTAAATGAAGCGAACCTGCCGCCTGCTGTTCCTGCTGATCGCAGGCGCCGCACCGTCGCTCCCGGCGCAGACGAGCGGCACCTGGGTCGAGGAGCAGGTGGCGAGCTGGTATCCCCTGGCCCTGAAGCTCGCGCGCGGCAAGTGGGGAGTGGCGGTCGCGGACCAGCAGGGCAAGATCCTCTGGTCGGTGAACCTCGACGTACCGTTCGTTCCTGCCTCCACGGTCAAGCTCCTCACCACCGGCTTCGCGCGGTCGCTGGTCGGCGGTAATGCCCGCCGGGAGACGCGGGTCATCGGCGTGGGCCAGCTCTCTGACGCCGGCGAGTGGAAGGGCCGCTGGTGGCTCGAGGTCAACGGTGACGTGACGCTCGAGCGCCTCCCCGGCACCGGGCCGATGTTTCGCGATCTCGCCGCCCAGCTGCGCACCGCGGGCATCCGGCGGCTGCGCGGGCCGCTGGAACTGTCGAGCCAGGCTGGCATGGCCGACGCGATCTATCCCGCCGCCTGGTCGCCCAAGCACCGGGGCCGGAGCTTCGCCCCCCTGGTGGGACCGCTGATGTTCCACGAGAACATCGTGCTGGTGGGGGTCAGCCCCGGCTCAAAGGCCGGGGCGCGCGCCGTCCTGGTCAGCGCCTCCCCACGCGGCCTCGCGTCGATGGTCACGGTGCGCGCGGTGACGCGGAGCGGCCGTCGCTCGCGACTGTCGCTGAGCCAGGGGAAGGACGGCCGCCTGGTGGTCAATGGTACTATCGGAACCCGGGCCCGGTCGCGCACGCTGCTCGCCACGATGGTGAACCCGAAGCAGGTGCTCGATGCCGTGTGGGCGCAGGCGCTCAAGGACGAGGGGATCGACTGGGATCGCGCCGGCACCAACGGCGCGATGAGCAGCGACGCGTCGCGGGTGCTGGCGGAAGTGCAGTCGGCGGTGTTCGACAGCGTCGCGAGCGAGGTGAACCGGCGCAGCCTCAACCCCGGGGCCGAGCTGCTGCTACAGTGGGCGGCAGGCCGGGGCGACAGCGCATCGGCGCGGCTCACGGCGCACGTCAGCTCGATCACCGGGATGCCCGGGGCGGTGCACCTCGTCGATGGCAGCGGCCTCTCGTACGACAACCGCATGACGCCGCATGCCTTCATCAACTACCTGGCGCGCGACCCGCTCACGCCCTCGGGGCGCCCGCTGCCCATGCTGCTGCCCGCCAACGGATCGGGGACGCTGCACAAGCTGTCATCCGGATTGCCAGCCACTGGCGTCGTTCGTGCCAAGACGGGCACGCTGGCGGATGTATCGAACGTGGTCGGCTATCTCGGTCGGCCGGGCGGCGTGCTCCTGGTGGCCCTCATGTATGAGGGTCCCCGCCCCGCGGCGGCCCGGCAGGCGGAGTGGCGCCTGTTCCGGATCCTCGGTGCCGACGGGGTGCTTATCCCGGACGACACCTTCCTCGACGATACCCACCTGGGCGGCGACAGCGACAGCCTCGGCGCTGCGGACGACACGACCGGGCCCTGAGCTCAGTCGTTGTCGCGGTGCCCGCCAGTCGAGGTGGAGTCGAGCATCACCGACTTCGACACATCGGGCGGCGCCCAGAGCGGCCCGGTGGTTTCAGGGTGACGGATCTCGCCGCCCAGCCACGCAGTCCGCGCCGCCACTGAAGCCGACAGGAGCAGGCCCACCAGCGTCGCGGTGCCCGCCCAGCGGGGGACGTCCCGGTCCTTCCGGCTGGCCCACAGACCCAGGGCCGCGATCGCGCCCGTGCCAAGCAGGATCCACAAGGCCCACTCCGCCGACTCCTCGTGCTCCTCCACCAAGTCGTGGTCGAAACCCTTCACGTCCTCCAGCTGTTCGTGCGCTTCATCGCCCGTGAGGTACGCCGGGTACACCGACAGGCCCGCAAGCAGCGTGACGAAGAGGCTGAGGCGGATGAAGTCGCGTCGCTTCGTCACGAGGGCCCATGTCAGCAGCAGGAGCGCCAGGACGGTCCCGAGTACCGGGACATGGTTGATCATCAGGTGCAGGTGCGGATAGTTCATGCAGTACGTCTCCAGATTACAGGTGAACGCTCAACCACGACTCGCCGCCGGCTCAAGCGCTGGCGCGCGGCGGCGGAGCAGGCGGAATACCTCGAAGTACCTCTCGACCGTGACGTACAGGACAGGCAGCACCAGCAGCGTCAGCAGCGTGGAGGTGAGCAACCCGCCGATCACCACCGTGGCCAGAGGTCGCTGGATCTCGGCGCCGGGCGAACTCGAGAATGCCATGGGCACGAAGCCGAAGCCGGCCACCAGTGCCGTCATGAGCACCGGACGGATCCGACTCGCCGCCCCATCGAGCGTGGCCTCGACCAGGCCGGTACCGTGGGCGCGCAGGTCGTTGATGGAACTCACCATCACCACGCCGTTCAGCACCGCGATACCGAAGAGCGCGATGAACCCGATCGCGGCAGAGAGGCTCAGGTTGAGGCTGGTGAGCCAGAGCGCCGTCACGCCACCGACCAGCGCAAACGGGACGTTGGCGAGTACAAGCGCCGCCTGCCTCACCCGCTGGAAGGCCGCAAAGAGGATGAGGTAGATCGCGAGGATGGCCAGCGGCACGAGGATGGCGAGCCGCTGCAGTGCCGTTCGCTGATGAGTGTACTGGCCACCCCACTCATACCGGTATCCCGACGGGAGCGGCACGTCCCGGCCGAGGCGGGTCATGGCATCCTCGACGAACCCCACGACGTCCCGGCCGCGGATGTTGGCACCCACCACCACGAGCCGCTGGCCACCCTCGTGGGCGTACGCCTCGGGCGCCTCCACCAGTTCGACGCTCGCGAGGGTGCCGAGCGGCACCACGGCGCCACCGGCGACGGGCACCGGCAACTGGCGGAGCAGCACGGGATCAATGGTCGTGGCACCGGGGATCCGGACCGCGACACCGATGCGACGCGGACCATCCACCACCGCGGTGGCGGTCGACGCGCCCAGCGCCCGCTCCACTTCCGCGCCCACGGCCCCGCTGCCCACGCCATACCGCGCCATCATCTCACGATTGAGGGTGATGCGAACCTGCTTGATCCGCGATGCAGCCGTGGCCCGTACCTCCGCAGCTCCGGGCACGCCCACGAGCACCCGCTCCACCCGCGCCGCCAGCGCCGCCAGCGTATCCGGATTCGACCCGATCACCTTCACGCCCACGTCGGTGGTGATCCCGGTCTCGGCCTCGTCGAGGCGCATCTGGATCGGCTGGGTGAAGGCGAAGCTCAGCCCGGGGATGAGGCTCAGCACGCTGTCCATCGCCTCGAGGAGTGCATCCTTTCCACCGGGCCGCCATTCACTCCGCTCGCGCAGGCCGACATACGTGTCCGATTCGTAGGTGCCCATCGCCTCGGTAGCGAGATCAGGGCGGCCGAGCTTGCTCACAACGCTCTTCACCTCGGGTAGCGTGAGGAGGGCGCGCTCGATCGCCACCGAATAGTCGGTGCCCCGCTCCAGTGCGGTCGACGGCAAGCGCCGCGACTGGACCAGCACGCTGCCCTCATCGAGGCGCGGCATGAACTCGCGCCCGAGACGGGTGCCGCCGATGATCGCCATCACAAAGAGGACGGCAAGCGTGCTGATGATCAGCGCCGGGTGGCGCAGCGTGCGCGCCAGGAAGATGCGATAGCCCTCGCGGAAGCGGTCGAACCGGGGAGAATGCGGCTCCTTCGCGTTCTGGAGGAACACGCGGGCCAGGGCCGGCACCAGGGTCAGCGCGATCAGCAGCGACCCCAGGATGGCCGCGACCACGGTGAAGGCCATGGGGACGAACATCTTCCGCTCCGTACCCTCGAGCGCAAAGATCGGCAGGTACACCGCGATGATGATCGCGATCCCGAAGACGACCGGACGTCCGACCTCGACCGTCGCGCGACGGATCCGCTCCGCGGCCCCCCCGGGCTCCCCGGAGCGGCGCATGATGTTCTCGATGATGACCACCGAGCCGTCCACCAGCAGCCCGAAGTCGAGCGCGCCCAGGCTCATGAGGTTCGCCGAGTAGCCGAACCAGCGCATCATGACGAAGGCCCAGAGCATCGAGAACGGAATGACGACGGCTACGATCAGGCTCGCGGCGATGTTGCGCAGGAAAGCCCACAGCAACACGACGACGAGCGCGCCCCCGAGCAGCAGGTTCTTCTGGATGGTATGCGTGGTGCGCCCGACCAGTTCGGTCTGGTCGTAGAAGGGCACCAGCTGCACGCCGGCGGGTAGCGTCGGCACCAGGACCGCCACGCGCGCCTTGATGCGCGCGATCACGTCCTGGGCGTTCGCACCCTTCCGCATGATCACCATGCCGCTCACGACCTCACCGCCGGCATTGTAGGTGACCGCACCCTGCCGCGGCAGCGACCCGCGGCGCACCGCGCCCAGATCGCCGAGCCGGATGGGCACGCCGTCGCGCGTGGCCACGGTGACGCGGCTGATATCGTCGAGGCCCGTGAGCCGGCCAACGCCGTGGACGATGAAGCGCTCGTCGCGGCTCTCGGTGTAGGTGCCCCCGAAGTTGCTGTTGTCTCCCGCCAGGGCCCGTTCGATGTCGCCGAGGGAAAGCGATGCCTGCGCGAGCCGCGTCGGGTCGAGCTCCACCTGGAACTGCTCCGTGCGCCCGCCCCAGCTATTGACCTCCACCACGCCATCGACCGTGCGCAGCGCCGGCGCCAGGGTGTAGTCCTGCAGCGTCTTGAGCGACATGAGGTCCCAGTCGGACGACGTCGACGTCAGTACATACTGGTAGACCTCGCCCATCGCGGTGGAGATGGGCCCCAGTACCGGGGTCACCCCGGGCGGCAGTTGGCGGCCCACGTCGCCCAGCCGCTGCGCCACCAGCTGCCGTGCGAAGTAGGGGTCCACCCGGTCGCGAAATACCACCTGGGTGATGACAAGCCCGAATTTCGTGGTGGACCGCACGGCCTGCGCGTCCGGCAGCCCGAGGAGCGCGCGCTCGATGGGGAAGGTGACGAGCTGCTCCACCTCCTGCCCGGCCAGTCCCGGCGCCTCGGTGATGACGCTCACGCTGTTGGCGGTGATGTCGGGAAAGGCCTCGAACGGGATCGTGCTCAACGCCCAAAGGCCGAGCCCGACGAGCGTTGCGGCTGCGCCGAAGACGAAGACGCGTTTCCGGATGGAGAAGGCGACGAGCTGCCGGATCACGGGATCATCCCTCCCCAGCCGGGCCGCCCTGCAGCGCCGCCCGCAGGTAGTAGGCGCCAGTCGTCACCACCAGGGTGCCGGCGGTGAGGCCCTCGACGGCCACGCGGCCACCGTCCAGCGATACCGCCCGCACCGGGTGAGCCCGGAATCGACCGGGCGTTTCCTGCAGGAACACGACATCGCCGTCGGCCATGCGCTGCACGGCGCCCTCCGGAAGCACCGCCCGGCCAGCCGCTGCGCCCGTCGGCAGCACGACGGAGGCGAACATCCCGGGGCGCACACCCGGAGGCACGCGCTCGAGCGCCACCCGCACCTCCACCGCGCGGCGGAGGGAGTCCACCACGCCGCCCATGCGCACAACCTTGCCGCGGATCGTGTCCCGCACGGCGTCGACCGTGATCAACACCGGCGTGCCGGGCCGGACCAGGACCGCCGCGTTCTCCGGCACGAAGCCGGTGGCCCACAACTGGCGCTCGTCGCCCAGGTCAACCAGCGGCGCGCCGGGCGTGACCACAGCACCGGCGCGCACATGGACGGCGAACACGGTGCCGGCCCGCGGGGCGCGAACCGTCACGTCCCCCTGCGGCGACGGGCTCAGGTGATCCACGATCTCGCGGCTCCTGGCATACTCGGCGCGCGCCTGGTCGAGCGCAGCGCGCCGGCGCTCGACCTCCTCCCGCGGCACCGCCTCGTCCGCGAGCAGGCGCTGCGACCGGTCATAGGCGGACTGCGCCGCGGTGAGTTGCGCTTCCGCCGAGGCGAAGTCGCGCACGGCCGTGGCCAGTTCGTGCGAATGGATGTGGAGCAGCGCAGCGCCGCGCGCCACCTTGTCTCCCGCGATCACGAGCACGTCGTCCACGCGCCCCTCAACGATCGAGCCGACCCGGGCCGAGAGCGGTTCGGGCGTCTCGAGCGTGGCGGGGACGACAAGCGGCAGCGACACCATCTCGATCCGCACCGTGTCGGAACGGATGCCGGCCGCCTGCACCTGCGCCGGCGTCAGCACCACGGTGCCGGCCGGGAGCTTCTCGACCGGCGCCCGTTCCGGCGTGGCCTGGCAGGCGGACAGCAGGGCCGCGGCCACCCACGCTGCGCGCCAGATTCCACGACGTGCCCTCATTGCAGCTGCCTTCCGTTGTTGTCGCACAGCATCTCCGCATCGATGGGATTCCCGCTGAGCCGGGCCTTGCGGGCACGCGCTACGCGCTGGGCCGAGCGCCACTCCTCATACTCGGTCAGCAGCGCCAGGCGGGCGCGCCGGGTGTCGAGCAACTCGACCAGCGTTCCCTCACCGGCAGCGTACCGCGACTCGGCGGAGCGCACGGCGCGCTCGAGGTCACTCACCAGACTGGCGTCGAAGACCCCGCTGGCCTGCTCCAGCTGTCGCAGCGCCGCGCCTGCGCCCGCATCGCGCGCGGCCACGGAGCGCGCCAGCGCATCGCGATCCTCGCGTGCCGCATCCGCCTGGAAGCGGGCCGCCTGCTCCGCGGACGAGCCGGACTGCAGGATGGGTATGTCGAGGGCGATGCCCAGCCACAGTCCCGAAAACCCCTGGCTGCGGCGGAGACCGACGGAGGGACGGAGGTCAGGAACGCGCGCGGCACTGGCGCGAGCCACCGCAGCATCCGCCGCGGCGACGCTGAAGTCGGCACGAAGCAGCTCGGCCGGTCGCCCACCGGCCCCCGGCGCGGCGGGGAGCATGCATGCCTCCGACCGGACGTCGACGTACTCGTCGGGTGGTGCCCCGAGGACACGGGCGAGTTCCGCCTGGCTCCCGGCCGCCTGCGCCCCGCGCCGCGCCGCCAGCGATGCCGCGCTGGCCGCCTCGAGCGCCGCGAGCGCCGCATCACCGCCGCTGCTGCGGCCCTCGGTGGCGCGACGTGACATGATCGTCGCAA
>JANNSD010000036.1:0-6261 GCA_031402225.1 Gemmatimonadota bacterium | reverse complement strand
CCGCTGCCGTACAGCCTGCTGAAGACGGTATCGTCGCGGATCATCAACGAGGTGCGCGGCATCAACCGGGTCACATACGATATCTCGTCCAAGCCGCCGGCTACCATCGAATGGGAATAGCAATGTCGCTCAGTCACGCATGGAAGTACTGCGCCGTTGCTGCGCTGGCCCTGAGCACCGGCCTTGTAGCCTGCTCCAGCAATTCGGAACCCAGTTGCACGCCGATCACGATCCAGGCGGGTGTTCCGACCTCGGCGCCGGTACCGGGCTGGTACTCGTCCGATACCCGCTCGAACGGCACCGTCTCGATGACCACCGAGTTCGGCACACCGAGTGGCCTCACCTGCAACGCGGTGAAGCTCACCACCGGCGAGGCGACCGGCACGCCCCTGCAGGACAAGGCGCAGCTATTCAGCTTCGCGGCGGCTGGCACTCCACTCGACGCGATCACAAGCGTGTCGTACTGGGGCTACCGGTCCTCGAGTTCACCGGCGATCGTGGCTGATCCCACTGCTCCCCAGGCCGCGACGATTTCGCTCAACGTCCAGATCAGTGGTGCGAGCGTACCAGGAAACTTCGCCACGCTGGTCTACGAGCCGTATAGCCAGTCTGGCGGTCAGGCTGCGATCCTGAACGACACCTGGCAGCAATGGGACGCGAGTGGCGGGGTCTGGTGGAGTACGAAAAATGGACAGGCCAACCTGCTCACGTGGCCGGCTATGAAGGGCCTCTATCCCGACGCCACCGTCATCGGCTACGGCTTCAACCTCGGGTCGAACAACCCGAATCTGGTCGTTGCCGGTGACGGGCCTACGTTCGGCGGGACCACTACTGACTTCTAGCCCGCCGAGGCCCGTAGCGTTCTCGGCTTCGACGTCGGCTACTTCACCAGCTCGATGTCACCTGGCTTCCACGTCCTGGCGAACCACGGTTCGAGCGGGCCGTAGAGCCGGAACAGGACGCACCATCCCTTGCCGGGCACGGTTTGAACCCAGTTGGCTTCCTTGCCCGGTGGAGCCGTCGGACCGAAGTAGACGGTGTAGGAACCATCTGCGTTCGGAACAACGTCCGGACTGTTGCTGTCGACGCCCGCACTTCGCTGGTCGGTCTCCAGCAGACCCCGATGCTGGGTCGAGTACACGACGAACGACCAGAAGGCCTTGGCAGGGATCGGCCTGGGAAGTGTCACCTCGTAGGCCTTGCTGCCATCGAGGTACTGCGTCTGCTGATCGTGCGCCGTGAACGCGTAGGCTGACCCTTGGCCCACCGCCGATTGGGCCATGGCCGGCGTGATGCCGGTGGCCAGATAGTGAAAAATGATGCGGTCGTCGAGCACCTGCTCGCCGTTGTTCAGGAACTCGTGGCTCCCGCCTGCGAACGGCGAGTACCACTGGCGATCCTCGTAGAAGTACAGCGACTTCTTGCGGGGCCTGAAACAGATCGCCCGCGCGGCCGCATTCGCAATGGCAGCGGATTCGGTGAGGATCTTCTTCATACGCGCATCCGGAGCAAATGGCTGGCCTTTCTTGATGCCGATTGCCGCGAATTGACCAACGATTTCCGGATTGAACGCGTCGGCCGGCTCATACTGCACGACGGCATTCAGCTCGTCGAAGAACGTGTGGTCGTTGGCGTGAATCGTGTTAAACGTGACACCCGTCAAGTCCACGAAGTGCGGCTCGCGGGGCTTCCTGGCCTCCGACAGCGGATAGAGTCGCAAGGCGGCCTTGACGTCCCGGACAGACTTCTGCATGTCGCCGTCCTGCACGAAGGCGCGCATGAGCAGCCAGTTGCGAAAGGTCCGCGTGCGAATCACGATGTAGCCGTCGGGAATGGCCCCATCGTAACCTGGTGGCAGGAACACGTACTTGCCCCCTTGCCCCTTGTCCGGTCCCGTCAGGCCGACATCCGTCACCCAGCGGAAGAAGGCGTCATCGACCGGGCCGAGGACCCCAGGGGGAACCTCCATCACGGTCGGACCATCCTTGACGTTGATCTCCGCGACGCAATAGATCGTGGTGGTGTTTGGCGTGAGCAGCAGCGACCTGGCGTCCAGCAGGCCTTCGAAGATGCCCACGCTGCAGTTGCCCATTCCCGCTGCCTTCATGCCCTCCATGAAGGCGTAGATGGAGGCGGCCGGCATGCCGTTGAGGAACGCATCCACGCCGCGCGCGGTATCGAGATAGTCGTAGACCTTTTTGACCGTCTCCTCCGAGGGCACCCCGTCAACGAAGTCCAGATTGCCAAGCCGCTCCGTCTTCACAAGGTCCGGAGTCAGGACCGAGGAAGGGACATCCGCCGCGTATTTCGGTTTGGTCGTCATCAGATTGTCTTCCGGGTTTCGCCGCACAGCGGCGCAGGCCAAGTATTGGAGCGCTCACCACGGGTGGGAGTCGCCTCGCGACCGGGGAGCGGAGAATAAGTTACGTGACGCGAACCAGATTCGGCAGCTTCCCGCTACGATCCAGCTTCCGATCTCCGTGCGCTTCTGGATAGAATTCCAGCGCCTCCCCGGGAGCCTGTCCTGGGCTTGTTCCACATCTGTTGGCCATTCCCCCCGAATCGACGGTCTTGGCGACGTCAGGAAGCGTGGTGCCGCCCTTGGACGCAGTGCAGCAGAGCGGCTCAGCGACCTCGTCAATATGAGCTTGGGAATAGCCAAGCGCTGGGACTACCCCCGGCTTGCACTCACGCTCGTGCTGGCGGTGTACGGGTGGTACCTGGCCACCCACCCGGGGTACTTCGGCTTCCTCGACAACGTCGACCTCGCCATCCACGAGACGGGCCACCTCGTGTTCAGTCCGTTCGGCGAATTCCTGACGGTCCTGGGCGGCACCCTCTTCCAGCTGATGATTCCCCTTGCCTTCGTCGCCTATTTCGCGATGAAGCGCGACTGGCATGCGGCGACCGTGCCGCTCTGGTGGACGGGGCAGAACTGCTTCAACATCGCGCGCTACATCAGCGATGCACGGGCGCAGGACCTGCCGCTGGTGGGTGGGGGGGAGCACGACTGGCTCTGGATCCTGGATGAACTCGACCTGCTGCACCGCGACCTGGCCATCGGCCGCGCGGTGCATGGGGTCGGGATCGTGCTGTACCTGGTGAGCGTGATTGCGGGGGTGCTACTGGCCCGGAAGACGGCGGAGAGCGCGTCGGAGGCTTGATGACAGGCCAGGACCTCGGGCGGACTTAGACGCCCCGGGCCTCGAGCAGCGCGAAGAATTCGGCCGGCGTGGTGAGGGCGGCGAGGCGTTCGGGAATGTCCGCATCCTTGGCGAACTGGGCGATACGGCCCAGCACGGGCAAGTACTGATTGGACACCTCAAGCGGCGGGGCCACGATCAGGAACAGGTAGCGCACCGGGCGGCGGTCGATGGCGTCCCACTCCGCACCAGCGGGATGCCGCCCGAAGGCCACGCGCAGCCGGTTCGACACGAGCGTCCGGCAGTGAGGAATGGCAATGCCCCGACCGACCCCGGTGGAGCCAAGATGCTCCCGGCGCCGGAGGATACGGAGCAACGTGGCGGTGGCGCGGTCGTCGGCGCGGAGCAATTGCGCCATTTCCGCGAGGACGTCGTCCTTCGACGTCCCGGCGAGGTCGAATCGCACGGCATCGTCGCTGATGAAGTCACGGAGTCGCATGGGCCGCCAAGATAATCCGAGAGGGGCGCCCCCCGTAACCCTGCGGCTGGGCGGGCTGGCGGCGAGGGATGATCGCCAAGTATTTTCCGCGCATGCGTTTGCCCTATCCATCCGCGCACCAGTTCGCGCTCATCCTGGCGCCCATGGCGGGCGTCTCGGAGGCCCCGTTCCGGCAGGTCTGCCGGGCTGCCGGGGCGGATGTCGTCCTGTCCGAGTTCCTCTCCTCCGAGGCGATTCGTCGGCGTATCCGCGCCACGCTCGAGGGCGCCGAGTTCGAGGAGCATGAGCGTCCGATCGGCATCCAGATCTACGGTGCCAATCCCGACGCGATGGCGGAGGCCGCCGCGCTGGTAACCGAGCACTACGCGCCGGAGTTCATCGACATCAACTTCGGGTGCCCGGTGAAGAAGGTGGTGCAGCGCAATGGCGGTTCGGGCTGCCTGCGCGAGCCCGAACTCGTCTCGAAGATCATCCGCGCCGTCATTGGGGCCACGCACCTTCCCGTCACGGTGAAAACGCGGAGCGGATGGAGCGAGGAGAGCCGCGATCCGGTCAGCATTGCCCTCCGCATGCAGGACGCCGGGGCGCGCGCCTTCACCTTGCATGCACGCACCCGCACCCAGATGTTCAGCGGCCGCGCGAGCTGGGACGAGATCGCGCGCGTGGTGGACGCGCTGGATATTCCCGTCATCGGCAATGGCGACGTTCAGCAGGCAGAAGACGTGGTCCGGATGAAGGCCCACACCGGCTGCGCCGGCGTCATGATCGGTCGCGGCGCCTTCGGCAATCCGTGGATCTTTCGCGATGCGCAGGCGCTGCTGGCGGGCCAGGCCTGTCCCTCCGCGCCCGATGCCGGCGAGCGGTTCCGCGTGGCCCTGGAGCACGCCCGGCTGGCCTTGCGGCTGCAGGGCGACACGCGCAAGACCGTCATGGAGTTCCGGAAGCACCTGGGCTGGTACACTCGTGGGCTCCACAGCGCGAGCGAGCTTCGGCAGCGGCTCTTCCAGGTGGAATCCATTGCCGAAGCGGAGTCGATCTTCCTGGACTACCTCCAGCCGCTCGAGCAGGTGGCGTGAGCGGCGCCCACCGTGGCGCGCCCGGATGATTCGCACCGTCTTCGACGGCACTCAGGGCCTCACCTGGGTGGACGTGGTTGAACCGACCTCGTCGGAGTTGACCGAGGTGGCGCACCTCTACGGCCTCCACACGACGTCGGTGCGCGACTGCCTCGACCCGGAGCACCTGCCCAAGTTCGAGAAGTTCCCCAACCGCAGCTTCATCATCATCCGCGTCTACGACACCGAATCGGCGGCGGATTGTGCCACGGTCCATGAAATGACCCGGAAGCTCGCCATCTTTTCGGGGCCCGACTTCGTGGTGACGATCCACCGGAAGCCGCTGCCCTTCCTCACCGCGCTGGAGGAGCAGCGGCGCACCGCCGACGGCGGGGAAGCGAGCGCGGAGCCGGCTACCCATCGGCTCATCCTGGACCTCGTCGATCGCGGACTGGCGACCTTCGAGCCACCGCTGGAGCGGATCGAGGAGGGCCTCGACGAAGTGGAGGCGGCGCTCTTCCAGAACCGGCACGACACCGAGGACCTGCTCGACCTGTACGTCCTGCGCCGGCGCACCACCCTCACCAAGCGCATGTTGTGGCGCAGCCTCGAGGTGCTGAAGCTCTTCTCCCCACCCGTCGACGCCTCCACGCCGCACTATCAGGACGTGCGCGAGGCGGTCGAGGCGATGCATTTCTACGCTGACGACCTGCTGGAATCGGTCACCAACCTCACGCACCTCCAGCTCGCCCTGGCGTCGCAGAAGACCAACCAGGTCATGCGTATCCTCACGGTCTTCTCGGCCTTCTTCCTGCCACTGACGTTCCTCGTGGGCGTGTACGGGATGAACTTCGAGTTCATGCCGGAGCTGTCGCGGCGGTGGGGATATCCGGCGGTGTGGGGCGTCATGGTAGCCATCACGCTCGGCATCTACACCTGGTTCCGTCGGCGCGGCTGGCTCAAGCTGTGATCGCCGTCCTGCTGGCGCTTCTGGTGGGCGCTGCCATCGGCTGGTACGCCCGCGCGCGCCGCGCCATCATCGAGGGCGATACCGCCGATGCGGTCGCTCCGCACCTGCTGCCCGATCCCGCCCTCGAGTGGCTGCGCGCATCGCTGGGCGCCATGGCGCTCTGGGCCGTCGAAGCCGAGCGGGGCGAGTTGCCGCGCGAGATGACCCGGCGCTTGTCGGTGCCGCCGCCATCGGGTGACGATCTGTTCACCGCCGAGGTGCGGCTGGACCGGGCCCGAAGCGACGAACGTCCGCTGGTCGAGCGACTCGAGGCGGGGGTGCTCGTCGTGCGATGCAGCGCAGGCTTCGCCGCTGGCGCGCTCATGCCGCCCGGCACGCCGGCGCAGGCGGTGGCCGCCCTCGAGGGCGAACTGGACCGGCTGCTCGAGGGCCTCAAGCGCCGCCCGCGCGTGGTCGCCCTGGCGCCGGCCGACGCGCGGGAGGCCAGCATCGAGTCGGTCGAGAGCGTCGGACGCCAGCTCGCCCTGCTGCTCGAGAAGCTCACGGGGGCCGACGTCATCGTCGCCCTGCGCATTCGCGATGAGCTCATCATCA
>JANNSD010000035.1:0-26858 GCA_031402225.1 Gemmatimonadota bacterium | reverse complement strand
GGCATCGACCCGGTTCTTCTCCGGCGACTGCAGCAGGAAGATGCGGCCCTGGTCCTCGAGCTGCGCCTCGAGCTGGGCACCGGTGTAGGCCTCGCTGCGGAGGGGCGGGCATCCCATGGCGGCACAGACCAGCGCGAAGTGAACCCGCGGCTCGTGGTAGGTGGGGCGGATGATCTTCTGCTCGATGTCGTCGAGCCCGTAGTCCACCCCACCCACCCGGGCGAGCTTCTCGTTCCAGGGACCGTAGCCCTTGATGAAGCCAACGCTCTTGTTGATGTTGCGGATTGAGGCACGCTCGCCGTGACTGAGGATGAGCTGGATGGTGTAGGCGTTGTACGCGTTGATCCAGAAGGCCAGTTGCTCGTCGCGCGGCAGCGTGGCCGGGTCGAAGGCGGCAAGGCTCGCCAGGTACGTGGGCAGTTGGGGCGCTGCCTGGAAGGCGTCGTAGTCCACGATGCCGTGCGCCACGTGCGCGGCAAGCAGCGCGCTGAACGCGGTGTGGTCAAAGCTGGTTTGCGCCGCAGCGCCGCGGGCAAGCGCAAGGCACGCGAGCACTGCGGCCGCCGGTCGAATCGTTCGCATGAGCTGGGTCTCCTCCCTTACTGATACGCCGCAGCGGGGCCATCGGATTGGCCGCCGTTCATCCTGGCCCCGAATGCAGGCAAAGCGTTACCTCGACTATACTTGTCGCTCGAATGGATCAGCCAGCCGAGCCGGCCCCGCCACCACGGAAGTTCCGCCCGACCCGCCGCCAATGGTTCATGGCGTCCGGGGTTCTGCTGATCCTCGTCATTCTGTCCCCGCTGCTGCAGTGGCGCCAACTCTCCGGCCAGGCCCTGCGCGACCTGCTCAAGGCCGAGATGCTCCGGGTCTCGGACAGCGTGTACGTCCTGCAGATCAGCCCCGTCCGGCTCCGCCTCCTTCCCGGCGCGATCGCCTTCGATTCCGCCTACGTCACCACCGACACCGTGCGACGGGCGGCCTTTCCTCAGCGGCCGGTGATGCGGGTGAGCGTGCACGGCTGCCAGCTCAGCGGCGTCAACCTGTGGCGACTCATGCTCAGGCAAGGCCTGTTCGGCTCGCTCTTTCAGTGCAGGACGGCGCGCATCGGGGCCGAGGTGGCTACCGGCGACAGCGTGTCCAACGCACAGCGGGATCGGCGCAGCGGGCTGGGATTTCTCCGGCTGCAGCGCGAGTTCAAGCTGCCCGGCATGCTGCCGCTCATCAGCGTTCGCGATATCAATTTCCCGGACATTCAGCTCGACCTGAAACGCACGCGGCCCGCCGAACCCACCGACAGCGTGGACCTCGAGAAATTCTCGGCTCACTTCGAGGACTTTGTTCTCGACCCCGAGCAACCGGTATCCGAGCGCCGCCCGCTCTTCAGCCGGCAAGTTGCCCTCGCCGCCGAGGAACTCGCTATCGGGACCGGCGAGCGCGTCGTCAGTTTCCGCCAAATGGCGGTGAATCTCAGTGCTGGCAGCTTCACCCTCCTCGGGTTCCGGATGGAGCCAGGCGACAGTGCCGGTGCCTGGCTTCGGCGCCAGCCGTTCCGCCGGCCATGGATCCGGCTCGAAGCCGACAGCATCCGCTTCGCCGGCCTCGACCTGGGCCACCTGATCACGGAAGGCAAGGTCATCACCAGCCGGATCATCATCGGTGGCCTCCACGCCACCGTCGAGGCCGATGCCTCGCTGCCACCGCGCCCACCCACGGTGCTGCCGGCATCGCCAGTGTACGAGGCGGCGGTCGCCGCAGCAGCCGCCGTCCGCCTCACCGCCGGCACGGTGCAGCTGCTCGATGGCTCCGTGCGGTACACCCAGCGCCGGCCCGGGTATCCCAGCAAGATCGTCAACCTGCCCAGAGTGTCCTTTGAGGCCAGCGACATTTTGGTGGATCCTGACCTGCCGGCCGACAAGCAGCGACCGCTGCTGGCCCGCGTGGTGCAGCTCAACCTCGACGGCGCCACCTACGGCACCGACGACTCGCTCAGGGCCCTGACGATGGGGCAACTGCGCCTGCGGGTGGGAGACTCCATGCTGGTGGCCCGGCAGGTGACGGTCGGGCCGGCGCTGAGCGACGCCGCCTGGATGCGCCGCCTCACGGTGCGACAGACCCTGGGCCGTGCCACCATCGACAGCGTCGTCATGCGAGGGGTCAACTTCGATCGACTGACCGTCAACTCGATCCTCGAGGCCCGCGAGATGGCGGTGAGCGGGGTCCGGGTGCGGCTGCAGAAAAACATGGGCCTGCCGGCGCCCCCGCGGCCGGTGGGCCGCACCACACCGGCCCTCGACTCCGCCCTGGCCGACCTCGCGGTGCCGGTTCGTATCGGGCGGCTCAGCGGCGAGGGGGACGTGTCCTACATCGAGCATCACCCCGGCCTGCCCGACCGCGAGTTCAGTGTGAGGAAGGTGACGGTGACCGGCGAGCGCGTGGCCGTCGGCAGCGGCACCACACCGGACGAGATCGTGCCGCTCCTGCGTCAGCGCCTGACCCTGGCCCTCATCGACGTGGACCGGCACTGGGGAAAGGTGCGCTCCGTCGCCGTCGGCCGGGTCACCGCGAACCTCGGCGACTCGACCCTGACCATCGACAGCATCCGCATCGCTCCGCACTTCTCGCCCCGTCCCCGTCGCACCGGCGTGTGGGTGGCGCTCGACAGCATCCGCTTGGCCGGTGTGGATTTCGTCCAGCTTGCCGATGGCCACGGGGCCCGGATGCGCAAGGCGGTCTTCGGCAACGCCTCAGTCGACATTAAGGTCGATGCTGGCATCCCGTCTCCCGTCTCCCGTCTCCCGTCTCCCGACTCCACCTTCAGTGGCCTCTCCTTCCCGATCGCCATTGGCGACCTGCAGGTGCGTCGCGGGCAGGTCCGCTACACCAAGCTCGAGCCCGGCAAGGAACCGCTCGTGCTCTCGCTCGGCCGTATCGCTGTCGCGGGGCATTCGCTGGCGCTGGAGCGCGGTGTCACCCGGCCGATTGTCGAGCAGGACATTGTGGCGCGCGTCTCTGACGTGATCCTCTCCGGTGCTTCCGCCAACGCGCAGGCGGAGTCTGCCACCATTGATCTCGGCGACTCGACCGTCGCGCTGCGCGGCATCCGGCTGCGCACCGGCTCGGCCCGCGATTCCGCACCCGGCGGCAAGCCGCCGAAGAGCGGCGTGAGCGTCGCGGTGGACAGTGTTCGGCTTGGCGGCATCCACCTGACCGAGCTGGCGCGCGGCAAAACGGTACGGGTGGGGCGCGTCGCGGTAGGCACCGTCGATCTCGAGGTGCGGCATGCGGGGAGCACGAAGGACTCCGTACCGGCAGCGCCCGGCCGGAACACCAGCCCCAAGGCCGGCCTCCCGCTGGCCATCGGCGACCTCCACATCCCGGTGGTGCACTTCCGCTACGTGAACGTGAAGCCCGATGGAACGGAGCGCGTCTACCGGGTGAAGACCGCGAGTGTCTCCGCCGAAGGGGTGGCGCTCACCCCGGGCGCCCCGCGCGAGTCACGCATCCAGCGCATAAGCAAGCAGGCCACGATCACCGCCGAGGGCATCGTGATCGATGACAACCCGATGAACTCGTTTACCATCGGCTCGTTCGCCGCCAGCCTCGCCGACTCGAGCGCGCGCATTGGTGACATCCTGATCGGTCCCACCGTGTCAGATTCGCTGTGGGTGTCGCGCCAGCCGCATCGCCGCGACCGCATAAGGGTGAACACCGACAGTGTCCTCCTGGCGGGCCTCGATTTCGACCGCCTGCTGCTGAGCGACGGCATCTGGCTTCGGCACACTCGCGTCTATGGCTTCGGTATCGATGTGTACACCGACAAGAACCTCGCGCCCAACCCGGTGAAGACGCGCCATTCCACCGTCCAGCACAACGTGCAGCACATCAAGCTCCCCTTCGGCGTCGACACCGTGTCCGTCATCGACGGCGCGGTGGTGTACAACGAGCTGGAGACGGGCAAGCCCGAGCCGGGCGGCGTCACGTTCACGGACATCTCGGCGACCATTACCGGTTTCACCAGTCGCGGGGTGGCGGGCATGAGCCCGCCCCTTCGCATCGAAACCCACAGCACCATCTTCGGCGCCGGCAAGCTCGACGCCTACGCCACCGTGCCGCTCACGGCCGCCGGGCTCGACGCGTCGTACTACGGCCGGCTCGGGCCGATGCCCGCAAGGGCCCTCAACCAGTTCCTCGAGAAATCGACGCCAGTCACCATCGAGCGCGGGGAGTTCCACGAGGTCACCTTCTCCGTCGGCGCGAAGGATGGACATGCGGTGGGCACCATCGTGCCTGTCTACTCCGGCCTCCGGGTCAGGCTGCACGAGCCGGGCGCCGGCTTCTTCCGCCGGCTCAAGTTCAGCATTATCACCTTCGCCGCGCGCACCTTCGTGATCCGGAGCGATAACCCCCGGCGGGAGGGAGAACCCCCGGCCGTGGGCACGATCGATCACACCTTCGACGGTGAGTCGGTGATCCAGTTCTTGTGGTTTGCGGTGCGGGACGGAATCCAGAAGTCGTTGATGCGGTAGCAAACGAGCAAACGGACAGGGAGGGATTCGAACCCTCGGAACCGTTACCGGTTCACCGGTTTTCGAGACCGGCTCCTTCAGCCACTCGGACACCTGTCCTGCGGGGCCTAAACTAAGAGACCCTACCCCGATGATCAACTACGACCCGAAACGCTGGTGGCATGTCCTCCTGACCTTTCCCAGGAGCCCGATCTTTGCGACCCTGCTCCTGGACGTCCTGGGCGTCGGCCTCTACGCCGGTGTCATTGTCTGGATCGAGCGGCGCTTCAACATCCAGGATCCCCTCGGGCCAGCGATCCTGTCTCTCCTCGGCATCATTCTCGGCCTGGTGCTCGTGTTTCGCACCAACACCGCCTACGACCGCTGGTGGGAAGGACGCCGCCTCTGGGGACAGTTGGTCAACGTGAGTCGCGCGCTCGCCCGGCAGGTGGACGCCCTGCTCCCGCCGGCCTCGACCGGGCGCCGCAACACGTACGCCGAGCTCCTCACAGCCTACCCTCACGCGCTCATCGCGCGCCTGCGGGGTACCGACATCCGCGAACCGGGCCGCATCACCAGTGAGCTCGTGCACGCGCTCCAGGACGATATCCGTTCCGGGGCGCTGCCACGCGAGGCACTCATTGCACTCACCCCGATGATGGCGGCATTCGACGACGTCCAGGGTGGCTGCGAGCGCATCCTCAAGACGCCGATTCCCTTCTCGTATAGCAGCTACGTCAAGCAGTTCGTGGTCCTCTACGCCGCGATCATACCCTTCGCCCTGGCGGGCGAGTTCGGCTATGGCACCATCATCGCCACGATGTTCATCTTCTTCTCGACCATGGGCCTGGAGCTGCTGGCGACCGAGGTGGAGGAACCGTTCGGCCAGGACCGGAATGATCTTCCCCTCGACGACATCGCCAGCGGGATCGCGGTGGACGTCCGCGCCATCCTGTCTCCCCGATGAGAAGGGCCAGAACATGAACATGTCAGCATGTGCCAGGACCCTGGTCGGCGCACTGATCGCGCTTGGCAGCACAGGCCCCATGCAGGCCCAAGCTCCCCAGCCCACCAGCGTGATCATCGAAAACGTCCGCATCTTCAATGGCACCGCCCAGCTCTCGGCGCCATCCAACGTCCTGGTGGTGGGCAACGTCATCAAGACGATCTCCACGGCACCGATTGCCGCCCCCGCGGGTGCCTCGGTTACGCGGATCAAGGGAGGCGGCCGCACCCTCATGCCCGGCCTCATCGACGCCCACACCCACCTCATGTTTGCCACGCTATCGCAGGTGACGGTGATGACCGCCGACATCGGCTTCGTCAACCTGGCCGCCGGCGAGGCCGCCGGCGACATGCTGATGCGCGGTTACACCAGTGTCCGCGACCTGGGCGGCCCGGTATTCGGGCTCAAGCGTGGAATCGATGCAGGGCTGATCGCGGGGCCGCGCATCTGGCCGTCGGGTGCCTTCATCTCCCAGACCGGTGGCCATGGCGACTTCCGCCTGCCGACCGACCTCCCCGCAGCGCCGGGGCAGTTCACCTACAGCGAGCGCATCGGCGCGGCGGAGATCGCCGACGACGCCGACGCCGTGCGGAAGCGGGTGCGCGAGCAGCTGGCGCTCGGGGCCGCGCAAATCAAGCTGATGGCGGGTGGCGGGGTCGCGTCGAGCTTCGACCCGCTCGATGTCACCCAGTACACCGTCCCCGAGCTGCGCGCCGCCGTCGAGGCCGCCGAGAACTGGGGCACCTATGTCACGGTACACGCCTACACCCCGCGCGCCGTGCGGCAGGCAATCGAGGCCGGCGTCAAGTGCATCGACCATGGCCAGTTGCTCGACGACGCGACCGCGAAGCTCATGGCGGAAAAGGGCATCTGGTGGAGCATGCAGCCCTTCAGCGACGACCGGCCGTCATCGTTCGCCGAGGGCTCGCCCAATCGCATCAAGCAGCTGCAGATGTTCGCCGGCACCGACTCCGCCTATGCGCTCGCGAAGAAGTACCGCGTGAAGACGGCCTGGGGCACTGACATCCTGTTCAGTCCCGGTAACTTCGCATCGATGACCGGGATGCTCACCAAGATGGTGAAGTGGTACACGCCTGCGGAAGCGCTCAAAATGGCGACGGCCGACAACGCCGAACTGCTCGCGTTGTCCGGACTGCGGAGCCCCTACCCCGGCAAGCTGGGCGTGGTGCAGGAGGGGGCACTGGCCGACCTGCTGCTGCTGAATGGCAACCCGGTGGAAAACATCAAGCTGCTCGAGGATTCGGGCGCGAACCTTGTCGTCATCATGAAGGACGGAAGGATCTACAAGAACATCGTGAAGTGAGTGACTCGCGTCGCTTCCGTACCAGGTCGCGAATGATGCCTGTCATGCCAGCGGGTGGGCGCCGGTCCACCCACTTGACGGACCATCCCACCCCCCGCCCCGCCGCGCCCGGAAGAACTGCCGCAGCATCTCACCGCACTCCTCGGCCAGCACCCCGCCCAGCACTTCCGGACGGTGGTTGAGTCGCGGATCGCGGAGCAGGTCCATCACCGATCCCGCCATGCCCGCGCGCTGGTCCCACGCCCCGAACACCACCCGCTCCACCTTCGCCAGGATGATCGCCCCCGCACACTGGGCGCATGGTTCCAGGGTGACATACAGCGTTACCCCCGCCAGCCGATCGGTGCCGAGCTTGGCGAGCGCCTGCTGGATCGCCAGCAACTCCGCATGCGCCGTCGGGTCCTTCCGGTGCACCATCTCGTTGTGCGCCTCGGCAACGTGGTCGCCTTCGTCATCGCGCACGATCACGGCGCCGACCGGCACCTCGTCGCGCACCGCCGCCGCGCGCGCCAGGCGAATGGCTGCCTCCATGCCGGCGATGTCGCGGACCGACGGGGTGCCCCTACGCACGCTTCGCCTGCACGCCGATGGCCTTGGCCAGCGTCAGCGCATCACCCTTGCGTTGCACCTCGATCGTGTCGCCCTCGGCGTAGTCGCCCTCCAGCACCGCCAGGGCAAGCGGGTTCTGCAGCAGCCGCTGGATCACCCGCTTGAGCGGACGCGCCCCATAGACCGGATCGTACCCTTGCTCCACGAGGAGTGCCGTCGCCTCGGGCTGCAAGTCGATCCCGATTCCCCGCGCCGCCAGTTGCTTCGTCAGCTTCGCCAGCTGCAGCTCGACGATCCGGCCCAGGTCCGCCTGCGTGAGCTGGCGGAACACCACGATGTCATCCACCCGGTTCAGGAACTCCGGCCGGAAATGCCGCCGCAGCTCTTCGCGCACCTGTGCCTCCACCATGCCCCACGATGCCTCGTCCACGCTCGGCCCCGCGTCCACGATGTGCCCGCTGCCCAGGTTCGACGTCATGATGATGACCGCATTCCGGAAATCGACCACGCGACCCTGGCTGTCGGTAAGCCGGCCGTCGTCCAGGATCTGCAGCAGCAGGTTGAACACGTCGGGGTGCGCCTTCTCGATTTCATCGAACAGGATGACACAGTACGGCCGGCGGCGCACCGCCTCGGTGAGCTGTCCCCCCTCCTCGTAGCCGACATAGCCCGGCGGCGCACCGATCATCCGCGCCACCGAATGCTTCTCCATGTACTCCGACATGTCGAGCCGCACCAGCGCGCGCTCATCGTCGAACAGGAACTCTGCCAGGGCCCGCGCCGTCTCCGTCTTGCCCACGCCCGTGGGGCCAAGGAAGATGAACGAGCCCGTCGGGCGGTTGGTGTCCTGCAGCCCGGCGCGGCTCCGCCGCACCGCGTTCGCCACCGCAGCCAGCGCCGCGCGCTGCCCCACCACTCGATGGGCCAGTTCATCTTCGAGATGCGACAGCCGCTGCCGGTCGGACTCCAGCATCTTGGTGACGGGAATCCCGGTCCACTTGGCCACGATCTCCGCGATATCCTCGGCGTCTACCTCTTCCTTGAGGTACCGGGCGTTCTTCTGGACCTCATGCAGCCGGGTTTCCTGCTCCACCAGTTGCGCCTCGAGCTCCGGGATCCGGCCATAGCGCAGCTCCGCCGCGCGCTGCAGGTTGCCCTGCCGCGTGGCCTGGTCCACCTCGCCCTTCAATCCCTCGACTTCCTGCTTCGTCGCCTGCAGCCCCTGGATCGCCTGCTTTTCCGATTGCCATTGCGCCTTCATGCCGGCGCTCTTTTCTCGCAGCTCGGCGATTTCCTGTTCGATGACGTTGCGGCGCTCCAGGCCCCCCTTGTCCTTCTCCTTGAGCAGGGACTGCCGCTCGATCTCGAGCTGCACGATGCGCCGCTCCACCTCGTCGATTTCCTGGGGCAGGCTGTCGATCTCGATGCGCAACCGGCTCGCCGCCTCATCCACCAGGTCGATCGCCTTGTCGGGCAGGAATCGGGCGCCGATGTACCGGTCGGACAGCGTGGCCGCCGCGACCAGCGCGTTGTCGGTGATGCGCACCCCGTGGTGAATTTCGTACTTCTCCTTCAGCCCGCGCAGGATCGCAATGGTGTCCGCCACACTCGGCTCGCCCACCAGCACCGGCTGGAAGCGCCGCTCGAGCGCCGGGTCCTTCTCCACGTGCTTGCGGTATTCGTCCAGCGTGGTGGCACCCACCACGCGCAGTTCGCCCCGCGCCAGCGCCGGCTTGAGCATGTTGCTCGCATCCACCGCGCCCTCGGCGGCACCGGCCCCGACAATCGTGTGCAGCTCGTCGATGAACACGATGAAGCGTCCCTGCGCCTCGGTGAGCTCCTTCACCACCGCCTTGAGCCGCTCCTCGAACTCTCCCCGGTACTTGGCACCCGCCAGCATCAGGCCGATGTCGAGCGCCACCAGGTCGCGGTTCTTCAGCGAGTCGGGTACGTCGCCATTCACGATGCGCTGCGCCAGGCCCTCCACGATTGCCGTCTTGCCGACGCCCGGCTCGCCGATCAGCACCGGATTGTTCTTGGTGCGCCGCGACAGCACCTGCATCACCCGGCGGACTTCCTCATCCCGGCCGATCACCGGATCGAGCTTTCCCTCGCGCGCGGCCGTGGTGAGGTTCCGGGTATATCGCTCGAGCGCCTGATACTGCGCCTCGGGACTCTGGTCGGTGACGCGGTGCGAGCCGCGCACTTCGCCCAGGGCTTCCACCAGCTGGTCGCTCGACACCCCCGCCGCTGTCAGCAGCGTGCGCGCGGTGGTGCCCTTTTCCTTCGCCAAGGCGATGAGCAGGTGCTCGGTGGAGATGAAGGCGTCGCCCAGCGCCTTCGCCTCGTCCTCCGCCCGGTCGAAGACCTTGTGCAGCTCACGGCTGTACGTCGGCTCCGCGCTCCCCCCCGACTGCGAGGGGAACCGGTCAAGCTCACGCGCCGTGCCCTCGCGCAGCGCCGTGAGGTTGAGCCCCGCCTTCTGCAGCAGCGGCACCACCACCCCTTCGGCCTGGTCCAGCAGCACGGCGAAGAGATGCGCGTCGTTGACGACAGGATTGCCCCGGCTCCGCGCGAGCTCCGCGGCATCCCGGAACGCCTCCTGGCCCTTCAAGGTCAGTCGATCTGGTCGGATCATGAACCCGCCTCCTGGTTACCCTGACACAGGGCAACGGACATGCCTCCAAGATGCGCCTATTTGGCATGAACTGCGAGGCCTTATGGCTCACACGACTCACGACTCACGACTCACGACCAACGAAAAGGGAGCCACCTTGTCGGATGACCCCCTTCATGTCGTTTCGCTCCGTCGCTGCACGATCAACTTCCGGGTAAATCGCTCCCCATCCACGGTCAGCTGGTAGTAGTAGACCCCGGTGGTCGCGGGACGGCCGTCGAGCTGCCTCCCGTCCCATCGCACGCGGTAGGCACCACACTTGAGCCGGGTGCCCGCCAGTGACCCCGGCGCTTCGCCTTCGAGCCCGGGCACTGCCACCAGTTGTACCAGCACATTGAAGATCTTGAGGCTGACCGCCGGTACATGACCTCGACTGCACACCTCCGGAAGAATGGAAAACGGGATCGTGATCGCACCGGTCAGTGAATCCGGGATTCCCTCACCGAGTTCGACGCGAACAGCCGGTGGCGCTTGCGCGCGGCCCACCGTGGCTGCCCCCAGCGTGAGCGCCAACGCAAGCGTCGGGCACACCACGCGAACCATGTGTACTCCTGCTCAGACACGGGGATTGGGACTCTAGGCCCTCCAGGAAAACGACTCAACGCAAAGTGCTGCCACGGCAAAACATGCGGGCCACGGTCGAGGGGTGTCAAGCACCCCTCGCCGCCCCCGGACGAGGCCGGCAGAGCCGCCGACCCTCGCCTTCACGATAGGTGATCCCGCTCCGGTCTGCCCATTCGAGCAACGGGATCAGGAACTTGCGCGAAAGCCCCGTCCGATCCCGCAGCGCGCCGGGCGTGATGTCACCCTGAGCGCCGACCTCGCGCACGAGGGTGGCAAATCCCTCCAGCGCCTCCCGCGCCACATAGCGGCCAGGCTCAACCCGGACCACCTCGCCGCCGAGCGCCGCCTGCTCCAGTCCCGACCCCGCCAGCGCCAGGCCCAGTCGCTCAGCCAGTTCCGTGACGGTGGGTGCCGCCAGCCCCGCCTCCCTGACCGCCGCGACCAGGCGCCGCTGGTCCTCCGCGCTGGCCCGGGGCACCAAACGGAACGCGGGCGTCGCGACGACTCCCGCCCGCCATCGGAGCCGACCAGCCTGCTCCGCCGCGCCGAGTGCCGCGGCGGCGATGGCGTCGGGGACCCGCAGGAAATGCCGCAGTGTCTCCACCGACATGCCGGGCTCATGGGGCTCACGCCGGTGGAACAGTTCCACCTGCGCCACCAGTTCCCCTCCCAGCCTCTCGACGTCGGCCCGGCGCACCAGCAGGTTACCGGCGGGCATCAGGGTCGCCGAGCGCCGCACCAAGGCATCGCACGCGACGGGCGACACTCCCAGTATCATGGGCAGCAGGCGGAGTTCCAGGCCCAGGCGGCGCCGTTCGACCAGCGCCTCGAGACGCATCGCCACATCGTTCGACGCGAGACCCGCCGGCGAGCGGCGCCGGCTCTCGGGCACGGGATCGACGATGCGCCCCCCGCCAATCACCGTTACGGGACTGTAGCTTCGCAGCACCAGGCGATCATCACCCCGGACCACCAGTGCCGATTCCAGCGTCAGGCGGGCGACCGCGCGCTGGCCCGGCTCGAGTGGCGCGTCGAGGCGCACGCGCGCCATCACTTCCGCGGTACCGTGATGCACCCGCACCCGGCCCCGGTCCATCAGTGCCGCCGGAGCCTGGGGGCCAAGCGTCAGCTCCGCATCCACCCGGGTGGTGACTTCCCACGGCTCGGCGGTGAGCACCAGCACGTCTCCGCGCGCGATATCATCGCGCTCGACGCCGCTGAGCGCCAGCGCCGTTCGCGCGCCCGGGGTCGAGCGCTCCAGCGACACGCCGTAGGACTCGATTGACCGCACGCGCGCTTCGCGGCCCGATGGCAGCAGCGTCACGGCGTCACCCACAGCCACCGCACCCGAGACGGCCGTGCCGGTCACCACCGTGCCGGTGCCGGCCACCGTGAACACCCGGTCGATCGGCAGCCGGAACAGGTCGGCCACCTCGCGCGCCCGACCCGTCTGCGCCAGTGCCGCGAGCCGGGCCCGCAGCAGGTCCACCCCCTGGCCGGTCCGCGCCGAGGTCGCAATCGGCTCGCCGAACGGCACGCCAGATGAGGCGAGCCACTCCATCACCTCCGCCTGCACCAGCTCCAGCCATTCGGGCTCGACGGCGTCCGCCTTGGTGAGCACCGCGATGCCGGCCGGCACCCGCAACTGCTCCAGCACCAGCAGGTGCTCCCGCGTTTGCGGCATGATCCCCTCATCCGCCGCCACCACCAGAAGGGCCACATCCACGCCTGACGCACCCGCCACCATCGTGCGCACGAAGTCCTCGTGTCCCGGCACGTCCACGACGCCGGCCAGGACGCCGGGCGCGAGTTCGAGCGGGGCGAAGTTGAGGTCGATCGTAATACCGCGACGGCGTTCCTCCGCCAAGCGGTCCATGGCACGGCCCGTCAGGGCCGTCACCAGTGCCGACTTGCCGTGGTCCACATGGCCCGCCGTGCCGATGATCATGCCGGGAACCAGTGGCGCTGCTGCCACGAGTCGAGCGCCGGCAACTCGGCGGCTTCGGCCAGGTGGGTGCGCACCCAGCGCGCCAGCAGGCGACGATGCGCGGCCAGGTGCCGCGCATCGAGGAACGGCAGGTCATCGTCGGGCGACAGGAGCGCGGTGAGGTCGTCGAGCGCCTGGCGCGGAAGCTCGACGCTCGTGCGCTCCTGGGCGCACGCCTGGCAGAGTGTGCCGCCATCGGCGAGGCTGAAACGCACCGTATCACGGGCCGGCAGCGCCGACCCGTCGCGGGCGCACGCGGCGAGCGCCGGCGCAAAGCCGAGCGACGATACGAGCTGCCACAGCGCGCGCAGCCCATAGCTCTCCACCGCCTCGGTGGGGAGGGCTTCCAGCATGGCGAGCGCATGCGCCATCACGTCGAAGCTCTCGGGGTGTGGCGCCGCCGGTGCCAGCCGCAGCATCACCTCGGACATCGCCGACGCGGCGGCATAGCGATCGAGCTGGCCCGCGATCCCCACGCGCAGGTGGGTGACATCGAACGCGGTGAGGGTGTGCAGCTCGCGGCCCTCCTTCGCGAGGTACTGCGCCGAACCCTCGCTGAGCACCTGCAGCGCTGCACCGTACCGGCTGCGGGGACGGAGTGCTCCCTTGGCCATGGCACTCTGGACGCCCTGCTCGCGCGTGGCGAGCCGCACGATCTTGGACGTCTCACCGTACCGGAGCGTCGCGAGGACGATGGCGGGGGTGGAGACGAGGGGCATGGCGCGGGCTAGGGCAACGGAGGACGTGCGGCCATCGCGACATCGAGCGCGGCCTTGAGCCCGGCGCGCTGGGCCACATAGCGCGACCAGGCCTGGGCATCCACTGCTGCCTCGCGCCCGGCGAACTGCGCGTCGAGCCGGGCGAGGGCGTCGATGAGTCCCGCCGCGTCGCCCGCGGAGGGCGGCGCCGCGACCGCCCGGGCACCGCGCCGGCGCAACAGCATGACGCCACCGATGAGCAGCCCCGCCGCCAGCAGCGCCGCCAGCGCGAGCGTTGCTTCCCGGCCGCCTTCACCGGGAACCGGAAACCGCACCTCCACCGCACCAGCGGCCGGCATTGATCCCACCCAGCGATGGTAGGTGCGCGTCTCGATGACCTGGCTGTCCACGACCGCAAAGCCCGGCGTCACCACCCGCGCCGTCGGCTCCTCCAGCAGCAGCACCACGCTGTCGCTCGCGGCCGCAAACGGCACCGCCAGCCGCTTCACCCCGCGCGGAAGCGCATACGTCACCATGAGCTGGCGGTCGCCGGGCGAGAGCGGCGCCGAGATCGTAAGCGAGTCGCCCCGATGCCCTACCGCGGCGGCCGAGAACTCGCTCTCGCCCGGGGCGAACTCCTCGATGCCCACCGGCAGCGGCATGGTCCAGACCGGCGCCGCGCTGTCGCGCGCCACCCGGGTCCGGTCGCTCCGGTTCTGCAGCACGATCAGGTCGAGCGCACCGCGGCGCCCGCCCTGCTCCGGCCGGCCGATCATGAGGTAGCGCCCGGCGAGCGATACCGGCGCCGACGATGACGTGTCCGCCACCAGCACCGCCAATGTGGTATCGGGGCCCAGCGTGGTGGCCCGCGCCGGCCGGGAGAAATACTCGATGCCGTCGTGGCGCGAACTGGTGAGGAGCAGCGCCGCCGTGTCGGCCGTGACCCTGAACTCGAACCGCCCCGCCGCATCGGTGAGGGTTGAATCCACCGGACCCTGGTGCGTCGCGGTGAGCAGGTGCAGCACCACGCGCGCCCCCACCAGCGGCACGGTGTCGGCCGCGGTGAGGCGCGACACACGCCCGCCCACGCGCGCCTGGGCCGCCAGCGGCGCCGGCGCGAGCAGGCCGGTGGCCAGCACGACCAGCGCGAGGCTACGGGCTGAAGCGGCCGAAATCCTGGGGATCGAGCTTCTCGAGGTAGTGCTTGAGGGACTCGGGATCGATGGCCGGCTCGGGGCCGTCGTCGGCCGATGCCACGGCGGCGTCATCAAACAGGCCCTCGGCGGCGAAAATGGGTGCGTGCAGCCGCAGCGCGAGCGCGATGCTGTCGGACGGTCGGGCATCCACATGGAACGCATGGTCGTCCCGGTGGATCTGCAGTTCGGCGAAGTAGGTGTTCTCGCGGACCGCGCTGATGATGACCCGGCGCAGCGATCCGCCGAGTCCGGTCAGCACCTGCTTGAAGAGGTCGTGCGTCAGGGGGCGCTGGGCCCGCACCCCCTGCATTTCCATGGCGATCGCGTTCGCCTCGGCCGGGCCGATCCAGATGGGCAGCACCCGGGTGCCGCCCTTCTCGCGGAGGAACACCACGGGCGAGTTGCTCGCGCGGTCCACCCGGATATCGGACACGGTGACTTCGATCACGCCACCGCTCCGGACCGCCGTCTAGCGCAGGGCGCGAATCAGCGCCTGCGCCTTGTCGGTCCGCTCCCACGTGAAGAAGTCCACCACCCGTCCATCGATGCGGCGGCTGAAGGGCTTGCGCCCGAAGTGGCCATACGCGGCCGTGGCGGAGTAGATCGGCTTCCGCAACTTCAGCGCGGCGATGATGCCGCGCGGCGTCAGGTCGAACACCGCGCGCACCGCCGCCTCGAGCCGGACATCGGTGACGGTGCCGGTGCCGAAGGTCTGCACCATGACCGACACCGGCTCGGCCACGCCGATGGCGTAGGCCACCTGCACCTCGACCCGCTTCGCCAGCTTCGCGGCCACGATGTTCTTCGCCACCCAGCGCATCGCGTACGCCGCCGACCGGTCCACCTTCGACGGGTCCTTGCCGCTGAACGCACCGCCACCGTGACGGGCCATGCCGCCGTAGGTGTCCACGATGATCTTCCGGCCGGTCAGGCCGGCGTCACCATGCGGGCCGCCAATGACGAAGCGGCCGGTCGGGTTGATGAAGAACTTGATGCCGCGGGTGTCGAGCTTGTGGGCCCGCAACACCGGCTTGATGACCTGCTCGATGATGGTGCGCCGGATCGTGCCCTGCGTCAGCTCGCGCCCGTTGAAGCGCTCCGCATGCTGCGTGGACACCACCACCGTCTTCACCTTCGACGGACGATCGCCCATGTACTCCACCGACACCTGGCTCTTGCCGTCGGGCCGGAGCCACGCCAGCGGCTTCTTCCCGTCGGCGCCCTTGCGCACGGCGGCCAGGCGCTCGGTGATGCGGTGCGCCAGCATGATCGGCAGCGGCATGAGTTCCCGCGTCTCGTCGCAGGCATAGCCGAACATCATCCCCTGGTCGCCCGCGCCCTCGCGGTCGACGCCCATCGCGATGTCGGGCGACTGCTTGTCGATGGTGCTCAGCACCGCACAGGTGCGCCCATCGATGCCGTAGTTGGCGTCGGTGTAGCCGATGCGGTTCAGCGTGGCGCGGACAATGTCGGGAATGTGCACGTACGTCGTGGTGGTGATCTCGCCCGCCACCACGGCCATGCCGGTGGTGACCAGCGTCTCACAGGCCACGCGGGCCCGGGGATCGTCGGCGAGGATCGCGTCCAGCACCGCATCGGAAATCGCGTCGGCGACCTTGTCGGGATGACCCTCGGTGACCGACTCGGACGTGAAGACGTGCTTTGTGTTCTTCGCCATGATCCTGGGGGAAAAAGAAGTGGCGCCGGCCCGTTCAGGACGGCGAGGGTGGCGTCGGCAAGCTAATGACGCGCCCACGGGCCTGCAACGCGGCATGCGGGTCGATCAGGCGCAGGTCCACATGGGGCGCGACCGCGTCGCGCAGCGCGGCATCCACGTCGGCGGGCCCGCGGGCGTCGAGCGCCGCCAGCGCCGCCCCACGCGCCGCCGACAGCGGTACGCTGCGGATCACCCACTTGACCAGCGGAATCGACGGTGGCGCGATGCTGAAGATGCGGAACCCGAGGCCCATGAGGAGCACCGCGCTCAGCGGTTCCGATGCCATTTCGCCGCACACGCTCGCCGGCAGGCCGCGCGTCGCCGCCGCCGCGACCACCTGCGCCAGCTGGCGCACCACCGCCGGATGATGCGACGTGAACCGCTCCGCCAGCCGGGCGTTGCCCCGGTCGAGCGCCAGCGTGTACTGGGTCAGGTCGTTGCTGCCCACGCTGAAGAAGTCGCTCACCTCCGCCAGCTTGTCGGCGATCAGCACCGCCGCCGGTGTCTCGATCATCACGCCCACCCGCAGGTTTGTCGCGGCGCGGAAGCCGTCCCGGAGCAGCGACTGGCGCTCGTCCTCCACCAGGGCCCGGGTGTCGAGCACCTCGTCGACCCGTGTCACCAGCGGCAGCATCAACTGCACATTCCGGTCGGCCGCCGCCCGCAGGATCGCGCGCAGCTGGGTGCGAAATACCTCCGGCTGGTCCAGGCACACCCGGATCGAGCGCCAGCCGAGGAAGGGGTTGGCCTCCTGCGGCATGCGGAACGCCGCGGGGAACTTGTCGCCGCCGATGTCGTAGGAGCGGATGATGACCGGGCTGTTGGGAAACGCCACGCTCACCCGCTTGAAGTAGGCGAACTGCTCCGCCTCGGTGGGGAGAGCGGCCCGCCCGGTGAGCAGGAACTCGGTGCGCAGCAGGCCCACACCCTCGGCGCCGGAGCGCATCGCCGCCTCGATCTCATCGGGCAGGTCGACGTTGCCCATCATGCTGACCCGCACACCGTCCGGCGTTTCGGCCGGCAGCGCCACCACGCTCTCCAACTGGAACTCCAGCCGGTGGCGCCGGCTGATCTGGAGCTTGGCTTCTTCCAGTTCCGCCGGCGTCGGGTCCACCGTGATCAGGCCCGCCTGGCCGTCGAGCAGCACCAGGGTGCCCTCGGGGATCTTGTCCAGCGCCCCGGTGACGCCCATGACCGTCGGGATCCCGAGCGAGTGCGCCAGGATGGCGGCGTGCGAGGTGCGCGTCCCTTCCTCGCTGATCAGCCCCACCACGTGCTCCCGGTCGAGCTGCACCGTGAGCCCGGGCGACAGCTCGTGCGCCACCACGATCATCTGCTCGTCGTGCGGCAGCGACCAGATTTCTTCGCCGGAGCGGCCCATGAGTGCGTGCAGCATGCGCAGCTGGATCGCGTGCAGGTCGGCCAGCCGGTCGCGCAGGTGCGCGCTCTGCGACGCCGACCAGAGCGCGCGCAACTCCAGCGCCTTGAACTCGTACGCCGTCTCCGCGGAGAGCAGGTTGTTCCGGATCAGCACCTCGACCGACGCCAGGAAATCCTCGTCCTGCACCATCAGCGTCTGCGCATCGAAAATGCGCGACTCCTCCTCGCCGGCCCGCTCCAGCACCTTCCGTCCCAGCCCTTCGAGGTGGCTCACGACCGACCCGACGGCGTCGCGCAGCCGCTGCACCTCGCGCTCGGCTTCCTCCGGACGGACCGCGCGGTCCGGCACCTCCGGGAAATCGGGCCGCATCAGCACCGTGCGCGCGAACGCGACGCCCGGTGACACGCCGATGCCGCGGAGCTGCTGGTGCATGCTCACGTCTCGCCAAACCCGTTGCGGATGAGCTGCTCGAGGGCGTTCACGGCGGCCTCCTCGTCGCTGCCGGTGGCGCGCACCACCACCTGGCTGCCGCATTCCGCCGCCAGCATCATCACCCCCATGATGCTCTTGCCGTTGACGGACATGTCGTCACGCGCCAGCTCGATCTCGGAGGCATAGCCTGCGGCCAGCCGGACGAATTGCGCCGCCGGCCGGGCATGGAGACCCAGCGAGTTGACGATCTCGATCGTGCGCTCGATCACCTTAGGGCCATCCCTCCGGCAGCCAGCAGGACCAGCACCACCATGGCATAGCGCACCGCGCTGTAATGCGTGCCACCCCACCGGGAGAGTACCACGCCGCCCACCGCCAGGAACACCGCGAGGACCATGTCCGTCGGGGCAAGGCCCCGGAGCAGCCATCGCCCGGCCAGCGGCACCGCGAGGCCGACCGCAAATCCCGCCACCGGCCCCACCCGGTCAGCGGCCCGCGGCAGCCAGGATCGGCCCACCGCGCCACCGACCTGTAGCCCCTCGCGCAACCCGGTGCCGAGCGACCACCACCCGGTGCCGATGCGCAGCGTGTTGTACGCCACCAGGAACAGGCCGACGGCCCACGCACCGGCCCCGAGCGCCACCGCCCCGATCGCGAGTGCCGAGAGCGCCGGCACCACCCCCGCCCAGAAGAGCCGGTCACCGATGGCGCCGAGCGGACCACAGAGCGCGGTGCGCAGCCGGCGTACCTGCTCGCCCGGCACACCATCCTGCTCCGCCCGCGCCAGCGCCCCAAGTGCCAGCCCGGCCAGGTTGGGGTTGCAGTTGAAGAACTCCGCCGACCGCACCACCGCGGCCGTGTGCCGCGCCGGGTCGCCGGTGCGCAAGTCGTCGAGCAATGGCGCCGCCGCCCAGCCCATGCCGATGCCGAGCATCCGCTCGTAGTTCCAGTCACCCTGGATCGCGAACAGGCGCACGAACGCGCGCGAGCGCCCCGGCGTATTCATCCGAGACCGAGCGCAATGAGCAACCCGGCCGCGAGCCCCGCGATCAGCCAATGGAACCGGGCGCCACGCCCCGCGCTTCGGACGGCGCCCCCTGCCACCGCGGCGAGCGCGCAGCCGATCGCCCCCGCGCCCAGCACGGCCTGCAGCCGGAGCGGCAGCGGCGGAAACGCTCGCAGGAGCAGCGCCCCCGCGAGGCCGAGCGCCGTGAGCAGCAAACCGCGAATCGCGTCCCGTCCCAGTCCGCCCCACTGCAGCGCGCGAATGCCCGGCTCGCTTCCCGCCGCCAGTGCCGCCGCGCGCCCGTGCAGGGCCTGCGCGTTGAGGTGCCGGAGCCGCTGCAGGGTCCAGCCGCCCAGCACCGCGAGCAGCATGGCCAGCAGCACGGCGGTGCCCATGCGTTCGGGCCAGGGCGCGCCCGCCGACGCCGCCACCGCCGCCACCGTGGCCGGACCATGGTCCGGGTAGCGTGCCGCACCCACCGGCAGCACGTCGAGGGCGAACAGCTCCAGCAGCACCCCCAGTTGCAGCCCGATCATGAGGTCGCCGCAGATGAGCCCCGCCACGGTGCCTGCCACCAGCGGTCGGGCGTACATCGCCTGCGGCACGCTGACCAGGTCCAGCGCCACCAGCGTGCCCCAGCCCAGCAGCAGCAGCAGCGTCCCCCCGTCCAGCGGGTTCACGGCATCGATCCCAGCGGCACCGGCGTCGCCGTCGGCAGGTCCTGCCCGGCGATCTCGGCGCCCTCGGCGGCCAGCGCCGTCAGCACGCGATGCTCCTCCGGGCTCAGGTAGACGTACGGCAGGCGTTCCGCCCGGCCCGGCCGGTGATGAATGCCGCCGAGGTTGATCTTGCGAACCAGGGTGGGGGCGGCGCGATAGAGCTGCGCGGCGGCCTCCACGCTGCCCAGCAACACCGCCGTGCGCCGGCTGTCGCTGTCCCACGCCCCGAGTTGCGCTCCCGCGCCCGCGACCGTGGCGAAGACCAGCTCGAGGCCCTGCGGCACGGCCATGCGGTAGAGGTCCTGCTCCCACGCGCTCTGCGCCACCTCGTCGTCGGCCAGCACGTAGCGCTGGATCCCGAGCGGCTGTCCCCACCCCACCACCACCTGCCCGTGGATCAACCGGTCATCCACCCGGCAGAGCACCAGCGTCATGCCGAGACCTGGATCGCCTTCTCGCCGATCTCGACCGCGCGCGTCGCCGCCTCATCGGGCGACAGGTCACGGTGGAACACGAAGTCGAGCAGCATCGCCAGATTGACGCCCGTCACCACGCGCACGTTGGAACGCTCCCGCAATCGCCGCAGCACCGCGAACAGGCACGACCCGCTCGCCATGTCCACGAACACCACGGTGGGCTCCTGGCCCACGGCCGCCTCCACCCGTGCCTCGAGGTCACCCCGGTCGCAGCCGGAGTTGGACACCGGCACCAGCGCGTCGGCCATCCCCGAGATCTGCGCCGTGGCATCCACCAGCGCGCGCGCCAGGGCCCCGTGACACACGATCACGCCGCGCAGCGACTCACTCATAGTCTTCCTGCAGGTAGTTCTTCACGCCGCGCTTTTCCTTCATCCGCTTGATGAGCCGGTCGTTGAAGGTCGCCGCCACATCCACGCCGGCATAGCGCAGCAGGTGCATCATCGCCACCACCTCGGACACGACCGTGATGTTCTTGCCCGGGTTGAGGGGCACCACCACCTTGGGAATGGGCACCCCCAGCACCTCCGTCGTCTGGTGCGCCAGGCCAGTGCGCTCCGTCGTGTCCCGCGCCGTTTCCCAGTCCTCCAGCTGCACCACCACCTCGATGCGCTTCTGCTGCCGCACCGCGCGGATGCCAAACAGCGACTGAATGTCGATGAGGCCGATGCCGCGGATTTCCATGTGATGCCCCGCCAGCTCGTGGCCCCGGCCGATCAGGATATCGGTGCCCCGGCGCGTGACCTGCACCACGTCGTCGGCCACGAGGCGATGCCCCCGCTCCACCAGGTCGAGCACGCACTCGCTCTTCCCGATGCCCGAGCGCCCCACGAACAGGAGCCCCACGCCATACACATCGGCCAGTGATCCGTGCAGCGTAGTGCGGGGCGCGAACGCTTCCTCCACCAGCGGCTTGATCCGGCGGTAGAACTCCGCCGTCTTGAGCCGCGAGCGCAGGATCGGCACGCCCTTCTCCCGCGCCAGCTCGAGCAGCTCCGACGGGACCTCGAGCCCCTTGGTGACAAACAGGCAGGGCAGGTCAAAGGAGAAGAGATTGGCGAGCAGGCGCTGCCGCTCGGACGCCGACAGCGAGGCGAGGTACATGATCTCGGTCTCGCCCAGTACGTGGAGGCGCTGCGGCGCAAACCGCCCGGTGTAGCCCGCGAGGGCCAGGCCCGGGCTCGCGACTTCGGGATCGGGCACCGACCGGTCGAGTCCCACGTCGCCGGTGAGCGCCTCCAGCTGCAGCGGGTCGTCCGCCCGCTCCAGGAAATCGCGAAGACGGAGCATCAGCCCTCGGCGACCTCGGGAGCACGCCGCGCCCGCCGCTCGCGACCCGACGCCGTTTCGAGCTGGCGCTTGAGCCGCTCCTCAGCGCGATCGAGCGCGGAGCGATGGTCGGGCCCTTCGCCCCGGCTCACCAGCGTGTCGCCGCGCGCGTCGAGCAGGCGCAGTTCCGCCAGGAACTGGGTGCCCTCGACATCAAACACGACGGTGCAGCTGATGGGCCGGATGGCCAGCACACTCACCCGGTCGGCAATGGTGGCTGCTCGCTCCTGCAGCAGTGCGGAAATTTCGCAGTGACGGGCCGTGACAGTAGTCTGCACGAATCCTCCTTGCGTCAGCGGAAGTCGGCGTGAGAGACAAGATCCTGCAACTGCGCTTCGGTCTGGCTGGCGGCCGCGTCCCAGGTCAATCGCTCCGCGTGCCGGCGCGCCGCGAGGCCGAACCGGTCTACCAGCGCGCGGTCCGCGGCCAGGGCCAGGTACTGCCGCGCCAGTGCGGCCGCGTCGCCGTGCGGCACCAGCCACCCGGTGACCCCCGCCCGCACCGAGTCGCGCAGGCCGGGGCTGTCGGAGGCGATGGAAGGCGTCCCGCAGGCCGCGGCCTCCATCACCGTGATACCCCACCCCTCCTTGGGCGACGGAAAGACGTTGGCCCAGGCGCTCCGGAAGAGGCGCACCTTCTCTGCCTCAGTCACGAACCCGAGGAACCGCACTGCCTCCGCCTGGCCCACGTCAGCGGCCAGCTGCCGCAGCTCCGCGAGGTGGTCCCCACCACCGGCAATGTCCAGCCGCAGCTCCGGCCGCTCTTTCCGCGCCAGGGCGAGGGCCTGAATGGCCACGGTGACCTTCTTGTAGCGCTTCAACCTCCCAACATACACAAAGGTCGGATCCGTTGTCCGGCCCACCGCCGGATCGGGGTGATACCGCACGCAGTCGACGCCCGGATGGATGACCTGGACTCGAACGGGATCCACGCCACGCCTCGCCAGGTCGTCCCGCGTGCTCTCGCTGATGGCGTGAAAGCCAGCGCGGCGGTACGCGAGTGCGATCGGCTGTTCGGCGAGCCACACCGTCGCCGCCATCGGCCATGATGCTTCCTCGAACGCGGTGCTCCCGAAGAGGTGCGGAATGATGGCGCAGAATGGCAGCGGCGTCATGCCCGCCAGGAAGAGCGGCAGCTTGTTGATGTCCTCGCACACGATATCGGGGCGCTCAGCCCTCAGCGCCCGCCGCACCGCCGCGCGCGCCTTGAGCGCAAACGAATGCCGGCCGCCGACGCGATGCACTTCGATGCCCTGCACCGTTTCCTGCACGTCGCCGCCGACCCAGTTGGAACACACCAGTCGCACCCGATGGCCACGGGCCGCCAGCCGGCTGAAGATCTCGAAGAGGTGGATCTCGGCGCCGCCCGCCTGCGGATTACGCACATCCTGCCAGTTGACGAGCAGGATGTTCACAGGCGACCGAGCGTATGCGCCACCCGGTCCAGCACCCCGTTCACGAACCCCGGCGCCCTGGCCCCACCGAACCAGTGGGCCAGCCGCACCGCCTCGTCGATCACCACCTTGGGCGGCACCTCGCCGGTGCGCAGTTCGTGGATGCCCAGGCGCAGGATGATGCGTTCCACCACCCCCATCCGCTCCAGCCGCCAGTTGTCGGTGGCCTCCTCCACCTCGCGATCCAGCACGTCGGCGTCCTCGATCACCCCCTGCGCGAGGCGTTCCGCGCCCTCGAACACCGCCGGTTCCGGCCCCGTGATCCGCGCGATCCCCGTCGCCACATCGGGCAGGGGCGAGACGCCCTGCAGTTCCCACGCATAGAGCATCTGCAGGGCCCGCGCCCGGCAGCGCGTTTCCCGCCGGATCATGGGCGCTCCCGCAGCTGTCGCAGCACGTCCGCCAGCTCGAGGGCCGCGCCCATCGCCTCGTGACCCTTGTTCCCCGCCTTGCCGCCGGCCCGATCGGTGGCCTGCTCCATCGTGTCCACGGTGAGCACGCCGAACGCCACCGCGATCACGTGCTGCAGCGCCACCGCACTCAGGGCACGCGCCGCCTCGCCCGCCACAAACTCGAAGTGCGGGGTGTCGCCCCGGATCACCGCGCCCAGCGCCACCAGCGCCGAGTAGCGACCGCTGCCCGCCAGCTCCGAGGCGGCGGCACCAAGCTCGAACGCGCCCGGTACCCACACGACGTCGATCTCGTCGTCGGTCATGCCCGCCTCGTGGGCGCACGCGAGCGCGCCGTCCAGCAGGCGGCGGGTGACCAGTTCGTTGTAGCGGCTGACAAGGACCGCCACGGGACCGACGTGGCGGCGTTCGCCGGAGAATTCTGGCACGATCAGTGGGCGAAGAGGTGGCCGAGCTTGTCGCGCTTCACGTCGAGATAGCTGCGGTTCTCGTCGTTGGGACTGGTGATCAGCGGCACGCGTTCCACGATTTCGAGTCCATACCCGTCCACACCGACGAGTTTGCGGGGGTTGTTGGTCATGATGCGGATCGCGGTCAGGCCGAGGTCACGAAGGATCTGCGCCCCGATGCCGTAGTTCCGCAGGTCGGGGGCGAAGCCGAGGTGCTGGTTGGCCTGCACCGTGTCCACCCCGGTGTCCTGCAGCTCGTAGGCGCGCAGCTTGTTGAGCAGGCCGATGCCGCGGCCCTCCTGGTCCAGGTACACCACGACGCCCTTGCCCGCCTCGCCGATCTGCCGCATCGCCGCGTGCAGCTGGTCGCCGCAGTCGCAGCGTCGCGAACCGAAGACGTCGCCGGTGAGGCACTTGGAGTGCATCCGGACCAGGACGTTCTTCTCGCCCTCCACGTGGCCCATCACCAGCGCCACGTGTTCCGCCTGGTCCACGTCGTTCCGGTAGCCCACGATGCGGAACTCGCCGAACGGCGTCGGCAGCCGCGCGTCGGCGATCCGGTGCACCAGGCGCTCGGTGCGCAGCCGATACGCGACCAGCTGGGCGAGCGTCACGAACGTCAGGTTGAGCTTCTCCGCCAGCTCCATGAGTTGTGGCCGCCGCGCCATCGATCCGTCGGCGCTGAGGATCTCGCAGATCACCCCCGCCGGGTAGAGGCCCGACAGCCGCGCGAAGTCGACGCTCCCCTCGGTATGCCCGACCCGCTGCAGCACACCGCCCGGCCGCGCGCGCAGCGGAAAGATGTGCCCCGGGCGCCGCAGGTCGGAGGGGATGGTGCGCGGGTTCAGCACCACGTGAATCGTGCTCGACCGGTCGGCGGCGGAAATGCCGGTGGTCACCCCGAAGCGGCGATCGGCGTCGATGCTCACGGTGAACGCCGTGCTGAGCTCCTCGGTGTTCCGTTCGGTCATCTGCGGCAGGCCCAGCTCGTCGCAGCGCTCGCCCGGCAGGGCCAGGCAGATGAGCCCGCGACCATGCACGGTCATGAAGTTGATGAGTTCCGGCGTCACCAGCTCGGCCGCGCACACGAGGTCACCCTCGTTCTCGCGCAGCTCGTCGTCGGCGACGATGATGATCTTGCCGTTGCGCAGGTCTTCGATCGCCTGCTCGATGGTATGGCGTGTCATGCCCGGTGTGTCAGTCCTCACGGTGGCCCGGGAGCCGGGCCAGGTGCGGCCGCAGCAGCCCTTCGACGTACTTGCCGAGCGCATCCGCCTCGACGTGAACCGCATCCGCCGGGCGCCGTTCGCCCAGCGTCGTGTGCTCCAAGGTAAACGGAATCAGGGCGATCTGGATCACGCCCGGTTCCGGCATCGCATTCACCGTCAGGCTCACCCCGTCGATGGTGACGGACCCGAGCGGAACGCTGACCCGCGCCACCTCGGGGGGCACCTTGATGTCCACCAGCCACGCGTCCTGGCGGTCGGAGACGTGGAGCACCAGCCCCACGCCATCCACGTGGCCCTGCACCAGGTGTCCACCCAGCCGGTCACCCACCCGCAACGCCCGTTCGAGGTTCACCCGCCGTCCTGCGACATACGTGCCGAACGCGGTCCGGTCGAGCGACGTGGCCACCACGTGCACCACGAAGCCCGCGTTGGCGAACCCGGTGACCGTCAGGCATGCCCCATCCACCGCGATGCTCTCCCCCAGCTCGAGGCCCGCGTATGGCGCGTCGATCACCAGTTCGAGGCCGTGATCATCCCGCCGCACACGCGACACCGAACCCACCGCCGTCACCAGGCCGGTAAACATCTAGCGGCGATCCACCACGAGCAGCGTATCCTCCCCCAGGGCACGGCGCTCGACGACGCGCCAGCGCGGTACCAGTTCCAGTGACGTGCCCGGCAGCCCGGTGACGGCCGGGATGCCGTCGCCCAGCCAGAGCGGGCTCTGCACCCAGTAGAGCCGGTCCACCAGGTCCTCGGTGAGCAGCGCGCCCGCGAGCTGGCCGCCACCCTCCACCAGCACGCTCTCGATCTCCTCTTCGCGGAGCGTCGCGAGTGCCGCGGCCAGCGACGTCGTCTCCCGCACGTCAACGCCGGCGGTCGCGAGCGCCCCCTGCGCGGCACCGGTGCCCGGGGCCACGAACACGGTCGTCGGGGTCTCGCGCGCCGTGCGCGCCAGCGCCGCGTCCGACGACAGGCGGCTGCTCCGGCCGAACACCACCCGCCGCGGTGTGCGGCGCGGCACCACCGCGCCCCGTACCGTCAGCGATGGATCATCCACGCGCGCAGTCGTGCCACCCACCGCCAGCGCGTCGAAGCCGGCGCGGAGCCACTGCACCCACGCGCGCGCCTCGGGCCCGCTGATCCAGCGCGAGCGACCCTCCCGGTCGGCGATGCGCGCATCCAGCGACGTCGCCAGCTTGAGTGCCACATACGGCCGGCGTCGCGCGCCGTGCGCGTGGAGAAAGGCCGCGTTCTGCGCCGCCGCCTCCCGCTGCATCAAGCCGATCTCCACCTCGATGCCATGCTGCCTCAGGTACTCGGCGCCCCCGGCCGCCACCGGGTTCGGGTCGGCCGTCGCCGCCACGACCCGGCGAATCCCCGCGCGCCGCACCAGGTCGGCGCAGGCCGGCTGCTTGCCCTGGTGCGCGCAGGGCTCGAGGGTAACGACCAGTGTCGCCCCGCGTGCCCCGTCCCCCGCTGCCGCCAGCGCCAGCGCCTCGGCATGGCGTTCACCAAACTCCGCGTGATAGCCCTCGCCCACCACCTCGCCGTCGCGCAGCACCACCGCGCCCACCAGCGGATTGGGCGCCACGCGGCCCCAGCCCTGCCAGGCCAGCTCGATGGCCCGCGACATGGCCTGTTCGTCTGTCATGTCGTCAGTCGGCCGGCGACCGGCGGCCGGAAGTCGGGCGGTGGCCGGGGGCCACAGTAGACAGCCGACACCCGGGCGACAGCCGCCAGCCGAC
>JANNSD010000034.1:0-64540 GCA_031402225.1 Gemmatimonadota bacterium | reverse complement strand
AAGCTGACGGCAAATCTGCAACACCCCCACATCCTGGGACTCATTGATTCCGGGGCAGTTCCACTCACGACTCACGACTCACGACTCCCTGCCGACTCACGACTGTCGACTGATCTGCTGTACTACGTCATGCCCTACGTCTCGGGCGAGTCGCTCCGCAATCGGCTGACCCGCGACAAGCAGCTCCCCATCGAAGACGCGCTCCGCCTCGCGAAGGAAGTCGCATCCGCCCTCGACTACGCCCACCGCCAGGGCGTCGTCCACCGCGACATCAAGCCGGAAAACATCCTGCTGCAGGATGGCTCGGCGCTCGTCGCCGACTTCGGTATCGCGCTCGCGGTCCAGCAGGCCGGCGGCAGCCGCATGACCCAGACGGGCATGTCGCTCGGCACCCCTGCCTACATGTCGCCCGAACAGGCCATGGGTGAGCGCGACCTCGGCGCCCGCAGTGATGTCTATGCGTTGGGTGCGATGACCTACGAGATGCTCACGGGTGAGCCGCCGTTCACCGGCCTCAACTCCCAGGCGATCGTCGCGAAGGTACTGACCGAGTCTCCGCGCCCTATGCGCCCTGTGCGCCCTAGCGTCCCGTCGGCAGTAGAACACGCCGTACTAACCGCCCTCCAAAAGCTCCCCGCCGATCGCTTCGGCACCGCGAAGGAATTCGCCGAGGCACTTTCAAGTCCTCACGTCCTCACGTCCTCACGTCATCCTGAGCGAAGCGAAGGATCTTCGCGTCCTCACGTCCTCACGTCCTCACGTCAGCGTCTTCCCGTCCTTGCTGCCTTGGCGCTTACCGCGATCCTCGCGGCCCTGGCAGGAAGGGCGCTCCGCTCGGAGCCCCCCCGTCCCGTCCTTCGCTATACCACCCTCCTCCCCGCCGACCAGGCCCTCGCCGACACGCGCGGACACCGCATCGCCATTTCGCCCGACGGATCCCGCCTGGCCTACTCCGGTAGCGGGCCCGATGGGTCCCAACTCTGGCTCCGGAACCGGAACCAGCTCCGCGCCACGCCGATTCCCGGCGCCAGTCACCCAACGGTGCCGTTCTTCTCGCCCGACGGCCAGCGCGTCGGGTACACTCTCGAGGGCAACACCGAGATCAAGGTCGTGAGCCTCACCGGTGCACCGCCCATTACCGTCGCGGACTCGGGGATCGGGGCCGATGGCGCAACCTGGAGCGAGGACGGGTTCATCTACTTTGACGGGCTCACCGGCGGTGGCACCACCGGGCTCATGCGTGTCGCGCCGAACGGTGCGAAGGTCATGCAACAGGTCACCACCGTCGACACCGCGCGCGGAGAGCAGGACCATTTCTGGCCCAATGCCCTGCCGAAGGGGCGCGGCGTCCTCTTCACCATTCAGCAGCGCGGGAACACTGAGGACCGGAGCCAACTGGCCGTCCTCGACACGAAAACGATGAAGGTGCACACCCTGGTCCAGGCGATCACTGGTCGCTATGCACCAGGCGGCTACCTCCTGTACGTCACGGCGGCAGGCGAACTGCTGGCGGTCCATTTCGACCTCGACCGGCTCGCGATAAGCGGGGAGCCGTTCGCCATCGGCAGTGACATTGGGAGACGGTCCTTCGGCGCTGTGGACCTCGCCATCTCCATGTCGGGGACGCTGGTGTACCGGGCCGGCGGGGCCGCGATGGACCCCAGTCAGCCTGTGTACGTGAATCGCGACGGTTCGGTCACCCCGATCGATTCGAGCTTTGTGGGTGACTTCGCGACCCTGGCACTCTCCCCGGATGGGCGCCGGCTCGCCATCAGCAAGATCGAGGGGACTGAACAACAGGTCTGGATCAAGCAGTTGCCCGACGGGCCGCTCAGCAAGCTCACCTTCGAGGGAAACCGGAGTATCCGTCCCACCTGGTCGCCCGACGGGCAATACGTGGGTTTCATCGCCAACCATGGCTCCGGTCCCCAGTTCTATCGCAAGCGCGCCGACGGAATCGGTGCGACGGAACCGGTGCTGACCATACCGGGCCGGGTCGTGAATGCGGCGAGCTGGAGCCGCGATGGGAAGTGGCTCATGTTCCTTACCAACCCGGCCGACCTCTTGGCCCGCCGCACCAGCGGGGATACCTCCCTGGTTCCCCTCGTGCACACGAACTTTGAGGAGGTCACGCCGGCACTCTCCCCCGATGGGCGCTGGCTGGCATACGCCTCCAATGAGTCAGGCGCCTTCGAGATTTACGTGCGTCCCTTTCCCGACGCCGGGTCAGCGCGGTGGCAGGTGTCGACCGGCAGTGGCTTCGAGCCCTTGTGGTCTCCCGACAGTCGCGAGCTGTTCTACTGGAGCGGCGGCGAGAATACGACGGGCCAGCTCAACGCGGTGGCCGTCCTGCCGGGGCCGACGTTCATCGCCGGCCAGCGCCGTACCCTCCCCATCCAGGGCGCGCCCTACGTCGCCACATACGGCTCCTGGGACATCACCCGCGACGGCAAGCGCTTTGTCATGATTCGTCAGGGCGCCGGGAAGGGTGGCCAGCGGGAACTCGTCGTGGTCGAGAACTTTCCCGCCGAGCTCTCCGCGCAACACACGCCCTGAGATCTCGGTGTCATTGCGAGGCCCGCTGTCATTGCGAGGCCCGCTGTCATCCTGAGCGCAGCGAAGGATCGGGTTGCCCCCCGGCACCGCCGAGCGTACGCTATGGCTATGCCTGACGTGGCCCGCTGGACCCGCGCTGAAGTACTGGCGCTTCCCGACGACGGGGTGCGGCATCAGGACGGCGTCATGGTGTTGTATGACGTGCTTGCGGCCTACCTGCGGGAGCACCCCATCGGCCGTTGCTTTAACCTCCCGGCCGATCTCGAGGTGCTCCCCGATCAGCTCACCCAGCCCGACCTGTTCGTGGTGCCGCCCGGCCCCCGGTTCGACCGCTGGGAAGACGCCCCCACGCCCATCCTCGTCATCGAAGTCGCCTCACCATCCACCGCGCGATACGACCGCGGCACCAAGCGCCGGTTCTACCAGCGCGCCGGCGTACCCGGATACTGGATCGTGGACCTCGACGCCCGGCTGGTGGAGTGCTGGCGTCCCGGCGATGCCAGGCCCGAAGTGCTCGACCACGACATCACGTGGCCGGGCCGGACGTGCCACCGCTCCGGATCGACCTGAACCGCTTCTTCGCGCAGGTCATGGACGCAACGTAGGCACCCGCTGCCGGTGCGATCCCCTAGCCGCACGCTGCCCCACCGTGCAAGTTTCGCCCCGTGAATCCCACCCTCGATCGCCTCACCGCCGCACTCAGTGACCGCTATCGCCTCGACCGTGAACTCGGCCAGGGCGGCATGGCCACCGTCTACCTCGCCGAGGACCTGAAGCACGAGCGCAAGGTGGCGATCAAGGTGCTGCACCCCGAGCTCAGTGCCGTCATCGGGGGCGAGCGCTTCCTCACCGAGATCAAGACCACGGCGAGCCTGCAGCATCCGCACATCCTGGGGCTGATCGACTCGGGCGCGGCTGATGGCCTGCTCTACTACGTCATGCCCTTCATCGAGGGCGAGACGCTGCGCGGCTGGCTCGTGCGCGAGCGGCAGCTCCCTGTCGACGCGGCCGTGCGGATCGCCAAGGAAGTGGCGAGCGCGCTCGAGTTCGCCCACAAGCGTGGCGTGGTGCACCGCGACATCAAGCCGGAGAACATCCTGCTGCAGGACGGCCAGGCGCTCGTGGCCGACTTCGGCATCGCCCTCGCCGTGCAGCAGGCCGGCGGCAGCCGCATGACCCAGACCGGCATGAGCCTCGGCACGCCCGCCTACATGAGCCCCGAGCAGGCCATGGGCGACCGCGACATCGGCCCGCGCAGCGACGTCTATGCCCTGGGTGCCATGACCTACGAAATGCTCGCCGGCGAGCCGCCCTTCATCGGCCCCAGCTCGCAGGCCATCGTGGCCAAGGTGCTGACGGAGAACCCGCCGCCGCTCCGCCCGAAGCGGCCCACGGTGCCGCCCGCAGTCGAGGGGGCGGTACTCACCGCGCTGCAGAAGCTCCCCGCCGACCGCTTCGGGAGCGCCAAGGAGTTCATCGACGCGCTCGAGGGCAGCGGCAAGGGCGTGACCTATCCGGCGACGGTCGCGATGACCGCGGCCCACCCCGTGACGCGCGCCTCGCGCGCGATCGTCTGGGGTCTCGCGGCCGCGCTGCTCGGCACCGCCGCGCTCGCCGCGTGGGGCTGGCTCCGGCCCGAGCCCCCGCGGCCGGTGGCCCGCTACGGCCTGGCATTCGCGGACGGGCAGGCCCCGCTCGGAGGCGTCGCGATCACGCCCGACGGATCGCGGCTGGTGTACCAGGGCCCGGGCGACAGCAGCCAGCAGCGACAGCTCTGGGTGAAGCGTCGCGACGAGTACCCGGCCACCCCACTCCTCGGGACGACGAACGCCAGCAGTCCGTTCATTTCGCCCGACGGCGAGTGGATCGCCTTCGGGCAGAACCTCCAGTTGAAGAAGATGCCCATCACCGGGGGTGCGATCACCACGCTCGCGGACTCCGCGGTGCCCTTCGGCGTCGCATGGCTGGATGACGGCACGATCGTCTACGTCCAGCGCGGCACCTTCAACCTCATGCGCGTCTCCGAGGCAGGCGGCCCGTCCACCCTGCTCCGGGCGCCGGAAGCCCAGGGGCGGCTCTTGGTGTTTCCTGCCGCACTTCCGCGCGGCCGCGGCGTGCTCTTCACCTCGTGCAGCTTCAACTGCGCGACGTCCGATCTCTGGGTGCTCGACCTCGCATCCGGCGACGCCAGGGTGCTGCTCCCGGGCGAGCGCCAGGGCGGGTACGTGCACTCGGGGCACGTGGCGTACGTCGCCAGGGATGGGCAGGTCTTCGCGGCGCCCTTCGACCTGAAGGCGCTGGAGTTCCGCAGCACGCCCGTGCCGGTCTTCGGCGGCGGCGTGAAGGGGGCCACGGTGTCGTCCACCGGCACGGTGGTGATGGAGGTCGGCAGCAACGCGACCGCCGGCGGGTCCGGGGAGCGGCACACGCTGGTATGGGTGGACCGAACGGGCATACAGCGCCCGGTCGACTCGGCGTGGACCTTCCGCCTCACCCAGATGGCCGGCAACGTCGGCTGGGCCCTCTCGCCCGACGGGAAGCGGCTCGCCATCGGACTCAACACCGAGTCGGGCGACGACGTCTGGATCAAGGAGCTGCCGGCCGGCCCGCTCTCGCGCCTGACGCGGGACAGCACCGACGACTCGCGTCCCCGGTGGACGCCGGACGGACGGTCCGTGATGTACTCCCGTCGCAATACCGAGCTGGGCCGGCAGCGCGCCGACGGGACGGGAAGCACCGAGATCTTCCTCAGGTTCACCGATCCCGGCACGATCGACGAAGTCCTCGCCTCGCCGGACGGCCGCTGGCTGGTGTTCCGCCGGGGCGGGGAGGTCGGCGCGACCGCCGGGCGGAACATCTTCGGGATCCGGCCGGGCGTGGACAGCGCGCCCGTGCCGCTCGTGGCGACGCCCGACGTGGACGAAGCGGCGCCCGCGCTGTCGCCGGACGGGAAGTGGCTCGCCTACGAGTCCAACGAGACCGGCAGCTCCGAGATCTACGTGCGCCCCTTCCCGGCCACCGACAGCGGCAAGTGGCAGGTCTCCACCAACGGCGGCCAGGCCCCGCTCTGGGCCCACAGCGGCCGGGAGCTCTTCTTCGTGGACGCCGAGCGCAACATGGTGGTCGCCCCCATGCAGGGCGGCGCCACGCCCCAGTTCGGCGCGCGCCGCATCCTCTTCACGCTCGGCGAGGATCTCTACCTCACCCGCAACGAGCGCTACACCCCGTTCGACCTCTCGCTGGACGACCAGCGCTTCCTCATGGCGCGCGTGGTGCGCCGCGCGGAGGCCGCCGAGCGCACCTTCTTGCTGGTGGAGAACTGGTTCGAGGAACTGAAGGCGAAGGTGAAGCCGTGAGCGGCGCCGGCGCGCGGCTCGCCGCGGCCCTCGCTGACCGCTACCGCCTTGAGCGCGAGCTCGGCCAGGGCGGCATGGCCACCGTCTACCTCGCGCATGACCTCAAGCACGACCGCCAGGTCGCCATCAAGGTCCTCCGCCCCGAACTCGCCGCCGTCATCGGCGCCGAGCGGTTCCTCAGCGAGATCAAGACCACCGCGAACCTGCAGCATCCGCACACGTCCCGCTGTTCGACTCGGGTGCCACCCACCCGCGTCATCCTGACCCCGAGCGCAGCGAAGGGGAAGGATCGGGTCGCCTCGGCGCGCTGCATGCCAGCCTGGGCGACGTAGGCGAGGCGTTCAGGTGGCTCGAGATTGCGGTCACGGAGAAGGCGTCGGGGCTGATCCTGCTGCGGGTCCATCCCCGGCTCGATCCGATCCGAGGGACCCACGCTACTGGCCGATGGTGCAGCGGGTGGGACTGTCCGACGCAGGAGGGCCACCCGCGCCCGACGTCTGACGCTGTTCACCACCGAGGCAAAGGCAGGAATCGTCGCCTCCGCTCGCCTGGCGGCAGGCTCGATTTGCTGCTAGAGGTCTCGGGCGGTCGCACCCATCATGTCGCGCAGCATCGCCACTGATTGCCCCAAATTCTGCGATCTCAGCGTCGATCACGAAGTCATCCGGATGCTTCGCCTCGATGCCATAGGGCTCGAGAATGCTGCGAAAGCACTCATCCAGGATCTGCTCCGACCATCTTGCCCGTACCAGCCCCTTGGAAGCGATTCGGAGGAGCAGGTCTCGCACTGACGCCGGATACAGCACGCAGGCATCGTAAACGACGACGAAAGCCATGCCTGCTAGTAGCCGAGCTTCAGCCGCTGTGCTTCGTTGGCCACCTCATTGAGGAGGGCCTGCCGGGGCCGCTCATCGTTCTACGATGGTGAATTTTCTGCAATTACTCCACGTGGACGGGCCATGGCAGTCAACATCAGGAACGATCCCGCCGATCGCCTCCGCCGGGTTCCGGAACGCGAGATCTGGCCAACGATCCCCGCCGAGCAGTTGGGGCGTCGCCTGACAAAGGCGGAGGAAGAGGCAGCCCTCGGCTACGGTCCGGACGGCGTGTGAATCTCGACGACCTCCCCCAGACCGATTGCCCACTCGCGTGAGTCCTGAGCGAAGCGAAGGACCACCTTGAATAGCCTCGAACGCCTCATCGGCGCCCTCGCCGACCGCTACCGCATCGAGCGCGAACTCGGCCATGTGCAGGAACGCTTGTCCTCCAGGGCCTGGACCCGGGGCAGTGCTAGCCGTGACCGCCTCCGGCGAGTGAGACAACGCGGTCGGCCCCAGCGTTAAGCAGGGAATACATCCATCCCCACGGGTACCGGTCACGGTGCCCAGCTCAGGAGCATGCCATGCCTTTCCGTCGCGTTCGCGCCTGGCTGTCGATTGTCTTGCTCACGGCAGTTGCAGCCTGCGGCGGAGACTCTGACGACCCGACGCCACAACCCAGCGACCTGGAAGCGCAGGCGGACGCCCTCTTCCCCGCTGGCGATGCGCGGGACGAGGCCCGGACCCTGGCGGAGGAGGTGGTCTCGGCGGCGGGACAGGGGAACTCGACGGCGGCGGAAGCCGCGGCCTTCGACCTCGCGGACCTCACACTCGCCGAGTACTACGGCGGGCGCCTGCCCGCGTCGCTGGCCACGCAGCCGGGGCCACTGGACGAGTTCCTCACCGACGCCTTCGTGATTGCCGGCGTGGGTGATCCGGGCCTGGAGGCCGCAACCTTCGGCGACGACGGGTTGGTCGCCGTGGTCCGCAGTACCGGTGGCTTGTTCGTCACCCCATCGGATCACGCGGGCCTCGACATTCCCGCCGGGGCGCCACCCCGGACGACGCTGCTGTCCATCCGGCGGCTCCCCGACACCTCGGCGTTTGCCCCGAGAAGGGGCCCCCTGCCCACCGACCTCGATCAGTATCCCCTCTTCTTCGAGTTCAGGTTCGCGCCCGACATCACGCTCGGCGCCGACGGTATCATCGGCATCTGCCAGCTGGCGGACGTGAACAGCGCTTACTATCCGCCGGACTTCCTCTTCGACATCCTGCAACTGGCTCACCCCGACCCGGATGACCGATCCACCATCGAATTGCTGGAGGTGGCGAGCGCCCCGTTCCTCGACTGTGATGACGTCACCAGCAGCGTCAAGGCCGGCGCATCACTGCAGCTGCGCCGCCCCGGCATTGGCGGGCGGGTGAGGAAGTTCAGCCCGTTCGGCGCGGTGGATCCGCTGCAATCGCTGTCCGGCGCGTGGTTGGGCACGTTCCGGGCAGCCGGATCGTCAACTGACCTGGCGGTCAGCTTCGCCCTGGTGGAAGCCGCGGGTGGGTCGATCACAGGGACCTATGTGCTTCCGGGCACTGCGCAGCTCAGCCGGACGGGGACGCTGACCGGCTCTCTCGTCGGCCGCACCGTATTTACCTGGACGATGACGAATGCCCCGAACTGTCCAGGGACGTGGTCGGGACAGTCGACCGTGAGTGTGACGGGCCTTGAGATGACCACGAACTTCAGCGGCAGTGATTGTGCCACCCAAGGTGCCACCGTCTCCGGCGTTGCCACGATCACCCGCCAACCCGCGGGTCAGGCGGTGACGATCACGACGGCGTCATTGCCCGGGGGAACGGTGACCCAGGCGTACTTCGCACAACTGGCCGCCACCGGCGGAACCGGGACCTATGCGTGGTCAATTTCAAGCGGCGCACTGCCAGGCGGACTTTCGCTCAACGGGAGCAGCGGCATCATCTCCGGCACCCCGAACTTTGCCGGGTCCTTCCCGCTGACCTTCGTCGCCCAGAGCGGGGGCCTCGCAGCGTCGCGTCAGTACACCCTCACCGTGAGCGCGCTCGGCAACGTGCAACTCGGCGTGACGGTACAGGGCGCCGGCACCGGCAACGTCGTCTCGACGCCGGGGCCCATCTCGTGCCAGCTCCTCAGCACCGGCCAGACCGGCACCTGCACCGGTTCGTTCGGGGTGGGGTCGCAGGTGTCGCTGGCGGCAACGCCCACGAACGGGAGCGCGTTCGGCGGGTGGGGCGGGTCGTGCACTGGCAGCGCGGCTACCTGCCAGGTGACGCTCGACCAGGCCAGGAACGTGACCGCAACCTTCACGGCACCGGCGCCGGTGACGGTGTCCACGCTGTCGCTCCCCGGGGCCACGGTCGGCACAACGTACAATGCGACGCTGCAGGCAACCGGTGGCACGGGCAGCTACGTGTGGAGCATCATCGCCGGTGCGCTGCCGGCCGGGCTCACGCTCAACCCGAACTCCGGGGTGATTTCAGGCTCGCCGACCGTGGCAGGCTCCACCTCGTTCACGGTGCGGGCCACGAGCGGCACGCAGTCGGGTGAACGCGCGCTCGGGATCGCGGTGGCGGGTTCGCCCGGGGGCAACGTGCGCCTCACCGTCACCGTGTCGGGCGTCGGTTCCGGCGGCACAGTGACGTCGAATCCGGCTGGGATCAGTTGCGAGCTGTTCCAGGGGCTCGTGATCGGAACCTGCGCGGCAGACTTCATTTCAGGCTCGACCGTGACCCTGACCGGGGTGGGCAACGCGCAGGCGGGAGGCGTCCTCGCCGAATGGAGCGGCGGCGGCTGCACCGGCAATGCATCATGTCCCGTGGTGCTCAACGCGACCACCACCGTCGCAGCCACATTCGCAATTCCACTCGCCATCGGTCCGACCCTTCCCCGCGGGGCGCTCGGCGCGCCATACACCGGCACGCTGCAGGCCACTGGCGGCACCGCCAGCAAGTCCTGGAGCCTGGTCACTGGGTCCCTTCCGCCGGGCCTTGCGCTCCAGTCCTCCGGCGCGATCACTGGCACCCCGACAACGGAAGGGACGTTCAACTTCACGGTGCGGGTGACGAGCCTCGCGCTGTCTGCCGAACGTGCCATGACCCTTGTCGTGGGTGCCATCATCGGGATCAACACCGACGTAGGCGGCGACCGGATCTACACCAACCAGAACAACGTCCTCAGGTTCGAGGTGACTCCCTCGGCTGGCCCGTACACCTGGTCTATCGTGAGTGGCGTACTGCCTCCCGGACTGACCCTCGACACGAGCTCCGGCGCCGTCTCGGGACAGCCGACCACAGCGGGTAACTACCCGGTGACCGTCCGGGCGGTGAATGCCACCCAGACTATCCAGACGGCGCTGACGCTGGTGGTGCTCAGCAATCCCTGCCCCGCCGGACAGTTCTTTAATGGGAGCCTGTGCTTGTTCTAGGGCCGGCCACCCTGACAGTTCGGCTGAAACCGCAGTACTGGACGCGTGCGCGTCGGGGAGACTGACTCCCCGACGCGCCGCGCCATTGAGGGCGCACGAAGTGACGCCGCTCCGCATCGACCTGATCCGTTTCTTCGTGTTCTTCGTGCCCGTCATGGACGAAGCACAGGAAACCTGCTGTCACCGCCGTGCCCTAGCCGCCCGCAGCCCCCGCGTGCAAGTTTCGCCGCGTGAATCCCGCCCAGGACCGCCTCACCAGCGCGCTCAGTGACCGCTACCGGATCGAGCGCGAGATCGGCCACGGCGGCATGGCCACCGTCTACCTCGCCCACGACCTCAAGCACAATCGGCAGGTCGCCATCAAGGTCCTCCGCCCCGAACTCGCCGCCGCACTCGGCGCCGATCGCTTCCTCCGCGAAATCGAGACGACCGCCAACCTCCGCCATCCCCACATTCTTCCGCTCTTCGACAGCGGCGCCATCACCGTTGGTCATCCTGACCCTGAGCGCCGCGAAGGGGAAGGATCGCTCCTCTTCTACGTCATGCCCTACGTCGACGGCGAAACCCTCCGCGCCCGCCTCGCGCGCACCGGGCCGTTGCCACTCGACGAAGTGACCCGCTACACCAGTGAAATCGCCGATGCCCTCGCCAAGGCCCACAAGGCCGGCGTCGTCCACCGCGACATCAAGCCGGAAAATATCTTCCTCGCCGACGGTCACGCGCTCGTGCTCGACTTCGGCGTCGCCAAGGCGCTGGCCGCAGGCCAGCGCCCTGACGCACTCACCACCCTCGGCGTCTCCCTCGGCACCCCCGCCTACATGGCGCCGGAGCAGGTCGCCGCCGATCCGAACATCGATCATCGCGCCGACCTCTACGCCCTGGGACTTGTGGCGTACGAGATGCTGGCCGGTGGGTCGCCCTACGCCGCCACCACACCGGCACAGCAGATGGCGGCGCATATCGCCCAGCCGCCCGCGCCGATCGAACTGAAGCGCCCCGACTGCCCGCCCGCCCTCGCTGCGCTCGTCATGCGCTGCCTCGCCAAGAATCCCGACGAGCGCGTGCAGTCCGCCGATGACATCGTGGCGCAACTGCGCACGCTGGAAACGGCCTCGCCTCGCCGAGGCGCGCCCGCGAGCGCTCGGCGCGTCGCGATTGCCGCCGCTGCGATTCTCCTTGCCCTCGCGGCCGTATTCGCACTCCGGCGCACAGCGAAGCCCCCACCGGACGCGGCGTCAGCCAATGTCATCGCCGTGCTCCCGTTCACCGTGCGCGGCGGACCGCAGTTCGCCTATCTCGGTGAGGGCATCGTCGACCTCCTGAGCGCCAGCCTCGACGGCGCCGCCGGTCTCCGCAGCGTCAACGCCCACGCCCTCCTCGGATTCGCCGGTCAGGATGCCGCGGCGATGACCGTCGAGCGCGCTCGCACGGTGGCCGACCACTTCAATGCCGGGTTGTTCGTGATGGGAGACGTGCTCGAGGTGGGCGGCAAGTTGCGGCTCAGTGCCTCGCTCTTCGATCGGACGAACCCCGCGAAGCCCCTCGCCGAGGCCACGGTGGACGGTGAGCCCGGCGAAGTGTTGTCGCTCGTCGATCTCCTCGCCACGCGCCTGGCCGCTGACCGGTCCGCACAAGGCGGAGCGCGGCTGATGCGGGCGGCCGCAGTGACGACCGCGTCGCTCCCGGCGCTCAAGGCCTACCTGGCGGGAGAGCAGTCGTACCGGGCCGGTCAGTACGCCGCTGCCGTGACCGCGTTTCAGGAAGCCGTCGCCGCCGACACCGCCTTCGCTCTCGCCTATTACCGCCTCAGCATGGCCCAGGAGCGGCTCGCCTGGGTCGACCACTCGCGTCGTTCGGCCGAGCTTGCCTTTCGCCACAGCAGCCGGCTGTCGGTGCATGACCGTCGGCTCCTTGAAGCGGTATTGGCCATGCGGCGGGGGCGGTCGAGCGATGCCGAGCAGCAGATCCGCGCGATCGTCGAGACCTGGCCCGACGACGCGGAGGCGTGGTACCAGCTGGGCGAACTCCTCTTCCATGGTAGCCCGCTGCGCGGCGGCTCGATGACCGGTGCCAGGGAACCCTTCTCGCGGGCGCTTTTCCTGGACCCGGGTGATCTCGGTGCGCTCTATCACCTGGTCCGGATCGCGGCCCGCGAGGGAAACCAGAAGGAACTCGACTCGCTCGCGGCCCGGTTCTATCGACTGAGCCCGAGCGGCGACCGAACCCTCGAACTCCGCGCACTGCAGGCCATCACCAGACGCGACTCCGCCGGGATGGACTCGGCTGTGACCGCATTCGGCCGCGCGCCGGACGCGACGGTCCCGATCGCCCTCTGGTCGGTCGCGGTCTTCGCGCAGGACATTCCCGGCGCCGAGCGTATCGCCCGCGTCATGACCGAGCCGGCGCGGCCACGGGAAGTGCGGGCGCAGGGGCACATCCTGCTGGCGCACCTCGCGCTTGCCCGGGGACGGCTGACTGCTGCGAGGAGTGAACTCGGCGCTGCCGCCAGGCTGAGCGGTGCCGAGGCCCCGCTCGTCGATGCCTGGTTCAGCGCGCTCCCGTTTGTCCCACAGTCGAAGGCGGACCTGGATGTCGCCCGGGCCCGGCTCGCCCGGTGGAACGCGGAGGACACTGCGTCGCACAGCACGCACCCAAGCGCGTTCTACAGCGCGCACAGCGACGTGCATCCCATCCTGAAGACCTACCTCCTCGGCCTGCTCGACGCCCGTCGCGGTGATCGGGCCGAGGCGATGGAGCGCGCGGCGGAACTCGAGGCAGTCGGGACCGGACCGGAGGCACCCCCGCTCGCGCTGGAATTGGCTCAGGGGCTGCGGGCCCAGGTCGACCTGGCTGCCGCCGGGCCCGACAGCGCGCTCGCCGGACTCGAGGCATTGCACATCGAGAGCTGGTATGAGTTGACCCTCGTCTCGCCATTCTACAGTGGGGCGCTGGAGCGGTTCACCCGGGCGGAACTTCTTCGCCAGCGTGGCCGCGGGGAGGACGCCCTGGCCTGGTACCAGAGTCTCGGTGAGAACTCGGAGAAGGAACTCGTCTTCCTCGGACCGGCACTGCTGGCGCAGGCCCGCATTCAGAAGGCGCTCGGCCGCCCGAAGGAATCGGCCCAGCGTTATGATGCATTCCTCGACCTGTGGCGCGACAGCGACCCCGTCTTCAAGCCCATGCTCGACTCGGCCCGAGCCGAGCGCGCCGCGCTCCCATTGTCATCCTGAGCGACCCTGTCATCCTGAGCGACCCTGTCATCCTGAGCGACCCTGTCATCCTGAGCGAAGCGAAGGATCGCCTTGAATAGCGCACCGGCTCGCCTCACACCCGCCCTCACGCTGCTGGCCCTGGCGCTGTCGCCCGAACTGGCGGCTCAGGCCCCCGCGCCGAGCGATGGCCCCCCCGACTGGGCCTACCCGGTCCGGCCAGCCGACGCGACGCCGAAGCCGATCAACTTCTTCGCCGCCCCCGACTGGCACCCCGCCGAGCATTCCCCCATGCCCGCGATCGTGGCCCTGGGCCGGAAGCCCGAGGTCTTCGCCTGCGGCCTCTGCCACCGCGCTGATGGCGCCGGTGGTCCCGAGAACGCGAGCCTCGCCGGACTCACCGCCGACTACATGACCCGCCAGGTCGCCGACTTCCGGAGTGGCGCGCGCACCGGCGCCGAGCCACGCCGGCGGCCCACCGCGCTGATGGTGACGATCGCGCGCGCCGCCACCGATTCCGAGATCACCATCGCGGTGCGCTACTTCGCCGCGCAGCACCTCGCGTCCCGGATCACGGTGATCGAGAGCGACAGCGTCCCCCGCACCCATGTCGCCGGGTGGCTCCTGGCCACCTCCACCGGCGCGTGGGAGCCGACGGGGCAGCGCATCGTGGAGGTGCCGGAAGACCTGGAGCAGTTCGAGCGTCGCGACGCGCGGGCGCTGTTCCTAGCCTACGCACCAGTCGGCAGCATCGCCAAGGGCAGCGCGATCGCCGCGACCGGGAACGGCGGCAGGGTCGCGCCATGCGCCACCTGCCACGGCCCTGCCTTGCAAGGGCTCGATCCCGCGCCGGGCATCGCCGGCCGTTCACCCACCTATATCGTGCGCCAGCTCTATGACTTCAAGCACGGCGCGCGGGCCGGAACCGAAAGCGCGCCCATGCGGCTAGTCGCGGAGCAGCTCGACCTCAACGACATGATCGCCGTCGCCGCCTACGTCGCCTCCCTGCCACCGTGACGTCCGACTGCATCGTGGTCGGCGCCGGATTGGCCGGACTCGTCACCGCTCGCAACCTCCAGAGGGCGGGATATACCGTGCTCGTGCTGGAAGCCCACGAACGGCTCGGCGGTCGCATGCACGGCGAACACCTGCCATCAGGGCAATGGATTGACCGGGGCGGACAGTGGGTTGGCCCGACCCAGGATCGCGTCCTCGCCCTGCTCGAGGAGTACGGCCTTCGTCGCTTTCCTTCCCCGAGTGAAGGGAAGAAGGTGCTGCTGTTCGACGGAAAACGTCATGAGTTCGACGGCTTCTTTCAGGGCTTCGCCGAAGGGGAACCTCCCGGCGTCAGCCAGGAAGAATGGGACGACGCGAGAAGTGCCTGGGCGCGTTTCGACGCGCTCTCCAAAGCCTTGCCGCCCGGTCACCCCAGGCGCAACGACCACAACCAGCTGCTGGACAGTCAGACCTTCGCCCAGTGGATCGGCGACAACACCCGGACCGCATTCGGACGCTGGTACTTTTCGTACATGGCCCGGGCGGCAGGATTTCTCGGTCCGGAGGAGCCGAACCAGCTCTCGCTCCTGCACGTGCTGTGGGGACAGAACTGCGCCGCGCAATCGGAACATCCCGAAGCCGAGCTCATCCATGGAGGCGCGGGACAGCTTCCCGGCATGATCGCGGCCGAGCTGGGCGGACAGGTGCGCCTCGGTGAACCGGTCACCCGGATTTCCCAGGACCACGCCGGCGTCAACGTGGAAACAACCCGGGACGCGTACGCCGCGACGTTTGTCGTGCTGGCCATGCCGCCCGCGCTTGCAGGCCGGATCACCTACCATCCGCCGATGCCCTCGCTGCGGGCACAACTGACCCAGCGGATGCCGATGGGCTGCTGCGCCAAGGTCCTGGTCTCCTACGACCGGCCGTTCTGGCGGGAGCAGGGCTTGGCCGGGATCGGACTGGGGAACGGCCGATGGATCGAGCTCTGTGCCGACAGCTCCGACCCGGAGACCGGTGCCGGGGTGATGGCGACGTTCGTGGCAGGCGATCGCTACCGGCAGTGGAGGCCGATGGGTAACGCCGACCGCCGCCATGCGGTGCTCGCCGACCTGGCGCTGTACTTTGGCAAGGAAGCGCTGTCACCAGTCACCTACGATGAGGTTGACTGGCCCTCCGAACCCTGGGTCGGCGGCGGCTATGCCGCCTTCATGCCGCCCGGGGTGTGGACGAGCTTCGGCGAGGCCCTCACGGCCCCCGTCGGGCGCATCCACTGGGCTGGCTCGGAGATCGCCGATCGCTGGCCCGGGTTCTTCGACGGTGCCGTGCGGACAGGTGAGGCCACGGCCGATGCGATCGTGCGCCTGCTACAGGGCAGGACCCTGGCGACCCGCCGTGACATCATGAACAAGACAGGGTATTGAGCGCGGAGAAGACGTGAAGGACACTCCCCATCTCGCCGGAATCCGCCTGCACCCCATCAAGTCGCTCGACGGGGTGCAGGTGCCCGAGTGTCGCATCGGACCCGGTGGCGGCCTGGAGCTCGATCGTGCCTGGGCGCTTCATTCGCCGGATGGCGAGGGCATCTACGGCAAGAACACCGCCGCCATGCACCTGGTGCGGGCCGCGTTCGCGCCCGACCTCGGCGCGGTTACGCTGTCCACAGCCAGCGATCACGGGCACGTCCCGGCACAGACCTTCGCGTTCCCCTCCGACTTTGCGGCGGCCGCGGAGTGGTTCAGCGAATACCTGGGACAGCAGGTGATCGTGCGCCACGCGGCCGAGGGCTACCCGGACGACACGATTCGCAATGGCCCGCTGGTGGTGTCCACGGCGACGCTGCAGGCCGTCGCTGACTGGTTTCCCGAAATCGACCTGGAGGAATCGCGGCGGCGCTTTCGTTCCTCCCTCGAAATCGGCGGTACCGGCGCCTTCTGGGAAGATCGACTCTTCCGCGAACAGGAAACCGATGCCGTGCCGTTCACCATCGGCGACGTGCACATGGCGGGCACCAATCCCTGTCCCCGGTGCGCCGTTCCCGCGCGCCACTCCCAGAGTGGCGTCGAGATGACCGGGTTCCAGAAACGCTTCAGTGAGCTGCGCCAGGCCCACTATCCCTCCTGGGCACGCGTGCCCGGGCGGATCAGGCACTTCTACCATCTCGGTATCAACACCCGGGTGGCATCGGCCGAATACGGCAAGGTGTTGCGGGTGGGCGATGAGGTGATCAACCTCCGGGCCGACGCATGAATGACGGACCCGACCTGCCGCCGCTGAGGGCGCAGGACTATGCCGAGGTCCTGGACTGGCCGGGGTATTTCGGGGCCGTGCTGGGGAAGGGCGCGCGCGAGACGCTGGTCGCCGCCCTCGATTCGTTTGCCCGCGAGGGATTCACCGGGGGGCTCGCGGTCGATGTCGCCGCCGGCGAGGGGCGCGATACGCTGGAACTGCTCCGGCAGGGCTGGCGGGTGGTGGCGACCGATGGCCACCCCGATGCCTTTGCCCACCTGTGGCCCCGCGTGCCCGAAACATTGCGCTCGCGATTGACGACCGTGGTGGTGGACTTCGCGGAAACGGAGGTCCCCCCCTGCGACCTGGTGAACGCGAGCTTCTCACTGCCCTTCTGCGCGCCGCGGCATTTTCCGCAGCTCTGGAGCCGCATCGTCGCCGCGATCCGCCCGGGCGGCCGGTTCGCCGGGCAGTTCTTCGGGAAGCGCGATACCTGGGCCTCGCTACCGGGCCGCACCCACCATTCGCGCGACGAGGTGCTGGAACTGGTGCATGGCTTCGAAATCGAGATGATGCTCGAGGAAGAACGGGATAGCACGCCGGAGGTGCGGAAGCCCAAGCACTGGCAGATGTTTCATGTGGTGGCGCGGAAGTCCTGACCGATTCACGACATTCCCGCAGTGAAACAGGCATATTCCACCGCCATGACCAGCAGCATGCAGCACTGGGCGCGCACGCTCGCCGACACCTGGGGCATCGAGGCCGAACTCTCCCCGCTCCCAGGCGAGTTCGACCTCAACTTTCTCGCGACGGCGCGCGATGGCCGGCGCGCCGTGCTCAAGGTGATGCGCGCGGGGTGCAGCACGGAATTCGTCGACCTGCTCACGGCCGCCCACCGGCACATCGGCCGGCACGACCCGACCGTGCCCGCGCCGCGCGTCCTGCCAACGCGCGCCGGCGAGCCGTGGCGTGCCTGCCCCGACGCCGATGGCGAGTCACGACTCGCCTGGGTGCTGGCCGGCCTCGACGGCACCACCTGGGCAGCGGTCCAGCCCCGGTCGCTCGCCCTCATCACCGAACTCGGCGGCCACATCGCTCGCCTGGATCAGGCCCTCGCCGGTTTCGCGCACCCCGGCCTCGCCCGCGAGTTGAAGTGGGACCTGCGCAACGTCGACTGGGTCGGCTCGCAATGCGGCGACATCGCCGACCCCGCCCGGCGCGCCATCGTCGAACGGATCCTCGCCCGCGGTACCGAACTGCGGCCCGCATTGATGCGCCAGCCGATGGCGCCGATCCACAACGACCTCAACGATCACAACATCCTGGTCGCGACCGACGAAGACGGCGCCCGACGCATCAGCGGGCTCATCGATTTCGGCGACGTGATCGCCGGCCCGGTGGTCGCCGAGCTGGCAATCACCGGTGCCTATCTCGTCCTCGACCACCCCGCCCCCGAGCGCGCCCTCGCCGCACTGGTCGCCGGCTACCACGCCGTCTCCCCGCTGAACGAAGCGCAGGCTGACCTGATCTGGCCGCTGCTTCTCCTCCGTCTCGCCGTGAGCGTCACCAACTCGGCGATGATGCAGAAGGCGCGGCCCGACGACCCCTACGTGGTGGTCTCCCAGGCGCCCGCCTGGCGGTTCCTCGAGCGCGCGCACGCGTTCCCCGACGCGCTCATGGCCGCGCGCCTGCGCTTGGCATGTGGCCTGCCCGCCAGCGAGGCCGCGACCCGGGTAGGCCACTGGCTCGACCAGTCTCGGGGCAGCTTCGCCCCGGTGCTGGGCACGTCGCTCGACGGTGCACCAACCGGCGCGCTGTCGGTCGTCGCCTCTACCACCCCGCGCGATCCGTTCCGGATGACCGCCGCGGAGGCCCAGGACGTCGGCGCAGCCTTCGCGCCCGGTACCGCCTGGCTCGGCCTCTACGGCGAACCGCGCCTGATCTACACCGACGCCGCATTTCGGCTGGGCCCGCACCGCGGCTCCGATCGCCGCACCGTGCATCTCGGCATCGACGTCTTCATGCCCGCCGGCACGGCCGTGTGCGCCCCGCTCGATGGCGTAGTGGAAGTCGTGGAGTACCGCGATCGCCAGCTCGACTACGGCGGGATGGTGATCCTCGCGCACACCACCCCCGCGGGAGACCGGTTCTGCACGCTGTTTGGTCACCTCTCGCGCGGGTCGGTCGCCCGACTGGCACCCGGCCAGCGGGTCGCGCGCGGTGATGCCTTCGCCGCGCTGGGCGCGCCGGAGGAGAACGGCGGCTGGGCGCCGCACCTGCATCTCCAGCTCGCACTCATCACCGACGGCCTGGGTCACGACTGGCCCGGCGTGGCCGATCCCGATGATGCCGATCTCTGGCGGGCGATCTGCCCGAACCCGGCCGCCCTGCTCAACCTCCCCGATGCGCGCGTCGCGTATCGCCCGCTCGACACCGGGGCGATCAGTGCAATGCGGCGCGCCCACTTCGCGACCAACCTGCGGCTCAGCTACGCCGAGCCCTGCCTCTTCATGCGCGGCTGGCGAACCCACCTGTTCGACGAATGGGGGCACCCCTACCTCGACGCCTACAACAACGTGCCGCATGTGGGGCACGCCCATCCGCGCCTGCAGGCCGTGGCAGCCGACCAGCTCCTCCGGCTCAACTCGAACACGCGCTACCTCCACCCCGCTCAGGTGGAGTTCGCCGCGGCGCTCCTGGCGAAGCTGCCGCCGCACCTGACGCACGTGTTCTTCGTGAACTCGGGGAGCGAGGCCAACGAGCTGGCGCTGCGCCTGGCCCGCACGCGCACCGGCGGCAAGGACATGATCGTGGCCGACCACGGCTACCACGGCAATACCACTGGCGCGATCGATCTCTCGGCCTACAAGTTCAACCGCCCAGGCGGCGGCGGGGCCCCGGACTGGGTGCAGATCGTGCCGGTGGCCGACACCTATCGCGGCGCGTACCGGGGCACCGATGCCGCCGAGCGGTACGCGAGCGCGGTGGACACGGCACTGCAGCGGATCGGGGCGCGCGGCGGCCGGCTCGCCGGATTCATCGCCGAGACCTTTCCCAGCGTCGCCGGGCAGGTCATCCCGCCCGCCGGATATCTCAACGCGGTGTACGCGCGCATCCGCGCAGCGGGCGGTGTCTGCATCGCCGACGAGGTGCAGACCGGGCTCGGCCGACTCGGCGAGTTCTACTGGGGCTTCGAGCAGCAAGCGGCCCGGCCCGACATCGTCGTGCTCGGCAAGCCACTCGGCAACGGCCATCCGCTCGGCGCCGTGGTCACGACCGCTGAGGTGGCGCACGCGTTCGACAACGGCATCGAGTTCTTCTCCACCTTCGGCGGAAGCACCCTATCCTGCCGGGTGGGTACCGAAGTACTCCGTATTGTAGATGACGAGGGGCTGCAGCAGAACGCGCGCGTCACCGGCGACCGGCTGCTTGCGGGCCTGCGCCACCTGCAGTCGCGCCATGAACTCGTCGGCGACGTGCGCGGCATCGGGCTCTTCATCGGCGTCGACCTGGTCACCGATCGCGCCACGCGCACCCCGGCCACCCGCGCCGCCGACCAGGTGAAGAACCGGCTCCGCGAGGAACGGATCCTCATCGGCACCGAGGGGCCGGCGGACAACGTCCTCAAGATCCGGCCCCCGCTCACCATCGAGCCGGACGACGTGGACCACCTGCTGGAGACACTGGACCGGGTGCTCGGTGAGGCCTGGGCACAAGCTGGCACCTGCCGAAACGGAGGAACACCATGAACCCGAACAAGGCACTGTGGGAGAAGGGCGACTTCACCATGATTGCCGCCATGATGCGGCAGTCGGGCGAGGCACTCGTGGCATCACTCGCCATCACGCCGCCGCTGCGGGTGCTGGATCTCGGCTGTGGCGACGGCACCACCGCCCTGCCGCTCGCCCGCCTGGGCGCGGAAGTGGTCGGCATCGATATCGCCGGCAACCTGGTCGAAGCCGGGAACAAGCGAGCCCGCGAAGCCGGCCTCACCCGGCTCACGTTCCAGGTGGGCGACGCGTGCGACCTCCAGGGCGTCGGCGACCGCTCCTTCGACCTGACCCTTTCCGTGTTCGGCGGCATGTTCGCCCCGAAACCCTTCGACGTCGCCCGGGAGATCGTCCGGGTCACCAAGCCGGGCGGACGCATCGTCATGGGCAACTGGATCCCGAACGATCCCACGTCGTTCGTGTCCCAGTTGCTCAAGATCAGTGCGGCGTACACGCCGCCACCGCCCGAAGGCTTCATCAGCCCGATTACCTGGGGCGTGGAGGCGAACATTCTCGAGCGCTTCGGCCAGGCCGGCGTGCCGGCCGACCGGGTGTCGATGGTCAGGGACACCTTCCGCTTCACGCTGCCCAGCACGAGCCCGGCGGAGTTCATCGACTTGTTCCGGCGGTTCTATGGCCCGACGATGAACGCCTACGAGGCGGCCCGGAACAACGGGAAGGAAGACGAACTCCACCGCCAGTTGGTGGACCTGGCCAAGTCGCAGAACAAGGTGACCGATGGCGGGATCTCGATATCGGCCACCTTCATGCGGGTGACGGTCCGCCCTTGAGTTCACGCCTGCCGCACACGGCATCCGACGTGCTGCGCCGCACCCCGCATGTGCTGCAGGCACTCCTGCAGGGCATCGACCCGGCCCTGGCCCACGCCACCGAGGGCGGCGATTCCTTCAGCCCCTTCGATGTCGTCGGCCACCTCATCGATGGCGAGGAAACTGACTGGATCCCCCGCGCCCTCATCATCCTCAACCTCGACGACGCTGCGTTTGCCCCGTACGACCGGTTCCGCCACCGCGAGCGCAACGCCGGTCGTGCGCTCGATACCCTGCTCGACGAGTTTGCCCGCCTCCGGGCCACGAACCTCGCGCTGCTTCACTCCTGGAGCCTCTCCGCCGCCGAGCTCGATCTCCGCGGCGAACACCCCACACTCGGCGCCGTCACCCTGCGCCAGCTCCTCGCCACCTGGGTCGCCCACGACCTCGGCCACATCGCCCAGGTCGCCCGCGTCATGGCGAAGCACTATGCGGAGGATGTCGGGCCGTGGAGGGAATTCCTGCCAGTCCTGAAGGACCGCGAGCGATGAGCAATGGAAGCGCGTCGAGCGGGTGTGGCTCCGAAGGCACTATTGCTGGCGGTCGCGTCTGCCAGGAGCCTCCATTTCAGCCAGCACGAGTGCCTGAGGAGCCACCCCGGTCGACGCGCCAAGCACCGACCCGCCCGAACCCGCCGACCCGTCCTAATCCTTCTTATTGATCTCGGCAAAGAGCGCCTGCGCCATCTTCTGGTTCCTCGTCGTCAGCTGCCGGAACACCGCCATTGCAGCGTCCTTCTGGCCCGACTTGGCATAGTTGATTCCAAGAGCATGAAGGTACCGATCGTTTGCCGGATCGAGGCGTATCGCCGCCTTGAACTCCACCTCGGCGCTCTTGGTCATCATGTAGAAGTAGTAGTTCCATCCCAGCGTGGCGTGCGCGCGCGCCTGAGTTGACGCATCGGGGCTGAGCGCGAGCACCCGCTCGAGTGCCTCAATCGCAACATCCGGGTCAAAGGTGTACATCGCATCGCCCAGCAACAGGAGCAACTCGGTGTCAGTGGGATCCAGCGCGACCGCGCGCCTCCACACCGCCAGCATGGAGTCGGAGTCAGTCTCGCTGTATCCCTCCACCATCAGGAGGCTCAAGCCGAGGTCATACAGTGCCCAGCCGTCATTGGGGCTCTGGCGCAGCAGCTTCTCGTATGACGCGCGGGCCTTCACGTAGTCCTCGGCCTCGTAGTACTTCTTGCCCTCCGCCCTCAGCGCCTCCACTTCCGCGCTCGGCGGTGCTGGCTTGGCGGCGGCAGCAGTCGCCGCCGGTCCCGCTGCATTGATGCGCGCGGCGAGCTCGTTGGCGCGCAAGGAGTCAATCGGTACAAGCGTGCGGTATACCGCGATCGCACTGTCGCGCTGGCCGAGTTCGAGGTAGGTGAATCCCAGCCCCTTGTAGACATGGCCGACGATCTCCGGTGGCGGCTTCAGGCGAATGGACTTCAGGTATGCGTCGCGAGCCTCCGCATACGAATTCACCCGCTTCGAGGCCACTCCCAGGGCGAAGAGCACACTCCAGTCAGTCGGCGCCAGCGCAGCGGCCCGCTGCCATGCCTGTACCGACAGCGAATCTTGTTTCCGGGCCGCGTAGATCCTGCCCAGACCGATATAGCCAATCAGGTCTGGCGGCTGCGCGGCAACCGACGCCTTGAACGCTTCGAGCGCACGAGCGGTATCGCCCGTGCTGAGATAGGACATACCGGAGGCCGCCAGCGGCCCGGCCGGTCGCTCCGACGGCAACGCTGCCGCCGCCGCTGCGCCGTTCGCGGCCCTCGGGGGCGCATTGAGTTCCACCGCGAGCTTGCTCGCCCAGACCGTATCCAGCACCGCGAGGGCGCGGTACGACTCCATCGCGCTTTCACGCTGTCCCAGCTTCACGTACGCGAAGCCGAGCGAGTAGTGCGCCCACGTGAGGACATCTGGCGTGGCCTTCATGCGCGTCACGGTACGCAACACAGCCACCGCCTCCTCATACCGCCTGAGGTTCACGTACGACGCGCCCACCATGTAGAGGCTGAAGGCATCAGCCGGGTCGAGGTCCGCCGCCCTCTGCCATGCCGGGAGCGCGAGCGCGTACTGGTGCTGTGAGACGTGGATGTACCCCAGTCCCACGTAGCCCTCAGGCCGCGATGGATACGCCGACACCATCCGCTTGTAGGCATCGAGTGCGCGGACGGTGTCACCCGCCTTCAGAATCGCCCTCGCCTCAGCCCGCTGCTTTTCCACCGGATCATTGCTCGGCGCGGCGGCGACCGCGGCTCGCGGTGCGGCCGCCGCCGGTGCGCTCCCGCACTCCTCCACCATCGGGGGTGACATCGACGCCGCCGTCACCTTGACGCCTGGCGCCATCGCCAGCGGCGCCTTCCACCGCCGTGGGTCCAGCCGCGGCCCGTACGTCGCCTGCCAACCCGGCGTGAAGTAGAGGTCCAGCAGCTCCCGCTGGAACTCCGGGCTCTCTGAGTACGCCTGGCTGCACCGCTCCAGCAGGTAGGGCGTTGGGTCCCGCTGCTTCTCCGCCTCATACACCTGGTTCTTCATGCTGGTGAACGACGCGATCCGCTCCAGTGCCTGGGACGACGGTGCCGCGCCCGCGCCCGACCCCACCAGGTTGCCCAGCGCAAACAGCGCCGCATACCGCCGCGCCGCCGTCTCCCGCGGCGATGCCACCGCCAGTCCCTGCGCTACCTGTTGCGCCGTCGGCACTTCCGCCAGGTACGCAACGTCCTGCCCGCGCAGCGGTCGCGCGCCCAGGAGGACAATAAGGACGGGCAGCATTCTGAAATGGGCCATACCACTCATTGCGCAGTCCCGAACCTCCAACCGTCATGAGGGAAGCGTGTCGAACGGGTGTGGCTCCGCCGGCACCGATGCAAATGAGCGCGTCGAACGGGTGTGGCTCCGAAGATGCGCTCAGCGCCAGTGACATGTTCAGCTCGCCCGGGGACGTGCCTTCCCCCCCTCCAAGTCTCGCCGTACATTCGCTGGAACACTCTGTTCTCCCTCATGCCACGAAATCCCTTGAGCATTCGCCACATCTGGCGTGCCACCTGTGCTGCACTGCTCCTCGCCGCCTTCGCGCGCCCTGCCGGGGCGCAGCAGGAGTATTCCCTTGCGGCCCCCATCCTCACCCTCGACGAGGCCATCTCCCTGGCCCTCAAGGGCAACTACGGCGTCGTCAATGCCACACTCGGCGTCACCAAGTCCGCGGCAACCGTCAGCGCCATCAAGACCCACCGGCTCCCCATCCTCAACCTCGACGGCAATGCGAACTACAGCATCCTGGAGCAGCCCTTTACGGTGCCCGGTGGTGCCTTCGGTGACTATCCGGTCATCGGCCCGATCCCGGGGCAGGACACCACCATCGGCTCCATCGACGGATTCTTCGCCACCGCATCCATCGGCGTCTCCCAGCCGCTGCTGCAGCTCCATCGCACCGGCCTCCTCATCGATCAGGCCGAGGTGGAAGACTCCATCTCGGTCCAGGGCCTCCGCGCCCGGCAGCAGGATGTCGTCAAGTCGGTCAAGTCACAGTATTACGAGATCCTCAAGACCGAGAACACCCTGCAAGCCACCCTCGCGAGCATCGCATTCTATCGCGAGCTGGTGAAGCTGGTGGACAACTACGTAAAGCAGGATGTGGCGCAGGAGTACGAACTACTCGATACCCAGGCACGGCTGGCCCGGGCCGAGCATAGCGCGCGCACCCAGAAGAACGCCCTCATCACCCAGAAGCAACGGCTGAACAACCTCCTGGGACGCGACACCAAGACACCGTTCCGCGTCAGCGAGGAGCCCCCCGCCGCCCGCTCCGGCTACCCCTCGATGGCCGACGCCGAGTCGATCGCGGTGGTGCAGCGACCTGAAGTGCAGGAAAAGCTCTACAAGCTGCAGCAGGCGCAGACCGGCGCGCGCATCACCCGCGCCGACTACCTCCCGACGCTCAACCTGGTCATGCAGCTGACGCAGCTCTTCAACGTCGACTTCGTCCCGCCCACCAACTGGATCGTCGGGCTGCAGCTGCGCTGGGACATCTGGGACTGGGGCCGGAAGAGCAACGACCTCACGAAGAAGAAGGCCGACATCACCCAGGCGGCGAACGACCTCGATGACACCAAGGCACAGGTTACCATCGAGGTGGACAGCCGCATTCGCGAACTCGAGGAAGCCCAGGAGATGGTGAAGGTCACCGAAATCAGCCAGGCCGCCGCCACGGAGAAGCTTCGCGTGCTCACCAACCAGTACAAGGAGCAGGCCGTCCTGCTCAAGGACGTCCTCCAGGCTGAATCGGAGTTGGCCGAGGCCAACACCCAGCACGCCGACGCCATCCTCTCGGCGTACAACGCCCAGGCGCAACTCGACAAGGCACTGGGCCAGACATGACCCTCACGACTCACGCCTCACGACTCACGACTCGTGCGTTCACGACTCACGACTCACGACTCACGACCAGCGTTCTGCTGCTGCTTGTTGCCTGCACCCCAAAGCCCCCAGCCGCTCCCTCTGGAATTCCAGTTCGTACACAGCAGGCCACCACCGCCTCCGGCACCAACGGCATCCGCTACTCCGCCAATGTCATCCCCCGTGCCCAGGTGGACGTCGCCTTCAAGGTGAACGGCTACGTCGACGCCATCCGTCAGGTGAAGGGCGCCGACGGCCGCCAGCGAGACCTGCAGCAGGGCGATGTCGTGTCCAGTGGCTCCCTGCTCGCCAGGGTGCGCGACACCGACTACGTCGACAACGTCACGAAGGCCCAGGCCAACCTCGACAAGGCCAACGCCGCGCTCGAGAAGGCCACCAACGACTTCCGCCGCGCCACCAACCTCCAGGCCACCAACAGCATCACCGGTCCCGATTACGACTCGGCGAAGCAGGAATACGAAACCGACAAGGCAGCCGTCGACGGCGCGCGCGCCCAGCTCAACGAGGCCCAGACCAATCTCGGGTACGCCACCCTCATTGCCCCGATGAACGGCGTGTTGTTGCAACGCAAGATCGAGGTTGGCGACCTGGTCGGTCCCGGCACCACCGGCTTCGTCCTCGCCGACGTCTCCTATGTGAAGGTCGTCTTCGGCGTGCCCGACGTCACCCTCGGCAGCGTCGTCATGGGCAGCAAGATGCGCCTCACCACCGCGTCGGTACCCGGCAGGATCTTCACCGGCACCATCACCGCGATCGCACCCTCCGCCGACGCCAACACCCGCGTCAGCGAAATCGAGGTCTCGGTGAAGAACGCCGACGGCGCGCTCCGCGATGGCATGGTGGCATCCCTCGAGGTGCCCGGCCGGACCGGCCCCGCGACCGCGCACGCAGAAGCGGTGGCGGTGCCGCTCGCCGCCGTGGTGCAGAAGTCCCCGGGCGATACCGGCTACGCCGTCTTCATCGTGGACAGCGACGGCAAGAAGGACGTCGCCCGGCTCAAGCCAGTGGAGCTGGGTCAGGTCGTCGGCAACTCCGTGATCGTCACCGCCGGCCTCGAGGCCGGCGCGCGCGTCATCACCACGGGCGCCACCATCGTGCGGGACGGTGACGCCGTCCGGCCCATCCAGTAGCGCGTCGTGGGAGCAGCGGAGGAGCGCGAGCGGCAACTGCTCGAGAAGGAGAAGAACACCCACAACACCGCCCGGTTTTTTGTCGAGAACCGGCACATCTCGTGGGTCCTCCTCGCGACGGTCCTCACCTGGGGCCTCTACGGCTACCGGGCGATGCCCAAGCTGAAGGACCCCGCCATTCCGGTGCGCGTGGCCACAGCGGTCACGCCCTGGCCCGGCACCTCCGCCGAGGAAATCGAGCAGCTCGTCACCCGCCAGGTCGAGGCCACCGCCGCACAGAGTTCGGTCATTCATCCCTCCGGAGCCGGCGACTTTGGCATCAAGTCGCTCACCCTTCCCGGCGTCTCCATCGTCCAGATCCAGCTCTCCGAGAGCGTGACGGATCCCGAGAAGGAATTCAACGACATCAACCTGAAGCTCGCCGCGATCAATTCCAGCCTGCCACAGGGCGCGGGACCGATCCAGTTCAACAGTGGCTTCGGCGAAACCAGCGCACTCCTGCTCACCGTGGCAAGCCCGAAGGAAGGCGCTGTCGAACTGTCGCTGCGCGCCCGGGATCTGTCCGCCGCCATCGCGCGCGCGCGGAAGGGCGTGAAGGCGGAGACTGCCCACCCTCGCGCCGCGCTCGTCATTGCCCTGCCCCAGGCGGTGAGCCCCGCCATTGTGGACCGGGCCCTCGAGACCTTCGATCAAGCCGTTCGCGCCGAGCCATTCGCCAGCAGCATCGTGACCCTGCGCGGCCCCGGCTTCGTCGGGATTGACCTCGCCACCAGTGCCGATGATGCCGCGCTGGTCGCGTACCTGCAGGACTTCATGCAGAACCGCCTGGGCTACAGTGGCTTCTATACCGATGCCTGGCCGCCGGTCGTCATCCGCGACACCGCCGAGACGCTCGCGCGCCTCACCGCATCACCCGGCGACAAGTACACCTATCGCGAGCTCGACCAGTTCACCGACCTCCTGCAGCGCCAGCTGCTGAGCGTGCCGCAGGTGTCGAAGATCCTCCGCTCCGGCGTGCTGCCGGAACAGGTCTTCCTCGGCTATTCGCAGGAGCAGCTCGCCGCGTACAAGCTCCAGCCCGCCAGCATCAAGGACATCCTGACCGCGCGGAACACCACCATCCCGGGCGGCCTCTTCCAGGCCGGCGATATCAACGTGCAGGTGCAGCCGTCCGGTTCGTTCACGGATGTGAGAGAGATCGGCGGCGTCATCATGACCCGCACCTCGTCGGGGCTGCCGGTGTACCTCCGCGACATCATGGACATGTATCGTGGCTACCAGACGCCGCCCCGCTTCCTCAATTTCGTCACCCGCCAGGATGCGCAGGGACACTGGCAGCGCTTCCGGGCGGTGTCGCTCGGCATCCAGATGCGGAGCGGTGAGCAGATCGATGCGTTCGGCCGGGACATCGACGCCGCCCTCGCCACGATGCACGGACGCCTCCCCGCCGACCTGCTGATCGAGCGCACCTCCGACCAGCCGCTGCAGGTCAAGGAGAACCTCGACCTCTTCATGGACGCGCTGTACGAGGCCATCGTGCTGGTGGTGATCGTGGCGCTCATCGGGTTCTGGGAATGGCGCGCCGCCCTGCTCATGATGCTCGCCATCCCGATCACGCTGTCGATGACCTTCGGCATGATCTACCTGCTGGGTATCGACCTCCAGCAGGTCTCGGTGGCCACGCTCATCCTGGCGCTGGGCCTGCTGGTGGACGACCCCGTGGTGGCCGGTGACGCCATCAAGCGCGACCTCGCGGCGGGCGACCCGCCCATCCAGGCCGCGTGGTGGGGCCCCACCAAGCTCGCCACCGCGATCCTCTTTGCCACCGTCACCAACGTCGTGGCCTACCTGCCGCTCCTGCTGCTCGGCGGCAACCAGGGCGACTTCCTCCACAGCCTCCCCATCGTCATGGCCTCCGCGCTCATCGCCTCGCGCATCGTGTCGATGACGTTCATTCCGCTGCTGGGCTATTACATCCTGCGCGCGCCAAAGAAGGCGGAGCGCACCATTGAGCAGCGCCGCACCGAGGGCTTTACCGGCTGGTACTACCGGGTGGGCAAGTATGCCATCGAGCACCGGCGCGTGGTGTTCGCGTGCTCGCTCCTGTTCCTCGCCCTGGGCGGGTTCTTCAACCGCCACCTCGCGCGCGCCTTCTTTCCCGACGATGTGCAGTACCTCTCCTACGTCGACGTCTGGCTCCGGAACGCGGCGGCACTTCCAACCACCAACGACGTCGCGCGGGAGGCCGAGACCGTGATCCGCGACGTCGCGACGCAGTACGGCCGGGAGCACCCGACGAAGGGCAAGCCCACGGACGTCCTCGAGTCGATCACCGCCTTCGTGGGTGGCGGCGGGCCACGCTTCTGGTTTTCCGTGTCGCCCGAGCTGCAGCAGCTCAACTACGCCCAGCTCATCGTCAAGGTGAAGGACAAGGACATCACCCCGCGCATCGTGGGACAGATGCAGCTGGCGCTCACCGAACGCGTGCCCGGTGCCATCATCGATGTGCAGCAGCTGCAGACCAACCCGGTGCAGTATCCGGTGGCCATGCGCATCGTGGCACCGTCGGCGGCCGCGGGCGACGAGGCCGCGAATACCCTGGTGCTGCGCCAGATCGCCACCCAGGTGAAGGACATTCTTCGTACCTCGCCCAAGGCGGCGCGCATCCGCGACGACTGGAGGGAAGACGTCCTCGTCACCCGCATCGACGTGGACCCTGATCGCGCCAATCTCGCCGGGCTCACCAACCAGGATGTCGCCGCCTCCTCGGCGGCCGGGCTGAACGGCACCCAGGTGGCCGTGCTGCGCGAGGCCAACAAGCAGATCCCGGTCATGGCGCGCCTGCAGCCCCGCGAGCGCCCCGAGCTGAGCGACCTGCGCAACCTTTACATCTTCTCGACCGAGGACAAGAACAAGGTTCCCATCGGCCAGGTCGCGAACATCACCTACGGCATGGAAACCCAGCGCATCCGGCGACAGGACCAGGTGCGGATGATGACCGTCTTCGCCTTCCCCGTCCCCGGCGCGCTCCCCTCCGATGTGTACAGCCAGGTCGCGAAGCCGATCGCCGAGCTGGGGCGGAACCTGCCGCCGGGATACTCCCTGGTCGTGTCCGGCGAACAGGCCAAGACCACGGAGGGATTCGGCCAGCTCCTCGGCGTCATGGCGATATCGGGGTTCATGATCTACCTGGCACTCGTGCTCCAGTTCCGCAATGCGGTGAAGCCGCTCATCGTCTTCGCCGCCGTGCCCTACGGCCTCGTCGCCGCCCTGGCCTCGCTCTGGGTCATGCGCTCGAGCTTCGGGTTCATGGCATTGCTGGGCATGGTAAGCCTCATCGGCGTCATCGTGAGCCATGTCATCGTGCTCTTCGATTTCATCGAGGAAATGCACGCCAAGGGGGAGCCGTTCGAGGACTCACTGCTCGACGCTGGTATCATGCGCCTGCGCCCGGTGCTCATTACGGTGCTGGCCACGGTGCTGGCGCTGTTTCCGCTGGCGCTCCATGGCGGCCCGCTCTGGCAGCCACTCTGCTACGCCCAGATCGGCGGCCTCCTCTTCGCCACCGTGGTCACGTTGATTCTTGTGCCCGTCATCTATTCCATCGCCGTCCTCGACCTCAAAATCATCAAGTGGGAAACGAAGGAGGAAACATGACCATCACGTCCTCACGTCTTCACGTCCTCACGTCACGAGCGGCGCTGCTCTCGGTCGGCATCCTGATGGCATCGACGACCCGCAGCGCCGCGCAGTCCATCGCCGGCGTCTGGTTTACTGAAGATTCCAGCTCCAAGGTCACCATCGTCCAGAGTGGCAGCGCCTGGACCGGCAAGGTGACCTGGCTCAAGAACCCCGCCGCCGTCGACGCCAAGAACAGCGACGCCTCCCTCCGCACCCGGTCCCTCATGGGCATTGATATCCTGACCGGATGCACCGGCGACGCCACCCAGGCGACGGGATGCCGCATCTATGCGCCCAGGCGCGGATCGAGCTACAACGCCGAGCTGAGCCTGGACAAGGACGGGACACTCAAGGTGAAGGTGAAGGCAGGCGTCGGCGGGAAGACACAGACCTGGACCCGTGCCGGGTGAGTCATCGAGTGTCGTCAACCAGGACTAGCCCCCAACACCAAACCTGAGGGAGAGATGATGATCACTGTGTCGATGAGCAAGCGTCGTTCGGCGGCAGCGCATGTTCTCCACGCAACCGGCGTATTGGCCCTGGTGACGCTCGCGTCCTGCGCGGGCGCGAGCCCGGGCGCCGGCAAGGGCGCTGACACGATCGCTGAGGCGAAGGCCCTGGCGAAGCTCGATGACGACTGGTCCGCGGCGGCGGCCACCAGGGACGCCGGGCGCGTGGCGGCGTTCTATGCCGAGGATGCGATTGCCTACCCGCCGAACGAGCCCGTGGCCGTCGGCCGAGCCGCGGCGGAGAAGGTATGGGCGGCGTACTTCGCCGACTCGACCTACAGCATCTCCTGGAAGACCGATCACGCCGAAGTGATCGGCGACCTCGGCTACACGGCGGGCGCGTACCAAGACTCGTTCGGGAAGGGGAAGTACCTCTGCGTCTGGATGAAGCAGGCCGACGGCAGCTGGAAGGCGATCCACGACATGTGGAACACCGATTCGAAGTAGCCGCGGATCCTGCCGATGCTGACCCCGCTCAGTCCCCTCGCCTTCAGCGAACGCGCGCGATCGCTCTACGGCGACCGCGAGGCCGTCGTCGACGGCACCCGGCGTTGGAGCTACACCCAGTTCCTCGACCGCTGCGACCGCTGGGCCGGCGCCCTCCGCCACCTGGGCGTCGCCCCCGGCGATCGCGTGGCCTATATCGCCCCCAACTCCCACGCGCATCTCGAGGGGTTCACCGCCGTGCCGCAGCTGGGCGCGGTCATCGTGCCGCTCAACTATCGCCTCCTCCCCGCCGACTGGGCCTGGATGGTGAACCACTCCGGCAGCCGCATCCTCTGCGTGCACGCCGACTACCTCGACCTGGTCGACGTGGTCCGGCACGAGATGCCCGGCATCGAGCACTTCGTGGCACTGGAGGGTGGCGGTGACGGATGGCTCGATTACGAGCGCCTCCTCGCCGAGGCACCCCCACTGCTGGCGCGGCACGAGGTGGGCGAGAACGACGTCCTCGCGATCAATTACACCAGCGGCACCACCTCGAGGCCCAAGGGCGTCATGATTACCCACCGCAACGCCTGGGTAAACGCCGTCGGGCTGCTCGTGCATCACCCCATGACCTGCGCCGACCGCTATCTCTGGACCCTGCCGATGTTCCACGCCAACGGCTGGGGCTTCGTGTGGACCGTCGCCGCAGCGGGCGGAACCCACGTCTGTGCCCGGCGCACCGACGTCCCCACCGTGTACGGGCTGCTCGGCGCGGAGCACATCACCATGCTCTGCGCCTCGCCCACCGTGCTCATCACCATCGCCGGCGCGCCCGACGAACTCCGGGCTCGGGCGCCCCGCGGCGTGCGGGTCCTCACCGCCGGCGCCGCCCCGGCGGCCCACACCATCGAGCGCGTGGAGCAGGGACTCGGCTGGGCCATCACGCAGATCTACGGCCTCACCGAGACGTCACCGGCCATCTGCGTCTGCGAACCGCGCCCGGAACACGCCATGCTGGACGTCACGGAGCGGGCACGCATCAAGGCGCGCCAGGGCGTGGCGATCGTCACCGCCGGCGAGCTGCGCGTGGTCGATGAGCGCGGCGTGGACGTGCCACGCGATGGGACGGTAGTGGGCGAGGTCCTCATGCGCGGCAACGTCGTGATGGAGGGGTACTACCGTGATCCCGAGGCCACCGCGCGGGCCTTCGAGGGCGGCTGGTTCCACTCCGGTGATGCCGCCGTGGTCCACCCCGACGGCTATATCGAGATCCGCGACCGCCTGAAGGACGTGATCATCAGCGGCGGCGAGAATATCTCGTCCATCGAGCTCGAGGGTGTGCTGCTGCGGCATCCCGCCATCCAGGAAGTGGCGGTCGTCGGTTTGCCGCACGAGAAGTGGGGCGAGGCGCCGCATGCATTCGTCGTGCTCAAGCCCGGCATGGCGCTCACCGAGGAAGAGTTGCGCGGGTTCGCGCGCGAACGGCTCGCCGGTTTCAAGGTACCGAAGGGAATGACCATCGTCGCCGAGCTGCCGAAAACGGCGACCGGCAAGATCCAGAAGTATGTGCTGCGTGGGGGGCGCTCCGCCGTTTCCGCACAGTAGGGCTCGACCTGCGCTTTTGCCACCTCCTCCTTCGCAGTCGAATCCGCGCCTGCTGACCGTTTTTCGGTCGAAGCTCCGCGTGGGCCACTATAGCCAGCGAATGGAGCAGGCATACACGGGCTGGGTTGTCCGCCTCGTGGCTGCGCGTCAAGGATGTGGATGTGGGGCGAGCGGAGCTTCGCATCCGCCGGGGCAAGGGTCAAAAGGACCGCTCCACCCGTCGGCGGTGCAGCGGTTCATGGCCCAGGCGGTCCGGCGATCGGGCGTCGCGAAGAAGGCGAGTGGTCATACGCTTCGGCACTCATTCGCGACGCACCTGCTGGAGGCGGGGTATGACATCCGGACGGTGCAGGAGGCGCCCCGCCCCGCCCCGCAGCCTTTCCGGATTCGGCTGCGGGTCGTACAATGGGATGAGCATGGCGCCGTCGAATTCACGTTAGCTGGCCAACCTGATTTCACGAGGCGAGACCCGTCGTGACTCTGAGGCTCGAGGAACGCGATGACCTGCTGCCGCTATGCCCTCATTGCGCTGAGCCACTGGAAAAGCTGTACTTCCACCGCGTTCGGGAGCTCATGGCCGGCAAGCGCCTCGCCTACTTCTGCCCGCACTGCCAGCGCCTGCTCGGCGTTACGCACTATTCCTCCTAGCGCACCGATCCAAGGATCCTAGCCGCCGGATGCGGCACGAGCGCGGCCTGTGCTTGCAGCTTGTTCAGCCGTCGCGCTCGCGCCGCCACCGCGGCCGCAGCGCATGTGCAACGCGTTAGGTTGCCACCGAGCTCTGAGCTATGTCCTTTTCGCGCCAGTTCCGCGCTCTCCTGAAGCTCGCTGCCCTCTTCGCCATTCCCTGGACGGCCCTCGGAGTGGTGGTCGCGATTGTCCGCTGGGCCACCAACCCGGATATCGGCGCTACCGTCCCATCGATCGCCAACTGGATCCTCAGCCATGCGCTGGGTTACGGTGCACTGGGTGCGATCGCCGGGCTGTACCTCGGACTGCTACTGGCGCGCCTTGAGCGCAGCAATCATGCCGAGGACATCCCGCTCCGTCGCGTGGCGCTGTGGAGCGGGCTCGCCGCGAAGGATGCCGAGGACAAGACAAGCGACGCCGTCGAGTCCGACGAGACCAGAGATTCCACCGAAGCGTCGTCCTGGCAGTTCACGGCACCGTCCGCTCTCGCCGCCAAGAGGGAGGCAGTCATTTCCTCAGTAAGCGCAAAGCTCGGTTATACCCTAATCAAGCGGACGCGGGCAACCTATTGGGACAGCAGCAAGGACCACCGCGCGGTGTGCACGCTCTCGAAGAGGTACACACGGGGCAACTCGATTCCCTAGTGGTTCGCGTATCACCCAGCTTGGGACGAGTTCCTCGCCGATGATTCGGATGCGGTCGTGGCACTTGGGGCGATGGATCTTTCGGTGTGCTTTGCCACGCCGCACGCTCTATTTCAGTCCCGCCTTGCGGAACTAAGTACCACCGAAAATGCAGACGGGAGTCTCTATTGGCACGTCAAGATTCTCGAGCAGGAGCCAGGTGTGTTCGCCTTGCAGATGCCAAAGGCGGGCAAGCACATGCCTCTCGGTGAGCATGCCGTTCCGGTTTCCAGTGCGACGGCCATATAGCGACGCCTGCTGCCGACGAGCGCAGGTGCGGTAGGAAGCGTTCGCAGCAGAAGCACACGTTAGGCAGCAGACCACGAGGTCAAGAATTGAACCGATCTTTTCGCTTCCGTATCCGGAGTACTGCGTTGCACAGCAGCTCGCCCGACTGTTCCCGGCGCGACAGGGCTTCTCGCTGTTCGCGCCGATCTCGCGCCAAGAACAGGGTGTAGATCTTATTCTGTCCCGTCGGCGAGCGGGCCGAACCAAGGTCTGTCGATTCAGATCAAGTCGTCCCGCACATACTCCCAGCTGCAAGCAAGCGAGCGGGCGCGACGCCAGTTTCGCTACGACACCTGGTTCAATAGCTTCGAGTGCCCGCCCGAAGCCGACCTGTTCTGCTTGGTGGCTCAGTACCCAGCGGTTGATGCCGCGCAGAAACGGGAGCTCGGGACATGGTGGTCACCGTTGATCCTCGTGTTCACTCAGCAAGAAATGCGCGCCTTCCTCAAGAAGGTCCGCACCGTGGCGGGTACGCCAGACCGGATGTTCGGCTTCGGCTTCGACAGTCCAGACCAGGTCTTCCAGACCCGAGGTGATTCTAGGCGCCGGTTCCGCGACCACTCGGAACACTTGCTCTGCGCTCGTGTCGCTCTGATTCGTAAGAGGTTGTCTGCTTAGTCACGCTGCTGCCTAACACGGCGCGCAGCCGACCGCGGCGCGTGTCATCATGGGCGCCGCGGCGGCTGACGCCTGCCGTTAGCGTGACCGACGCGAGCAGCTTGCGCGAAGGCAGACAGTAGCTACATTGTAGTTACACTGTTTCCCGAGCCCCCATGAAAGCCAAGCTCGTCCGGATCGGCAACTCCCGCGGCATCCGCCTCCCCAAGCTGCTCATTGAGCAGGCCGGGCTCGAGGAGGACGTGCAGCTCGAGGTCCACGGTAACACCGTCGTCATCCGTCCCCTCGCCTCGACCCGAGCCGGCTGGGCCGACGCGGCAACCGCCTTGGCGGCGGCCGAGGCGGGCCTGCTCGACGCGGTGGTGGCCACGGATTTCGACCAGGATGAATGGACGTGGTGAGTACAGAGCTCGTGGCCCGGGGCGATGTCTTCCTCGTGGCCCTCGACCCGACGCTCGGCCGCGAGATCCGGAAGACGCGCCCCTGCGTGGTCGTCTCGCCGAACGAGTTGAACGGCGCACTCCGCACCTTCATTGTCGCGCCGCTCACGACGGGGTCGCATCCGTACCCGTTCCGGATCCCCTGTCGCTTCGCCGGCAAGGCGGGCCATGTGGTACTGGACCAGCTCCGGACGGTTGATCGGGCCCGACTCACCAAGAAGGTCGGCCGATTCAGTCCATCGACGCTCGAGCGGGTGTTGGGGGTCCTGCAGGAAATGTTCGCCCCCTAGTCCGCACGCTAACCAGCAAATGCAGTTGGCGAGGGCGCTAATGATGCGGCTTCGCCGCACACGCCCTCGCAACTGATTTGCAGACCGTTAGGCCGCTCACCGCTGGCGCCGTTTGGCGGTCTCTCCGCAGCCACTTACCTTTCATTCAGCCCCAACCGACATGAGACCCCGATGAAGCTCACCCCAGAGCAGCTTGAGGCGGAGCTCCTCCAGCTTCCCGCCGCAGTGCGCGCCCGTTTGGCAGAAGCACTGCTCGACAGCCTCGAAGCGGCCGACACCGAGATCGACGTGGCCTGGGCAAACGAAACCGAGCGACGCTACCAGGACTTGAAGGCCGGCTCGGTTAAGGCCGTGCCGGCCGCCGAAGCTTTGGCTAAGGCGCGGGCGCAGTTGAATGAGCCCCGCTGAACTACATCCCGGAGCTGATCAGGAGCTGGGCGAAGTTGCCCTGTATTACGAGACCCAGGCGAGCGGGTTGGGCCGCGACTTCCTTGCTGAGTTTGACCGCACACCCGGTTTCCTTCTCCAATTCCCGGGAGCCGGGCGAGTGATTCCCCACGGCAGCCGTAGACTCTCGTTCCGGCGGTTTCCCTACCACGTGATCTATCGCGTTGACCCAGATCGCGTGTTCATCCTCGCTATCGCCCACCATCGCCGGCTCCCTGGTTATTGGCAACCGCGCACGTAGCCCTGAGCGGGCCAACAGGCGCTTGCTGCTGCCGGGCCGCGGGCGATGGCATTGGTACCACCGAGACCCCGCGGCCCGCAGCCGGATCAACACTTCCGTTTCACCGAGACCCCGAGATCATGGGCGGGGCCTTGGTTTTCGTCGGGACTCGGGTCCCGGTGCAAACATTACTGGAGTGGCTAGTGCTGGATTCACTCACCTCGTCACAGTGGATCGCAACTTGATGTTCTAGCAGAAGGTCGCGGACAAGCCGCCCGCCAATCACGGCGGGCGTTCGTCTGGCTTCAGCCGCGCATCGATGCCGGCGTGGCGCAGGACGACGCGACGGGACCAGGGAAGTCAAACCCTCGACACCAACGATCGCCGGCTCCTCGCAAGACCGTCACCCCGCCTCACTGCGGTGCCGCGCGAAGCTCGGCCACCATGGCGTCGAGATGGCGCATGATCAGCGACGGGTCGAGCAGCTCGAAGTGCCGGGCCACAGGTTCCACCGTGATCGAGCCCGGCCGATAGCCCTCGCCGAGCACGCCTTCGTCCAGGTTTCGCAACTGGAGCTCCCGCGCCCTGTTGCGGTACACCTCGCTGTCCTCGAACACGCAGCGGACCAGGCGTCCTGCCTCCGTGGCTTGCCGATACCAGCGGAGCAGCAGATCCGGTCCCTCCACACGCCACGGCGTGACGGTGTCGTGCGCGAAGCGCTGGATCGGACGGAGGTCGCCCCCGAAGTTGTGCACGATGTGGCGGAAGTCGTCCGCGAGATCGAGCCAGTCCCCGACGGACGACGCCGAGGCGAGCGCGCGGTTGAGCGCGGGCAGCAGCACCTCGGGTGCGCTGCTCGTCGCCTCGGCGAGCACGCCGGAGACGGTGCACGTCTCGACGCCGACATTGGGGCCGAGCGCGAGGCAACCATCGAGCCGAGCGGTGCTGCCCTGGTCCGCGGCCATCCGCAGCACGAGGTCACCGCCCGCCGAGAATCCGACCGCGATCACCGCGTCCACGCCTCCCGATGCGGTCAGGTGGTCGAGCAGGGCCTCGAGGAGCACGATGTGGTCGGCAATGCCGACCGGGAGCCTGGGATGGCGCTCGCGCTCGAATCCGTAGAGCGTCGGCACGATCACCCGGTAGGGCGACCCGGGCAGCGTCGTAGCCGGATCGATGGCCTCGACCGACCAGTTCTGGATCAGGAGGATCAGCACGTTCGACCGGACCTGATTGTCCAGGTAATGGAGGCGGTCGCCGATCATGCGCGGGTCGAAGGTCGTGCGGTCAAACCTCCGGCAGATGTTCTCGGTGATCGGCAGGTAGCCGGGGACCGTGGCCGTCGCCTGGCCCGAGCCGCCCCCGCTCGACGGCGACTCGGCGGCCAGCTCCCGGCGGAACTCGTCCGCCGACTGCCAGCGGTCCGCCGGCCGCTTCTCCAGGCAGCGCATCACCGCCCCTGCGATCCGCGGCGGGATTCCCGGACGCACCGACGCGAGGGGCTCGGGCGCGCGCATGAGGTGGGCGACGACGATTTGCTGGGGTGAGCCACCGAAGAAGGGCGGTGCGCCCGTCAGCAGCTCGTAGCCGAGGACACCCAGCGCATAGATGTCCGCCCGGTGGTCGGTCATGGCATCAGCCGCCGCCTGCTCGGGGGCCATGTAGGCCGGCGTCCCAACGGCCATTCCCGTCCCGGTGAGGCGGTCGCCCTCGCCGGACAGGTGCAGCGCCTTCGCGATCCCGAAGTCGGCCACGACGGCGTGCTCGCCGGAGAGCAGCACATTTTCCGGCTTGAGGTCGCGGTGGACGATGCCGCGCCGGTGGGCGAGCGACATGGCGTCCGCGACCTCGCGCAGGATGCGCACAGCGTCCGCCACGGGCAGCTCGCCTTCACGCTCGAGGCGCTGACGCAGGCTGGGCCCATCGACGTACGGCATCACGTAGAACAGGATCCCCTCCGCCGCTCCCGAGTCGTGGACGGGCAGGATGTGCGGATGGGTCAATCCGGCGGCGACGGCGATCTCGCGAAGGAAGCGCTCCGCACCGAGCGACGCGCTCAGCTCGGGATGGAGCACCTTCAAGGCGACGAGCCGATGGTGCTTGAGGTCCTGCGCGAGGTAGACCGTGGCCATGCCGCCGGCACCGAGCTCGCGCTCGATGCGGTAGCGATCATGCAGCACGTGTCGCAGCCGTTCGAGGGGTTCGGACATGCCGGCTCGGGGGGTATTCTGGGTAAGGTACCGCGCGGCCCGCGATCCACGCCCAGGCGCGTCACGGGACAGGAATTTCGATCGGGGTCGGTGGAGTATGCGTCGAAGATACGGCGCGATCGCCGACCACGCGAGCGTTGCCGTGCCCTCCGCCGGCGGGGCGGGGACGCGCGGGGCCGGAGGGGAGCTCCACCGCCCGTTGACTATCCAGTCGCTTCTCGGTCCATACTTCGGTCCATACTATCGTACCCCACCCTGGAGACCAGTCTCTGCCAGACCCGCCGAACAAACGGAATGAACAGGCAGCGCCGCCAGCTGCCGGAAGGTACCTCGGCTCGCCCGTGCAAGTGCGCCATTTCTTGCGGTGGGACCTGCGACAGCCGGTCCGCGCCCATCCATGCCTCGGGCGGACGCCTGGCCCCAGAAACAAGGGAGCCGCTCGATGCTCGGTCGTGTACCGGAGGCGCTGCTCGATACGCTGGTGTCCGTCGCACAGGCCACGGTACTCCGTCCCGTGTTCGTGCTGGCCGTCGCGTGCATCCTGCTGTGGGAGCGCCTGGCACCGGCGGATGAGGAGCAGCCGACCTTCAGCGTCGGCTTCCTGAACGACGGCGTCTGGGTGGTGCTGGGGCTGGCGTTTCAGGCCTCCGCGGTGGTCGCCTATGCCCACATGCTGAAGCAGGCCTACGACGCGAACCTGGGCGGGCTACGGGTGCAGTCCATCGCCCAGCTTCCGGAGGGCGCGCGCCTGGCGCTCGGCGTGGTCGTGTCCGACCTGTTGGGGTGGTTCCAGCATTGGGTAAAGCACAAGGTGCCGTGGTTCTGGCAGGTCCATGCGGTGCACCATTCGCAACGACAGCTGAACGTGTTCACCGACTTCCGGTTCCACTACGGCGAGTACCTTATCTCGCGGCCCATCGTGATGCTGCCCCTGCTGGTGCTCGGGATCAGCGCGCCGTCCTTCCTGCTCTACAACCTGTTCACCACCTGGCAGACACGCTTCTATCATGCGAACATCCGCACCAACCTCGGGCCGCTGCGCTTCATCTTCGTCACGCCCCAGTCGCACCGGGTGCATCACTCGATCGAGACGCGGCACCGGGACACCAACTTCGGCGTGATGTTCTCGTTCTGGGACCGGTTGTTCGGGACGCAGTCCGCCAGCGCGGAGGAATATCCCCGAACGGGCATCGAGGACCCCGCGTTTCCGATGGAGCAGCGAGCGAGCCCCCTTGGTTTCCTCGTCGTGCCGTTCAAGCAGCTCGTCTACCCGTTCGTCGCCATCGCCAAGGGGAGTCGGCGCGCGTGATGCGCATGACCCGCGCTGCATCCGTCAGCGCCGGGCGGCCGCCGAATCGAGGGCGGCCAGTTCGGCCTTGAACCTGGCACCCTTCGCCGGGGTGCGTGCCGGGCTCGACCGCAGCGTTCGGCGCGTTGAAGAGAGGGCGGAGAGCCGCCCGAGCGCCTGCGAGGCGAAGGGCACTCCGTTGGACGAGCGGAGGCGCGTGGGCAGACCGTACTCCTCAAAATCCCGTACGCGGTGCACAGCTCGGTGATGGGCGCGGCCCCATTCTGCACGTCCAGGGCGAACTGCACCCGCGGGACATCTGACAGCCGCGCTATTGCGGGTTCGCTCCGCGCGCTCTTATTTGATGCGGCTGCAGCTGAACGGTAGGCGTTAAACTGCACCCGGCTGAATCCGCGCTGTGCATACAGCGTACATACACTTGATCGATGGGTGACCTGCACTTGACCTGGGACCCGGCCAAGGCGGCCAGCAACCGCCGTCGGCACCCGGTCAGCTTCGTGAGAGGCTCGACGGTGCCCACGGGCCTCCTGGTCGTGCGCTTCAAGCTGCTCCATCTTCGGCCCCCGGCAACTGGGTAGTTCGCGGAGCACGCGGAGCGGACGATCCGGGGAACGGCTTTCACGCTGGCGAGCACGGACGGCATGGAGATGCAGGTGATGCACTGACCCCGCTCCATCTCCGCCGTTCCGGTCTCCTCAGGTCAGGAAGCCGTTTACCGCGGTGATCGGCGGCGGCACATCCGTGTCACCCAGCATTTGCCGGAGGTCGATCTCGATCATACGGCTCATCTGCGTGATCGGGACGTCGTTCGCGCTGCCTTCGAACGGATTCTCCGTTCCTTCGCCGACCTTCTCCATGGTCGTGAAGATCCAGCCGGCGAGGGCGCTGAACGGGATCGTAAGCCAGATCAGCTCACCGCCGAGTTTCCCGAACTCCTGCAGCATTCCAAGCGGCACGAGCACCACGAAGATCTTCACGAACCACAGGTTCACTGTCGCGTACTGCCGCGGGTACGGGAAATTCTTGATCCGCTCCGACGCCCCCTGCTGTGTGAACAGTTCCGCGAGTGCGCGCGTCATCTCCATGTGGCGGAAATCCTCGATCAGGCCGCGCCGCCGCAAGCGCTCGAGATGTGCGGACTGCAGCGCCAGGATCTGTGCGGCCTTGTTCGACCTCGTCATCACTGCCGCGTGCTCGGTCGGATCCAGATACGGCAGCAGCGCACTCCCCAGCTCCCCCTCCTGTTCATCGATCTGGAACCAGCGCCTCCGGTACTCGGCATTGTGCGGCAGATTTATCGCTTCCCATGCCCGCGATTCCCGCAATGCGTAGCGCAGCGCGGTGAGCCAGGCGAAGTGGCGGTCGTACAGCTCCCGGCGCGCAGCCTCAACCTCGCCTGGTGTCGTGCCGCCGCTGACTTCGCGATCCGTGACGTAGTCGCGCGCCATCACCCCCCACCTGCGGCTGGCGTTGACGATGGCGCCCCAGATCCGGCGCGCTTCCCACGTGCGATCGTACGACGCGTTGTTCTTGAAGCCGGTGAGGAACGCGACGGCAGTGCCGAGCAATGCCACCGGCAGCCAGGGGATCGCCAGCCAGCGCCAGCCGAACACCGCGTACGCCGCGGTGATCGCTGTGGCGACGGCGAGATGCTGCAGAATGTCGCGACGTGTCCAGAAGAGGAGCTGCAACGCGGGGTAGTGGTGGCCCGTTTGCATCTCTCAGCGCATCCGTTGCATGTAGTCCTCGAACAGGTCGAGCGTTTCACCGGTCTTGCTGTCGCGTGCATACACATGGCGCGGTTCGGCGAACGAGCCGACGTCGTGGTCCCCATTGATCAGGATCGCTCCGACCGTGACCACATAGCGGCATGGGTACGTCGTCGCATCCACAAGGGTATGGATGCGCTCGTGTATCGCCTCGTATATGACCTCGGTTGCTTCGCGCAGCGGGTCGGGCGCCGAGAGAACGCGCCGCTGCTGGGTGAGGAGGAGTTGCTCGATGATGTTGATCTGATGATCGAGTTCGGTGACGTGCCCCGCGACGATCCGGCCGGCGACGAGCCTGGCCAGCGCACCCTTGGCGGCGCCACAGCATCCTGTCGGGCGTGACTGCCCGATGCGCATCAATTCGCCGACCACCCCGGCCTTGGAGATCCCGATGTGCGGGGCGTAGAAGACGAACACCGCACCATCGTCAGGGACATGTCCGGCGAACGCGGCCATCCCGGTCAGGCCGGTGAAGGGAAAGCCATCCAGCCCACCCATCTTGAAGGGGCCGAGCATCTCGTAGGCACGCGCCGGATACTCGATGGTGTTGACGTCGTCGCTGCAGATGCTGTCGGCGAGCATGATCTGGTGCGGCTCAAGATCGAATCGTGACTCCAACAGGTCGAAGAGCGCTTCGACACTCTCGTTGGTCGTGACAGCCTTCGGGTAGAACCGGCGTATCAGAGCCAACCGGTCGCGCTTCTTCATGGAGCCTTTCGCTGGGAGTCCTGGTGGACGGGGATCTCGATCGGGGTTGGTCGAGGACCCGTCGAGTATACGGCGCGAGCGCCGACAGCGCGAGTGTCGTGTGAAGCATTCTGTCAGTGGCGGCTGGCGGTCTGCGCCCGCCCGCCGCATTCTATGATGTGCGCTGGAGCAGACTTGCGGCCGTTGGACAGCGCTCGGCGTGCGAGACTCACGCCCCGACCATTTCCACCTTTCGCCAACCCCGAATGACCATGGCCGAACTCAAGACCCAGCGGACCAAGGCCAGTGTGAGCGCCTTTCTCTCCTCACTCGACGATCCCGACCGCCGCAAGGACGCCCGAGCCCTCGCTGCCCTCTTCCGCAAGGCCACCAGGAGAGCCCCAGCGATGTGGGGGTCAGCTATCGTGGGGTATGGCGAGATGATCTACCAGGGCCGCAGCGGTCGGAGCGGCGTCTGGCCCCCAGTCGCCTTCTCCCCGCGCGAGGCCGCTCTTACCCTGTATCTCATGGGCGGCCTCAAGGCCCACGCCGCTCTCCTCAAGCAGCTTGGGGCCCACAAGGTCGGGGGAGGCTGCCTCTACATTCGTCGCCTGGCTGATGTTGACACCGCGGTCCTCTCTCGCCTCATCGCGAAGAGCAGTGCGACCAATAGTGCAAAGGCACCAACCACGACCACTCCGAAGGCCACATCTCGCAAACGCGCTGTCTAACCAGCGTTTGGCTGCATCCTTCGGCCAGACACCCGGGAGGGGCGAGCTCGAGGACTCAATGACCGCAACCCGCGACTCCTGGAAAGCCCTACCGCTCGGCTCGACGGCTCCGCTCGCCTACTCTGCCACTTTTACGGCCGACGAGGCCGACCTCCTCCGCCGGGGTCTCGTACCCAGGGAGATGGAGGACAAGTGGTTCATATTCTGGGAAGGCGATTCCCTCGGCCTTGTCGGAGCGGTAGGTCACGGCCCTGGCGGCCCGGTCGCACGTCAGCCGCTCCAGGTTCCCAGGGGCCGTCGGACACTCTCGCGTCGCGACTCCCGCTCCGCCCCGCACCTGTCGTGCGAGCTCCCGGCCGCATCCTGCGCAATGCTGGCGTGGGAGGTACCGTCTGGCCGGCCTGCGAGGCCGTGGTGCCCGAGGACGGCTGACGGTGCGGCTGCACGTGGCGCTGGAGGCTTGGGACATTCACCGGGAGGCATGCAATGGCCGCGGCTCACAGGACGCTCTTCTCCGTGCTGGTGGTGGGCGTGACGCGCGCCGTCCTCGCCCCCGGCGCGGAGGCGCAGAACCAGGCCCGCGTGGGCGACCTGGTCGAGATCGTGACCGGCCTCGGGCCCACGCTGGCCGAGGTCGTGACCGGCCCGGACCCGTCGGGATACGTGGTCATCCGGGTGCCCACCGGCAAGGAGATCCCGGTCAACACCCAAAAGCTGCGCCTGGTGCAGCGCGCGGGCACGCCGGACGCGGCGATGCCCGTCGGCCAGTCGGTGAGCTGGGTCGATGGCAACATCCGGGAGAAGGGCAGCGTGGCGAAGGTGAACGGCAAGTGGTGCCAGGTGAAGACCGCGAACGCCACCACGGTCGGCTGGGTGGAGTGCGCGGACCTGCAGACGTCCGGGGCCGCAACAAGGTCGTCGAGCCCTGCTTCCACGTCTTCGGCGGCGTTGGGCGACGCGCCGCTACCGAAGCTGCTGGGCAACTGGGAGAATGCCGACGGCAGCGTGAAGCTCGAGTTCCAGTCGGCCGGCAAGTGCTTCATCTCCGTCGGCCCCGTGACGGGTCCGTGCAGCTACACGCCGGCGGCGACCGGCGTCACGGTGTCGTTCGAGGGCGAGCAACTCCCGCTGGCAGCCAACTCCGATGGCTCCCTGAGCAGCGCGGGCGACGCCGCCGCCACGATGCCGATACGCCTCAAGCGACGGTAGAATCGCCGGTCCGCGCGATATCTCCCAGGCTGCGGGAGCAGGTATATCGAGACCGCGAGGAGTACCCCCCGTGATGCGGCGCGTCGTTCCCGATCGACGACGCGCCCTCGCCTGCTGTTGGTTACTATCCGATTGTGCGACCATCCGATTGCGCGAGCGGCAGGTTCGCTTCGTGACTGACGGTGTTCATGCGCACGCCGCGCTGCACCCGTGCAGGGCCGCTGGTGGTGGGTTGAGTCATGGATCAACCGTAGCTAGGATGCGCGCATGACGACACCCACCCCGGAAATCATCCGCGCCGCTGCGTCGCGCATCGCCGGCGACGTGCGCCGCACGCCGCTGTGGCGGCTGCCGGGCGCCGCACTCGGCCTGCGCTGCGGCGAGGTCTGGCTGAAGCTGGAGCAGTTGCAGGTCGGCGGCAGCTTCAAGGCGCGCGGCATGTTCAACCGCATGCGCTCGCTGCCCGTGCCGGCGGCCGGCGTGGTGGTGGCCTCGGGCGGCAACGCCGGCATCGCCGTGGCCACCGCGGCGCAGGCGCTGGGGGTGGCCTGCGAGGTCTTCCTGCCCGAGGTGTCCAGCCCGGCCAAGCGCACGGCGCTGGCGGCGCTCGGCGCGCGCGTGGTGGTCCGCGGCGCCGCTTATCCCGACGCGCTGGAAGCCTGCCTGGCGCGCCAGTGCGAGAGCGGCGCACTGCTGATGCACGCCTACGACCAGGCCGAGGTCGTGGCCGGCGCGGGCACGCTGGGCGGCGAGATCGAGGCCGAGGCCGGCCTGCCCGATCGTGTGCTCGTCAGCGTCGGCGGCGGCGGCCTCGTCGCCGGTGTCGCGGCTTGGTTCGGCGGCCGCTGCCGCGTCGAGGCACTGGAGCCGGCGCTGGCGCCGACGCTGCACGCCGCACGCGCCGCCGGCATGCCGGTGAACGTGGCGGTAGCCGGCGTCGCTGCCGATTCGCTGGGCGCGCGGCGCATCGGCGACATCGCGTGGGCGGTGCAGCGCCAGGGGTTCATCGCCGCTTCGCACCTGCTGCACGACGCCGCGATCGGCGACGCGCAGCGCCGCATGTGGCGCGAACTGCGCCTGGCGGTGGAGCCGGCGGCTGCGCTGCCGCTGGCGGCGCTGTGGACCGGGCTCGTGCAGCCCGTGGCACACGAGCGCGTGGCCGTCATCGTCTGCGGCGCCAATCTTGACCCGGCGTCGCTGGCATGAGTTACTTCAGTACTGGACCTGATATCTCCGCTTGAACATCCCATGCGCAGGGTCCGTGTGAGTTACACCAGAATTTCCGACAAGCTGCGATGCCACGAAACCATCATCCTTGATGGCGGCACGGGCACCGACATCCAGCGGCGCGGTGCGCCGATGAGCGGCGACACCTGGTGCGCGGATGCCAACCTCACTCATCCGGACATCGTGCGCACGGTGCATCGTGGTTACATCCATGCGGGCGCCGACATCGTCACGGCCAACACCTTTGCGACCAGCCCGATCCTGTTCAGCCACATCGGGAGGTTCAGTGATGTCGCGCGCATTGACGCCATTGCCGTCAATCTGGCCCGGGAAGCGACGGCCGGAACCGAGGTGTGCGTGGCGGGCTCCATTTCGACGATGCGCCCGATGGCGACTGGAACCGACCGCAACAACCTGAACTTCGTGCTCAGCGAGCGCGACGCGCGCGCGCTGTTCCAGGCGAAGGCGAACGGACTCGAGGCCTGCGGCTGCGACCTCATCATGATGGAGGTGATGAGGGACACCGACTACGCGGTGTGGGCCAGCGAAGCGGCGCTCGCCACAGGATTGCCGGTGTGGATTGGCCTGTCGGTCGAGCGCGGCAAGGACGGCACATTGCAGGGCTGGGGCCGTGACGATTGCTCCTTCGACGATATCGCGCGCACGCTGGCGGCGCTCAAGCCCGCGGTGATGATGGTGATGCACACCTCACCTAACAACACGGATGAAGCGCTGGCGATCCTGCGAAAGCACTGGACCGGCCCGGTCGCCACCTATCCTGAGTGCGGTTACTTCAGGTCACCGGACTGGGAATTCGTCGACGTGATCCCGCCGGATGAACTTGTCAGGAAGGCGCATGACTGGCAGCATCTGGGCGCTTCCATTTTCGGCGGTTGCTGCGGGATCGGGCCTGATCATATTGCTGCGCTGACCAGCGCATTCAAGCCGCCACAAATCCGCTAGATCACGACCAGCGGTCCGTCGGCGAGGGCTTCAACACGGCGTTCCGTGCCATGCAGCGGCTGCAGCTGAAAAAGCCAGAGACCGCTCCGCGGCTTCGCGGCTCAAGTCTCAGTCGTTGGACCGCCGATGCAACGTTGGTGACGCGCGTGCACAACCTGACGACACGTGGATGGTCCTTATGAGTCGATTCACTCTCCCCCGTTGGTCCGTGCTGGCAGCCCTCCTCGCGGGCGCCTGCGGTGGTCCAGCGCCCGCGTCCACGCGCGCCGAGCAGCTGCCCTTCGATCTGGACGCCACGCGTCGCCTCATCGGACAGCAGAACGAGCGCTTCACCAGTGCGCATGTCACGGGCGACATCGCCACGATCGACTCGATGTTTGCCGCGGATGCCAAGTCCTTCCCGCCCAGCGCCGCCGCAGTGACCGGCCTTCCGGCACTGCACGACTTTACCGTGGAGTACCTCAAGGCCGGTGTCACGGAGTTTCGCGAGGAGACCACCGACTTCTACGGGAACGCGGAGTATGTGGTTGATGCAGGCACCTACGCGGTGACCTATGGCCCCGCTCATGTGACCGAGCGCGGCAAGTACCTGAACGTATGGACGCAGGCGAACGGAAGCTGGAAGATCAAGGCAAACATGTGGAACACCGACGCGCCTGCCCCAACGCCGGAATGAATGGCGTGAGACCCAGCAGGTCCGACCCGTTACCGGGCTTTCGCCCACAACGGGAAGAACGCTCCGGCGATGCGGTTGTACGCTCGCTCGGCGGTGAAGTGATTCCTCCGTGCTTCTTCGCCGCCTGGGCGCACACGGCCCACGTCGATCGCCCTAGGCCGCCCGCATCGCCGCGGGCAGCGCCACCATCGAGGAAAACTCAGCCAGCAGCTGCGGCGAGATAGTGGACTGCGTAGGCTGCAGCCGGATGTCCGGTACACCCCCCATGAGTTCAAATGCCCGCCGCAGAGTACGATCTCGCCAGATATCCGGTTGCTGGGAATGCTCCATCGTCTCGGCGCTCATGCCCAACTTCCAGCCACCCAGCACGCCGACAACCAGACGGTTGCCCAGATTGGTCGTGAACTTGGTGCTGCTCGGGTCGACGAGAGACCGCTTCGTGAGCCACGGTGCCTGTCGCCAATGCACCACCAGCCAGGCCAGCGAAACCATGTCATGCGCAATCACCGAGCGGGACGCGATGACCAGCCCCTGTGGCGGCGTGATCACATGACCCATGTCCGGGCCGAACGTGGCCAGCACCTTGTCTGCTGCCGTGACGACCAGGCGCTGCTTCTGCAAGAGGCTGGGAACAGTGTTGGCCTCGGCGGTCTTTTCCTGGATGCTCTTGGCCGCGTGGTGGTACTCCAGACGGGTGTCGTAGCGCATGTAGCCAACCACAGACTTGAGTCCGAGGGTGTTCCCCAGCAGGGAGTGGCGGCTGCAACGGGGCATCGACACGATATGGTCCACCGTCTTGAGCACGTCCGGCAGCATGAGGCCCTGCCGCCAATGGGAGCCGGGGGCAGGCTGCTCTTCATAGAAGCTCTCCCAGCCCGATTCTTCGAAGAAAGCCCACTCGCCCCCCGCGGCTGGAACGACAGGCAGCAGCCCCGCACTCTCCGCCAGCGCACGGGTGCTACCCGTGCAACCATCGGGTCGCTGATCGAGATGAAAAACCCCGCTCATGTCTCCCACCACGACGCGCCCCGCTCCTCGTTCCTTGAGCAAGCGGATCATGCTTGCTACAGCAAGGGGGCTCGTAGTCGATGGGTAGGGTTTGCCTGAGTTGATCACGGGCTTGATGAGTACGCTGTCACCGGGCTTGAGCCAGTCGAGATTGTCGACGGCAAGCACCGCCTCGCGGATGGCCTGATCCATGTCCCTGGACGAGGGATCTGGATTCAACGGGGCCAGGCTCACGGCTTCACTCGATCCGGGCCTGAGGCTCATCGGGTCTTGCATGACATTATCCGGTATTGGGGTTGTCGCTTCGCGCCACACGCTTCATGCTATACTACACGGTCCGCAGCCACAGGAGAACCCGCGGCATGACGAATCTCGAGCGTTTCTTTTCCCGGACCTTCCGGCCCTTTTACCTGCTGACCGGTGCGGGCACAGCGCTTATAGGGATCTTTGCGGTCTTCCCCGCCTGGGCCATGCCCACCATCCTGAGGCTGCCCTATCTGGTTGAATACACGATCATCATCCAGCACTGGGGAGTCATGGTCGGGCTGATGGGCCTGTTCATGATGGGCGCGGCGATTTTCCCCGCGTGGCGCTTCCCCATCGCCCTCTACAGCGCCGTCGAAAAGGCGGGCATGGTCTGGCTCGTGCTGTCCAACGTCAGGCAACCCTTCGTCGCCGGTTTCTGGATTCCCTTTGCGATGGATCTCACCGTCGTCGCATACACCATCGGCTATTTCGTGTACGGCGGATTCAAGTTCCCTGTGCGGGACGAACCGCCCCCACAGGGATGACCAGGCCCCTCTGAACACTCAATGGGCCGGGCGAGCGGTGCCTCCTACGCCGCGGCGGCCGATCGAACCAGGGTCTCCTGCCGCGCCGATCGGAGCATCAGCACGGCGGCATACACCACCACCACGATCACCAGCCAGCGAAGCGCCGTGAGCGGCAGGGACTTCACGACGAACGCCGCGAGCGGCACCCCGAGCAACCCACCAACCGCCAGCCCCAGTGCCACCGGGGCCGAGTACGCCCGGCGCCTGATGAATCGGGCGCTGGCGACGGGCATGAGGAACGCACAGGACCCCATCATGATCGGGAAGGCCGCCGCCGGGTCCATGCCCAGCAGACTGATGAGCGTGATGCACGGGGCATAGAGCCCGATCCCGAGGGTCATGATCGCCCCGAGCACCAGGTTGCCGGCAATGCCGAGCGCCAGGCGCCACCCGTGGAGTTCGAGCGCGGTGCCCCCCACCGGAAACCACTTCAACTGACTCATGAGCATGGCCGCCGCCGCCGTGAGCAGCGCCGCGCCCATGCCGAGTTGCACCGCACGGCGGGAGAAGTTGGTGACCAGGCCGGCGCCGAACCAGGCGCCCACTACCGCACTTCCAATGAGCAGAACCAGTGTCGTCGGATCGACCGCGATCACCGCGATGTAGATGAACGCCTGAAAGACGGTCGGCAGCGTGTGACCGACGTTCAGCGTACCGGGATAGAGCTCATCGGGGACCATCTTCCAGAACTTGAATATCGCCGTCGACGTGGCGAACGAGCCTATGCCCAGCGTGTCGAGGAAATTTGTGACGAAGCCGGTTGCCACGTGGCTCGCCGAGGGGGACCGTCGCGGCTCACCTGGGCCGCGGGAACCCCGCAGTGAAGAAGCGAGGATACCCAGGTACGTGGCGACGAACCCGGCGAGCGCAACGAAGATGGCGCTCCTGGCAGCAAGGAACGGGAACACCGTTTCCTTTCTCGCTCAGCTGACCGTGAAGACCGGATCGCCCAGCACGTCCATCCGGGGCTGCACGCCGAGGCCCGGTGCCGCGGACGCTGCCATGCGACCATTCACTCGTTGGGGTGCGCCGGCTGCCGTACTGACGGTGACGTAGCTGTTGAAGTCGGTGGTGGAGAACAGCAGTTCGGGCGGGGTGCTGTGCGCCAGGTGGGCAATGGCGGCGGTGATGATATCTCCGCCCCAGGAATCCTCGATCGTCATGGCGATGCCGAGGGAAAGGCAGAGATCCCGGATCTGGCGCGCCCGGGTCAGGCCGCCCACCTTCGAGATCTTCAGGTTGATGACGTCCATCGCCTGGTCCTGGTGGCCGCGCAGCACCATCATGATGTCGTCGATCACTTCATCGAGCACGAACGGGCGGTCGGTGTGCCGACGTACGGCAAGGCATTCCTCGTACCGCATGCAGGGCTGCTCGATATACACGTCGACGCTGCGGACGGCATCCGCCACGCGCATCGCCTGGTGCTGGGTCCAGCCGGTGTTGGCATCGGCGATGAGCACGTCGCCGGAACGCAACCTGGCAGCCGCGGCCCGGATGCGTTCGATGTCGGTATCGGGATCGCCGCCGACCTTGAGCTGGAACTTGGTGTAGCCTTCGGCCCGATAGGTGCCGACCATGGCCGCCATCTTTTCCGGCGTGTCCTGCGAGATCGCCCGGTAGAGCGCCACATCCTCGCCCACGCGGCCACCGAGCAGCGTGACCACCGGCAGGCCGGTAGCCTGTCCCAGGATATCCCAGCAGGCCATGTCGATGGCCGATTTCACATAGGGGTGGCCCCGCAGGAGCTGGTCCATCCGCCGGTTGATGCTGGCCAGCGCCGTGGGATCCTGGCCCAGCAGGTTCGGCGCCAGTTCCGCGATGCCGGTGCGCGCGCCGGCGGCGTAGGCCGGGAGATACGCCGGTCCGAGCGGGCACACCTCTCCGTATCCGGTGATGCCGGCGTCCGTCGCGATGGCCACGATGGTGGAATCGAAGACGTCGACGGAGTTGCCACCCGACCATTTGTAGCTACCCTCATGCAAGGGCAGTCCCACACGATAGGCCTTGATTCCGGTGATCCGCATGCATGCTCCGTTGAATCGCTGCGTGGCTGACGTCGGCCGGCACATGGTACTGCGCCTGCTGTGCCTGCGCAATATGGCGAAAGGCTGCGCATGAGCCCGAGTGAACTCTCGTCGCACCATGCAGGCTTTGCATTCACCGCGGGCGGCGCGCCGGTGCTGATGCTCACCGGGGCCGACGTCGAGCGCTATCTCGATCCGCGGGCGTTGCTCGACGGGTTGGAAGCGGGCTTCGGGTGGCTGGAGCTGGGCGAGGTGCAGACACCCCCGCGGCCCAAGCTCCCCGTGGCAGACCGGGGATTCTCCCTCGCGATGTCGGCCTGGCGACCGGGGATGCAGCTGACCGTCAAGATCGTCAATGTGTTCGAGGGTAATCACGCGCTGGGGTTGCCCAGTCACCAGGCGCTGATCAGTCTCTTCGATCCCGACACCGGGGCGCCCACCTGCGTGATGGACGGCGCCAGCATCACCGGCCTCCGGACCGCCGCCGCCGCGATGCTCTCGGTCCGGATGCTGAGCCGGCCCGAAGGCCAGATTGCCACGGTGATCGGTGCCGGGGTACAGGGACAAAACCATCTCCGCCTGCTGCCACTCGTCCGGAACATCGCCCGCGTCAATGTCTGCTCCCGGAACCCGGAACAGGCCCGGCGCCTGGCGGACGGAAGCGACACGGCCCACGCCACCACCGATGTGGAAGCGGCGGTGCGCGAGTCGGACATCGTCTGTCTCACCACCGCATCGCCGTCGCCGGTCATTCAGGCCGAGTGGATCAAGCCCGGCGCGCACGTCACCTCGGTGGGCCACCGCGATCTGGGTGGTGAACTCCCGCGAGAACTGGCGGAGAAGCACCGGCTCTTCGTCGAGACGCTCGATGCCTTTCAGCCGAGCCCGGTGGGGTGCGGCGAGCTGGCCGGCCTCGACCCCGGTACCGGCACGACACTCGGTGCCGTGGCACTGGGCCGGAAGCCGGGTCGCCTGAGCCCCACCGAAATCACCGTCTACAAGGCGATGGGCAACGCGATGGAGGACATGGTGGCCGCGAATCTCGTGTTCCAGCGCGCCCGCGCCGGCTAGCCACGGAGGCTAGCCACCGATCTGTGAATCAGTTGCTGGGCGCACATGTACCCCGGGGTCCCCGCGATCGATCCACAGGGATACGCTGCGGCTCCGCAGTACGAAACATTCGACCAGGAACCAAACTGGTAAAACTGCTGCGCCGGGTCCGCCGAGAACTGGCGCTCAAAGAAGGTCTGCCCCCCGGCCAGCACGGTGTGGTCGATGTTGCCGCCAGGAAAGAGAAACAGCTGCTGCAAGTCCCTCGGCGCCAGCAAGCGGGTCCAGGCGCAGTCCTGCGGATTGGCAATGAACGACAACACCGTGGCCTTCACGGCGGCCTCGACGTCGGGCAGCGCTTCGCCGCGCTGGTTCAGCGCCATGTTCTTGAAGAACACCGTCAGCCGGTCAAAGGGCTCCACCAGCCCCATCTGGCGCATCGACGCGCCTTCACAATAGATCTGCATGAAGCCCGGCGAATAATCGGTTTCCCCGGATGTGACGCGCAGGGTCGATCGTTCGAAATCGGCGATGGATTCCACCATGAAAATGAAACGGAATACCGTGTCGCCGGCAGGATGGGCCGATGCTTCTTTCCACCGCACCGGCTGCCGGAAAAAGAGGTTCAGCTTGCCACTGGTGCCCAGCATGCGCTTCTCTTCAACATGGCGCACGATCCCGCTTTCGCCGACAAGCCTTGCCGCCGACAACGGATCCGTGGCAAACACCAGGTGGTCGAAGGCAATCGCATGGCCCTGCCCCGCCTGTTGATAGTGCAATGTCCCGCGCCGGGGCTCCACGCCCTCGACGAGGCAGCCCAGGCGAATGTCGACACCCTGCTCGCGGTTGATCTGTCCCAGTTCTTCCGTGACCCTCCAGATGCCTTCCCTGACGAATCCATAGTAGCCGCCGAAAATGGAACCCGAATCCATCAGCGGCAGGGTGAACGCGGAATACGGTTCCTGCAGGGAAACCGGGCCGCTCTCGGTCACCGTCATGGCCAGGTAGACTTTGCTGCGCTCGGCGGTGAAGTAGTGGTCGAGCAGGTCGGCGGCGCTACCGGTGATCCACAGCCTGGTCAAGGTGTCGCCCAGGCGCTGTTTGGCTTCGTCAAGGCTTGGCGGAACCGCGGCGCGGTAACCGTCCTGCAGGTACGCGACCACCTTCGCCTCATCGGCGCGAAAGCCCTCTGCGTCCCCCCGTTCGCCCCATTTATCCGCCAGCTCCCGCTGCAACTGACCGGGATCACGGTAAATCCAGGCGCTGGTCCTCGGGTCGGGAAAGTGCACCCGCTTTGCCTGCTCCGGGACATAGGTCTGCAGTCGATCCGCCAGGCCCGTTTCCCGGAAAATGAAATCCTGCATCAGGCCCAGCACCGAGGCGCCGAGGGCGTAGTGTTGGGCATGCCCTTCCACCGTCGCGACTTCTGAAATGCACGCCCCGCCCACCCGCTCCGCGCGCTCGATCATTGTCACGGCAAAGCCGGCCCGCCGCAGGTAGTGGGCTGCGATCAGGCCATTGATTCCGGCACCAATAACAAGAACGCTTTCACTCACAGGCGTAACACCATATTCTTTGGGGTCGTGTCAGTATGCGATGAAGTCCCCCGCGGCGCCATGATGGGTTCACTGTAATCACTAGCGGAGGCAGGGGTGATTAATTTACAGGATCTGGCGATTACGCTGCAGGCCCTGGTTGCCACAGCGGTCTTCTTCGTATGGGTAGTCCGCTATCCAAACATCGTCCTCGAATTCCAGCAGTGGAAGCTTCCCAACTGGATACGGGATTCAGTGGGCATCGTCAAGCTGACCCTCTCATTGATGCTTCTGGTTGGCATTGACCGTGGGCAGTTCGCGATCGCGGGCGGGATCGGACTCAGCCTGCTCATGGTCGTCGCGTTCATCACCCACCTGAGGGTCAAGAACCCGGTCGGCAAAATGCTGCCTTCGCTGACGTTGTTGGCGCTCTCAATGCTCATCGTACTTATCAACTATCGGTTGCGGACCGGATGAGTGCCGGCTGGCGCCTCCCCCCCACCTGCCGGAGCGCGTGATGACACTGCGCCGCACCACGTTTCGCGGCAACAAGGCTTCACTGCCGAGCAAGCCTTGTGTGGCCTGTGGCCGGCCCATGAGCTGGCGCCGCCGCTGGGCGAAGAACTGGGCCGAGGTGAAGTACTGCTCCGAGGCCTGTCGGAGTGCCAAGGCAAAGCGTGGCTGAGCTGCACGCCTTGATCCTCGTGCTGGGTGACCAGCTCGACCTCGAAGCCGCGGCATTCGATGGCTTCGATGCGGGCGTCGACGCCGTCTGGATGGCCGAGGTAGCCGAGGAGTCGACCCACGTGTGGTCGAGCAAACCGCGCACGGCCCTGTTCCTGGCATCGATGCGGCACTTCGCGCTGGCACTGCACGCCGCCGGCCGGCCGCTGCACTACACCCACCTCGATGCGGCCGGCAACGCCGGTAGCCTGGAGGCGCAGTTGCAGGCCGACATCCTGCGCCTGCGGCCTGCCCGGCTGGTGATGACCGCACCGGGCGACTGGCGCGTGCTGCAGGCGATCACGGCCGTGGCCGAGGTCAACGGCCTGCCATTGGACATCCGCGAAGACCGGCACTTCTTCGGCAGCATCCGTGAGTTCGCGGCGCATGCCAAGGGCCGCAAATCCCTGCGCATGGAGTATTTCTACCGCGAGCAGCGCCGACGCCATGGCGTGCTGATGGACGGCGACGAGCCCATCGGCAATCAGTGGAACTTCGACGCCGACAACCGCGAGGCCTTCGACGCAGCCGGCCCGGGTGCGGTGCCGCCGCGCGCGTCCTTCGAGCCCGACGCCGTCACGCGGGAGGTGATCGCGCTCGTCAACAGCCGCTTTGCCGCGCATCCCGGCCGCCTGGACAGCTTCGCCTGGCCGGTGACCCGCGCGCAGGCGCTGCAGTCCCTGCATGCCTTCATCCAGGACCGCCTGCCCCTCTTTGGCCGCTATCAGGATGCAATGTGGCCGGGCGATGCGTGGTTGTACCACTCGCACCTCTCTGCGGCGCTCAACTTGAAGCTGCTGAACCCGCGCGAGGTCGTGGCGGCCGCCGAGGCGGCCTGCCGTGACGGACACGTACCACTGTCCAGCGCCGAGGGCTTCATCCGCCAGATCCTCGGCTGGCGCGAATACGTGCGCGGCATCTATTGGACCCAGATGCCGGGGTACCTGGAGCGCAACGCGCTCGATGCCCGGGAGGACCTGCCCGCGTGGTACTGGACCGGTGCTACCGACATGGCCTGCCTGCGTGACGCGCTGGCGCAAACGCTGACACACGGCTACGCCAACCACATCCAGCGGCTGATGGTCACCGGCCTCTTTGCGCTGATGCTGGGCGTGAGCCCGAAGCAGGTGCATGCCTGGTACCTGGCGGTCTACGTCGATGCGGTGGAGTGGGTCGAGCTGCCCAACACCCTGGGCATGAGTCAGTACGCCGACGGCGGCGTGATGGGCAGCAAGCCCTACATCGCCACCGGCAAGTACATCCAGCGCATGAGCCCGCACTGCAAGGGCTGCCGCTACGACCCCGCGCAGCGCAGCGGCGACAAGGCCTGCCCGTTCACCACCTTGTACTGGGACTTCCTGATGCGGCATGAGACGGCACTGGCCCGGAACCCGCGCATGGCGCTGCAGGTGAAAAACGTGGTCCGCCTGACCGACGCGCAGAGGCAGGCGGTGAGCGAACGCGCGGCGGCGATCCGACGTGGTGAAGTCGGCGAAATGGACACCGCAACGCCACGAGACTGATGCGGGCCGGAGCCGAGGTTGCCACGGAGGGAGCATGGACAAATCGAGCACAAGCGGGGGCCAGGACCGACGAGGACGTGTTCCGCGACGTGTCATGAAGAAAGCTCCGGCTGACCACTGAGCACCTTCGACCAGACGCCATCATCGACCTCATCCAACCCCGCGTCGTAGCCCTCGAGCTCTACCAGGTAGTGCCCGGGATACTCGATGGGCGGCAGGCGCGACGGTCCACTGTGTACCCACGTCGTTGTCTGGAGGCTGACGCTCTGTGACGTTGTTCTATCATGTGTCGATCTTCGTGTCGTCCACGCTGTTCCTGTTCTATGGCATTGCGTGCCTGTCCATGAACGGCATGAAGCGTGATTTTGAGCGATTCGGCATCAGTCGCCTCCGGATCCTCACGGGCACCCTTGAGGTGCTCGGCGCCGTTGGTCTGATCGTCGGCCAGATCTGGCCACCCCTCGTGCCGCTCAGCGCCGGCGGCCTCGCCCTGATGATGCTCCTGGGCGTTGCTACCCGCATCCGCGTGCTCGACTCGCTCGCGCAGACGCTGCCAGCCCTGGTGCTGATGTGCGTCAACCTGTTCATCGCCTGGTATGCGCTGGGGCGAGCGACCCCAGCTTGAGTACAGGTAGTCGTTCCGGGTTCGGGGGTCTCTCTCCCCTCGCTGCCGGCGGCCGATCAGCTGGGCGGAGACGCGAACAGGGCGTTGCACTCCTGTTCGAGCACGCCGCCGATGATCGCACATGCCCATCCCGGGCTCCGGCGCACCACTTCGTCGGCGAGGATGTCGATTTGCCGCCAGCCCTGCTGCTGCAGGAAGCGGATCGAGGAACCGAACACCACCGTACCGATGCCGCTCCACAGGATGGCCGCCTGGCACATGGGGCACGGCTCCGCGGTGGTATAGAGGACGAGGCCGGACCCGCGGTCGCCGCGACCCGATTCGGCGAGACGGTTCATGGCGTCGATCTCCCCGTGCCACGTCGGATTGAGCGCCGACTTGTTCCACCCCTCGGCCACTACCTCACCCGTCTCGTCGGACACGATCAGCGCGCTGAAGGGCAGTCGGGGACAGTTGGCCGTCAGCGCTATGGCCCGACGCATGAAGCGTTCGTGATCAGAGGATTCCATTAGCGGGCGACCGCAACGGTGCCGTGCGTCAGGCTTTCAGGTAGCTCTTCAGCATCCAGACCGTCTTCTGGTGAAGGGTGATCCGGCCGATCATCAGGTCCTGGCTCTCCGCGTCACCGGCCTCGCCCGCGACCTCGCGCGCGCGCGCGGCGTCCGACAGGAGCTTCTCGTTCGCGGCAATGAGCGCACGGACGTACTCCTCCTGCGCCAGCGGCGACACGAACTCCTTCATCTGCGCGGTCTGGGCCAGCGTCCCGAGGCCCCCGATCGCGTAGGCGTCAAGCGCGCGGATGCGCTCGGCAACCTCGTCGATCGCCATGAACAGCTCTTCGTACTGCGTCTGGAAGGCGGTGTGCAGCGCGAAGAAGCCCGGCCCCTCAACGTTCCAGTGGGCAAGATGGGTGAGCGACAGCAGGGCGTAGGAATCGGCGAGGACCTGGTTCAGGCTCTCGGTCAGCCGAGCATTCGTCGAGGGGCGGGTCACGGGCTGTTGCTTCATATCGGCCTCCAATATCAATGTAGTGCGTTCAACATGGTGCGTTCAGCCTGGTGCGTTCAACCGGGCCGCGCACGATCCATGTCACCCTGAAGATCTGGTTTCGATCACTTGGCCGTGACCGGAGGCGCCGGAGATTCTTTGTCCAACTTTCTAAGAGCCTGCAATGCCGCGCCAAAAGCGATTCCGAACAGGACCATGATGAGCCCTGCGAAATAGGGAATCAAGTCACTCATTTTTCGTGCTGCCGATCAGCTTCAAATAGATGCCGAAGCCGAGAATGGAGGGAACCCAAATTCCGACGAAGATCGCGTCCAGTTTCTGCCCACTGAAAAAGACAATCTCCGAAAAGATGAGTGAAAGGAACGCGGCAACGAACAGTAATTTGTCAGTGAGCGAGAATCTCTTGAACATTGTTAGGATATTCCCAATTGAAGTTCAAAGCGTAGAGAATTTGGGCTACTCAGCTGGGCAGGATCTTCAGGGGGGAAGAAACCTCAATCGGGCGGGAAGATACGGCGCGATTTCCGGCCTTGCAAGGACCGGCGGGCGGGCGCGGGCGGCCGTCTCGTGGCATCGGGCAAGCCGGGATTGAGCCGATCCGACGACGTGAAAGTGCCGACGTCGGGGCGATTGTCAAGCGCCATTGTACAATTCCCTGGGCCGGTGTCATCTCGAGTTCCCAGTTGAAACCCGACTCCCCATGTATCACGGGCTAGCCACGGCGGCGGCACCTTGGTGACACCCCTGAGCACGTCGGCCGCGGCGATGTCACGAGTTCCTTCCGGAGCATGCATGCAGCCTGGGCAGAGTGCGGACGTGCTGGTCATCGGCGCCGGGATGGCGGGGCTGGTCGCGGCGGTGGAACTGCAGCGCGCGGGTCGCCGCGTCCTCGTGCTCGACAAGGGCCGCGGCGTAGGCGGGCGCCTCGCGAGCCGGCGGATTGATGGTGCGACGTTCGACTACGGAGCGCAGTTTATCACCACGCGCGACCCGCGCTTCGCCGCCTTGCTGGAGCAAGCACGGCATTGCGGAGTGGCGGAGGAATGGTGCCGTGGTTTCGCGGGCGGCGCAGACGGTCACGCACGCTGGCGCGGACAACCTGCGATGTCGGCCCTGGCCAGGCATCTCGCGCTCGGACTCGATCTGCACCTCGAGATGACGGTGGTTGCCTTGCGCCACATCGGGGATCGTTGGCACGCGGCAACCGTCACGGGCCGCACGTTCACCGCGGGAGCCGTTGTGCTGACGCCGCCCGTGCCACAGGCGCTCGCGATGCTGGACGCTGGCGGCATCGTTCTCTCGCCGGCCATGCAGGTGCGTCTCGCCGCGATCGAGTACGAGCGCTGCCTCGCCGTCATGGCAGTGCTCGACGCTCCGTCGCGTATCCCGCCTCCGGGCGGCATTGCGCCGGCCGACGGACCGATCGCGTGGATGTCGGACAATCAGATGAAGGGAATCTCCGCCAAGGCAGCCGTGACGATTCACGCTACGCATGGTTTCAGCCTGCAGCATTGGGATCGCGACCGGCAGGAAAGCGGGCGCGCGCTGCTGGACGCAGCAACGCCATGGCTCGGCGCAGCGATCACCACGTTCCAGGTGCACGCCTGGCGCTACAGCAAGCCGATGCGGGTTGATGCAGCGCCTTGCGTCCTCGTGTGCCAGTCACCGCCGCTCGTGCTCGCGGGAGACGCCTTCGCAGGCCCGCGCGTCGAAGGCGCGGCGCTCTCGGGGTGGGCGGCGGCCCAGGCGGTCCGGACGAAGGGCGATGCGATTCCGCACCCGTAACAAACCCGTCATCGCGTCACGCCGATGGAGGAAAGACCCAGAGCGCGGGCCGGCCGGCATTGCAATGAACGGCGCGGCCGAGCAAGGTGAAGGTGGCCCACGAGTAGTAGAGATTGTTGCGCGCGAGATTGCCCGGGATCAGGCCGGTGGTTGGACGCCCCAACCGACCCAGGCGCCGCTCGGCGGACGGGACCGGGTAGAAGATGGCCTGCACCGCGTCATTGGAACTACCGTCTTCACCAACGAGGTCGGGAAAGCGCGTGATCCAGGCGCGAGGATCGTGTCCGGACTCGGCGGCGGCGCGATCGGCGGCGAACACCGCTTTGCGACTCACACTGGGCAGCACCAGCAGGCTGGCGAAGGCCCAGAGGGTCATCCAGCACGCGTGGGCAAAGAGTGCCATGGCTGGCGTGCGCTCGGCGAGGTGGAAGATATGCGTGCCGGTGAACGTGCCCAGCAAACTCCAGAGCAGGATCAGCGCGAAGGCGCGGGCCGGCAGCGCGTTCGTGATCTGCCATCGACGCCGGCTCAATTCGGCATCGAGTTCCTCCTTTGGCAACGTGGCCAGCCAGCTCGCCGGCAGCAGGCTTCTTGCACCACCACCGAGCCCGACGATCCCGCCGGTGAAGGCCGGGTCGTCGACCGCGACGGTGAACATCCTGGCCCCATCGTGCGTGAGCTCCGTGCTCGCGGCGCCGCCGATGACGCGCAAGAGAGGCCGCCGGCTGAGCGCCAGCGCCGACATCGCGAACGCGATGCCTGCGCCGAAACCGCCCGTGAGCCGCAGACTGATCGTACTCACGATTCCCACGCCGGCCAGCACGAGCGTATGGCCGAGCATTCCGCGCGACCAGCGGAGCAGGAACGCCATGAGGGACGGGCGCGGCGCGGGCATCAACATCAGCCCACCGATCACATCGAAGATTCCTTGCACCGCAACCGCGCCGGCGCCGAGTGCAAGTAGCAGCCGCCCGCCGGGCGCGTGGTCGCGGCCGATCACGAGCCAGGAAAGCCCGGCGCAGGCGGCCAGCACCCAGAAGCCGACATTCGTGATACCGAGCCACAATCGGCGGCGGCCGAGCTGCAGTTGCGCGGGCGTCATCGGCTTGTGCTAGTTTTGCTGGAGCGTGCACGCCACATCAGCGTTTCACTTTCTTCACTGCAATCATCGGCGGAGGCAGGTGTGATCGGTTTACAGGATCTTGTGATTGCGCTGCAGGCCCTGGTTGCCGCAGCGGTCTTCTTCGTATGGGTAGTCCGTTATCCAAACATCGTCCTGGAATTCAAGCAGTGGAAGCTTCCTGACTGGCTACGGGATTCAGTGGGCATAGTCAAGCTGACCCTCTCATTGATGCTGCTGATTGGCATTGACCGCAGGCAGTTCGCGATCGCGGGCGGGATCGGCCTCAGCCTGCTCATGGTCGTCGCGTTCATGACACACCTGAGGGTCAGGAACCCGGTCGCCAAGATGCTGCCTTCTCTGGCGTTGTTGACGCTGTCCGTGCTCATCGTACTGATCAATTATCGGTTGCGGACCGGATAGGCCTCGACCGTGCACGGGGCGCCGCTGAGGTGCTGCGGGAGGATAGCCGTCACCGGACGTCGCGTGGTCTCGATCGGCGGAGCAATTCGAGTTCCCGCTTGAGCGGCGCCCAGTATTCGCGATCCGCGGCGACCTCAGCGGCCTGCTCGAGCGCGAGCTCGCGCTCGACTGCCGCGACATCGGACCGCGACGCCGCGATCACCGCCGGCCGGGACGCGAGGGCGGCTTCGCTGGGATGCAACGCGACCAGTTCCACCAGCAGCGACGGACTCCGAAGCTCCGCCAGCCAGAAGCTGACGCGCGCGGACGTCATGTCGTCACGGTGGGCGAAGTAGTCCGCCTCGACCAGCCGCCGAATCATCGGCCAGTCCTTGTCGCGCTGGGTCTTCTTCGCGCGGACAAGGTCCGGGAGGCTGAGCAGGTCGACCTCGTCGGCGCCGATCGCGAGGGTCGTCCGTCGCTCCCACAATTCCTTGAACGGCCCGACGCCACGCAGCACCGACATGAGGTCGACGCGAATGCCGGCTGCCCATGGCGCGGCACAGCGAAAGTGGGCCGCGTGCCCCCGCACGAGGTATTCGAGGCTGAGCGGCGGAACGGCAATGGGCGAAGCGTCGAGTTCGATCATCGCCGCCCGCAACCGCGCGAGATTGTCAGGGTCGGCCAGCAGGGCGAGGTCGATGTCGCGGCTAAACTCCGCCGCGCCGTACAACACGCACGCCTGGCCTCCCATCAGCAGGGCCCCGACCCGGTGCCGACGGATCGAAGAAAGGACTCTGGGTATCGGGCTCGGGATCAAGCGACCCTCCCAGCGCAAGGTAGGCCGCCCACAAGCGGCCGCTCTCGGCCCACCGCTCCGCCGGGGACATTCGGTACCATTCGGCCCACTCCGGGTCGCAGTAGTCTTCGAGGGCGATCGGGTTCAGCGGCGACATGGCCTCAAAGCTAGCGCCGGGTCGGACCGCCACCAAGAACCTTCACGCGCTGTCGCGAACGGTGACTCGCCCGCAGCCTTCCCCACCCTCCCCTTCATCCGTACCTTGCAGCGACCGCAAACCCCAATGAGACGTCGTGCCGACCCTGACAAACAACGCTGTCCCCGATGCCCGCCCCGCCCTGCTGATCACCATTGCCGCAGCTGCCGTGATCGCCCTGCTCTGGCTCGGCCCCATTCCCCAGTCCGCCAGCTACCACGCCTTCGCGGACCAGCGATCACTCTTCGGCATCCCGAATTTCTCCAACACCCTGTCGAACCTGCCGTTCTTCCTGGTGGGCGTGGCCGGCCTCGTCGCCCTGCGGCGCGGCGTGCCCGCCGGCGGCCTTCCGGCGCTTCGCGCCGCCTACCTGACCTTCTTCCTCGGTGCGACCCTGCTCTTTCCCGGCTCCGCCTGGTATCACCTCGCGCCGTCAAACCAGACGCTGGTGTGGGACCGGATGCCCATGACCATCGCCTTCATGGCCTTCTTCGCGATCATTCTCGGCGAGCACATCAGCCCCCGCCTTGGGGCGCGCCTCCTCCTGCCGCTGCTCGGCGTGGGCGTCGCGTCGGTCCTGGCCTGGTGGCTCTCGGACAACGGTACCGGTGGTGATCTCCGCCTCTACGTGCTCGTGCAATACCTCCCGATGCTGCTGATCCCGGTTATCGTCCTCGCGTATCCCCCGGCGCTCCGGCCCACAGGGTATGTGTGGGCGCTCGTGGCGGCGTACGCCATCGCGAAACTGTTCGAGCTGCTGGACGGGCAGGTCCTCTCCACCACCGGCCTCGTGAGCGGCCATGCCCTGAAGCACCTCGTCGCGGCGGCGGGCATGCTCGTGTTCCTCATCGGCCTCTTCCGGCGCCGCGCATCCCTGCTCACACTTCCCTGAGACTGGAAGGATTTCGCTCGATGCCCGTCAGCGACACGTCATGTGAAGTCATCGTCATCGGGGCCGGGATCGCCGGGCTCACCGCCGCCCGCGACCTGGGCGTCGACGGATACGAGGTCATCGTGCTCGAGGCGCGCGACCGCATCGGCGGAAGGATCTGGACCTCACATGATCTCGGTGTGCCCGCCGACCTGGGCGCATCCTGGATCCACGGATTCGAGAACAACCCGATCGCCCGGCTGGCCCGGCACCACAGCATCGACATTCTCCGCACCGACATCTCCAGTGTCACCCCGGCCCGCTATCGCTCGGTCGCCCTGTACGACCAGGACGGCCGTCGCCTGAGCGGCCCGGAGACAGTCGCCATTTCCGAGATGATGGCCGACTACCTCGACTTCATCGCCCTCAAGCAGAAGGAGGGGAACGAGATGTCCCTCCTCGCCGTGGAGGAGGCCTTTGCCGACAGCGAGGGATTCGACGCCGAGCAGCGGCGGCGGCTGAATTTCATCGCCCGGACCTATCTCGAGCATGAATGGGCCGGCGCGCGGGCCGATGTGTCTCTGCTCGAATACGACAAGGCCCGGCACTTCGCCGGGCATGACCGCGTCTTCCCCGACGGCTACGCCCAGGTCATCGACGCCCTCGCGCGTGACACGGCCGTCCGGCTCGGCCACGAGGTCCGGCAGGTCGACTATTCGGGTGACGTGGTTGACGTCCTCACCAACCAGGGCAGCTTCCACGCCCACCATGTGCTCGTGACGGTGCCGCTCGGCGTCCTGCGCGCCGGGAAGATTGCCTTCAACCCCAGCCTGCCGCGCGCCAAGCGGGATGCCATTCGCCACACGCACATGGGCGTCTTCAACAAGATCTTCCTCAAGTTCGATTCGGTCTTCTGGGATCGCGACTACGAATTGATCGGCTACATGGGCAGCACCGATTGCGACTGGCCGGAGATCGTCAACTTCCACAAGATTGCCAACCTGCCGGTGCTGCTTGCGTTCAGTGCCGGCACGGCGGGTGAAAAGAACGAGCTCCGCAGCGATACCGAACTCGTGGCCGATCTCATGGCCTGCCTGCGCAAGATGTACGGGAAGGACATCCCCGAGCCCAGCGGGTACCTCGTCACCCGCTGGAACCAGGATCCGTACAGCCTCGGTTCCTACTCCTATGTTCCGGTCGGGTCGAAGCACAGCAAGCGGCGACAGATCGGAGCACCGGTGGACAACCGGGTCTTTTTCGCCGGAGAAGCCACCTCGGAGTTTTTTCCGGCCTCGGTGCACGGGGCCTTCCTGTCCGGTGTCCGGGCCGCGTACGAGATCATGCTCGCCGACGCCGGGGAGGATCTCATGCAGAAGGGCGCCGAGCCAACAGACCGCGACGGGTCAGGAGAACCTGCTCGTTCCTGATACTGGTGCTTCGCCTCCTCAGCCATAGGGTGGGGGGTGCGCCCCTCCCCGCCTCCTCCTTCGCAAACGGAGCAGGCCTATGCGGGCTGGGTTGTCCGCTTCGTGCGGTTCCACCGGTTGCGTCACAAGCGAGACAAGGGTGCACAGGAGGTTGCTGCGGTCCTGA
>JANNSD010000033.1:0-15121 GCA_031402225.1 Gemmatimonadota bacterium | reverse complement strand
GCCGGCCAGCATCGCGGTGCGCGCCCAGCGGCTCGCGGCCCTGGCACCGGCCCACTTTCAGCCGCTGCTGGTGCCGGGCGAATCGGCGGTGGGCGGCGGGTCGTTCCCGGCGGCCGTGCTCCGCACCACCCTCGTCGCCCTTGCGCCGGGAGACATCGGTGCGCACGGGCTGGCGCTTCGGCTGCGGCTCGGTGACCCGGCGGTGATTGCGCGGGTGCACGATGGGCGCGTGCTGCTCGACGTTCGTACCGTCGCGGAATCGGAGATCGACGCGCTCGGCGCAGCGCTCCAGCGCGTCGAGGCCTGACTCAGTAGGCGATCGGGCGCCCGTTCCCCCCGTCGGTGAAGTACCTGATCGTCCCGTCCGCCTGCCGCTTCCACACCGTCAGGTACTTCGATGGGCCCGAGTGACCGTCCGCAGTAGTGATCACCGCTTCGCCCACCGTCCACCCCATGCTGCCATCCTGCGAAGCGCCCGCAGCCACAGGATGCCATTTCCATGAGGCCGGCGCACTCATCACGCGACCGATGGCCGCCGCTCCCGTCACCAGCATTCCGCCACTGGCAAACATGTGAGCATCGGGTGCAGCCCATCGCTCAAACGCGATCGCCGCTCCGCTGTCACCCGCCAGTCGGGCAAATCCGAGATCCGCCGACACGAACGGCGCCGTCGTGCCCGCCGCCTCGAGCGGCGGAAGCTCCAGCGGTAGCTCGGCCACGATCGGCGCCGACCCATCGGCCGTGACATCCGTCAGCATCAGCGCCACGAGACGCCAACGCCTGGGCGCTCCGCTCGCGTCCCGCTGCCACGTCGCGATGTAGCGTCCCATCACCGGGGCCGCCGCGACCGCCGACGCCGCGACGGTGATACCCCACGTGACACCGAGGGTGGAGTCGGATGACAACGCCGCGCCGAGCGGCTGCCAGGTGATCCTGAGGCTGTCGGGCCTGGCGTCGGACGCGAGCAACCGGGTGATGTTCGCGGTGCCCTGCACCGCCATCAACAGCCGGCCAATATTCGGCAGGCCCTGCACCACCGGCGCGCCCGGCCACAGGAGCACCGCATCCGGGGTCGCAATCGCCGCGATCGTCGTCCGGAACCCCGTGCTCCAGCTGCTGTCGGCGGCTGCGCGGTCCGTGCGGAGCAGTACCGCGCGCTGGCCCTGGGCCCATAGCCCCGGCACCGCCAGCAGCGTGACCAACCACACGATGAGCGGTTTCATGTCAGCGCCCCCGGGCGGCCACGGCCCATTCCGATTCAACCAGGTCACCCCGGATACCAACCAACCGGTCGTTGAGGTGCACCACGATGCATACGTGGTTCGGCACCACCCGGACCACGTCGCCCACACCGGGCCGCCAGTCGGTGCGCGACAGGTCCAGCAGCCCGTGTTCCTCGCTCATCGCCTTCACCGTCACATCGGGATGCGCCATCAGCACCCCGAACCCGTCCCCCTCGGCGCGGAGCGGCTCCCGCCCGAGCGCCTTGCTGCCGGCATCGATCACGGCCTGACCCGGTACCGCCGTGCTCACGACCGTGGCCAGCACGGTGAGCGCACAGTCATCCCAGGCGCAGGCCCCCATCATCGCAGTCGTGCGGTCATTGAAGACATAGGTGCCGGGCCGCACCTCGGTGGCCCCGGTCTCGTGCGCGCGCCACGCCGTCGGGGTGGAGCCACCGCTGACGACCGGCACCTCGATGCCCGCGCGATTGAACGCCGCTCGTGCCGCCGTGACGTCGGCCCTTAGCAGCGTGATGGCCTCGTCCTGGGTATCCACCGCGCCCCGGATATGCCCCGGATAGAACGCAATGCCCCGGAACTCCACGGACGCTTCCCGCGCGGTCAGCCGGGCCAGATCGATCGCCTCAGCGGCCGTGGCCACGCCCACTCGCCGCATGCCCAGATCCAGCTCGACGTAGACGCCCACCCGACGGCCTGCCGCACGCGCCGCCGCGGCGAGTCCCTGCAACGCCTCCGCCGAATCGAGCGCCACCGTGAGCCGGAGATCCGCCGGCAGCGACAGCAGGCGGCGCAGCCGGCCGCTGCCCACCGGCGGATACGCCACCAGGATGTCGCCCGCGACCGCGCTCATCACCTCCGCCTCCCGCGGAGTGGCGCAGGTGAGGCCGACGGCGCCGAGCGTCAGTTGCCGCGCGGCGATCCAGGGAGTCTTGTGGGTCTTGACGTGGGGCCGAAGCGCCAGGCCGTGCTGCGCGGCGTAGCTGGCCATGCGCCGCAGGTTCCGCTCGAGGCAGTCGAGATCGACGACGGGGACCGGGGTCTCGAGGGCAAGGAGGTTCATGACCAATTCTAGCGCCGGTCGTCAAGGCTGGCGCGCCGTCGGCCACGGGAGAATACTTGGACATGTTCGTCGGCCACCTCGCACTCGCCTTCGCCAGCAAGCGCTTCGACGCCCGGCCGTCCCTCGGCTGGGCTCCTCGATTTTGTCACTCACGCGCCCGACCTGCCACTCTGGCCTGGCGCATCGCCCCGCGTCGGGCTCGGCCTCTGGTTGCACCGCGATGTGGCTGGCGGGACCCTGGTCACCGCCGCCGCCATCGGAGCAGGTCATCGGGTGGTTCGCGCTCATTGGCTGGATCGCCATACCATGGGCGGCCTTGGCCGATCGCTACTACCAACTCGGCGGCTGAATGCAGGGCAACAAGCTTCCTCTTGCGGCTTCGGTATTTGTTCGGTATCGTATCTGGCGCTGAGGGATACCGTTGTGCCTGTCGCTTCACGCCAAACGCAGGAGTCCGTTATGCCAGTCCAGCCGATTCCCCCCGGGTACCACACGATCACGCCATACCTCATCGTCTCCGGCCTGCCGGCCACGATCGCCTTCCTGGAAACGGTGTTCGATGCGAAGTCGACGGCGCCGCCTATGCTCCGCCCGGATGGCACCATCATGCATACTGAGTTCCAGATCGGTGATTCGCGCATCATGATGGCCGAGGCCACTGATCAATGGAAGCCGATGCCGTGCGCCAACTTCCTCTACTTGCCTGATTGCGACAGCAGCTTCAAGCGCGCCATCGCCGCTGGCGCCACCTCGCTCATGGAACCCGCTGACCAGTTCTATGGCGATCGCATGGGTGGTGTGGCCGACCAGGCTGGTAATCAGTGGTGGATCGCCACGCATGTAGAGGATGTCGCCCCGGATGAAATGGATCGCCGCCGGTCGGAGTATCTCGCGTCCCAGACCGCCCCGGTGTGAGCGCCAGGCCCGCCCTCTTCCTCGATCGCGACGGCACGCTGATCGTCGACACCGATTTTGTCCGCGACCCAGCCGAAGTGGTCCTGCTGCCGGGAGCGGCCGACGCGGTGGCGCGGGCCAATGCGGCGGGCTGGCTCACGGTGGTCATCACCAACCAGTCGGGCATCGCACGCGGCATCATGTCGGAGGAAGACTACCAGCTGGTGGCGCGCGAACTCGAGCGGCAGTTCTCTGCCCATGGCGCCCGGCTCGACCTGCAACTGCACTGCCCGCACCTCCCCGCCATCAGCGGGCCCTGTGAGTGCCGGAAGCCCGGGCTCAAGCTCTATCGCGAGGCCATCGCACGACTCGGCATCGATCCGGCCGAGAGCTGGTTCATCGGCGACCGCTTGAGGGATCTCGTCCCAGCAAGGGCACTCGGTGGTCGCGCGCTGCATGTGGTGACGGGGACTCGCACGGAAGACACGGCAGTGACGGAGGCGGGGTTCGAGCAGGCCACCGACCTGGCGGCCGCCGTCACGCGGGCACTCAGCGCGCGCTAGCGGCGTGCTGCGCGACGCGGCGCATTGATCGACGGATCCCAGCGCCAGTCCGATGGGCCAGCGCCGAGGCGTATGCCGCCCAGCCAGCGCTCCCGGCCCGCCTCGCTCCAGTAGTCCACCTCTCCCTGATGCACGGCACGGCCCCGGGCCGTGAGGGCCAGCTTCGGGTTCTTCCGCCCATCGGAGACGGCGGGCCAGCCACCTTCAGCGACGACCAGCGGGGCCGCGCCCTGCGTCAGCTCCCACATCATCGCGAAGAACATGGAATCTCCCTGCCAGGGGCGCTCTTCCATGTCCTGTGATGCCGCGAACGCCGCATGCAGCGACGGCGCCTTTCCAGCCACCGCCTCGAGACCCTGTCGCTCGGTGCGGCTCAGCCCGGTCCGCAGGTCGGGGAGCTCCTCGAGCAGGCGGCGCGCCGCGGCCGGCAGGTAGGTCATCGGGCTCGCGGCCCGCGACGCAATGCCGGCGAGCAGCTCGGGCGAGGGGTGCACCCAGGCGCTCCACGCCTCGCGCGCCGCCGCGATCATGTCGGGCGCCACGACGATCCGCTGCGTGAAGAGCTCGCCCAGTTGCGAAGCGGTGAGCTGACCCAGCCCGATGAACCGCTTCATGCCGGGATACTCGTGCAGCGTCACCAGTGAGAGTCGCGTCGAGGTGCCGCATACGTCCGCCAGGCGCGGCAGCAGGTGCAACAGGATGGCCTGATCGTACAGGTCGGCCTCGAACCAGAGCACCACCTCGTCCTGGCTGCCAGCCTCGTCCACCGCCGTGTCGGCGTCCACGAGGTCCTTGAGGTCGGAGTCGCGCTCGATGCCGTAGTGCCGCGCGAGCCATGCCGCGCGGATGGGCCGGAGCGTCGCCCGGTCGGCGGTCGGCACCGGTCCTTCACAGAGCGGGTCAGCCCAGCTCAGCTTGCGCCCTGGAACCTTGGCGTCATCCAGCTTCCAGAGAATGTCGGTCCCGCATCGGATGTGAAGCATGGTTGTAAGGTAGCAAGGCGATTCTTCGCTGCGCTCAGAATGACTGAAGTTACATCACGTCCTCACGTCCTCACGTCCTCCAAAGCACGAGGCCGACGCGCGCCCGAAGGCGACACGCCGGCTCGTTTATGTCTCAGGTGATCGAACGATCGATCAGTAGATGAAGTTGCCGATGATGACTGCCGGGTTCGCGGATGACAGGCCCACGAAGCTCCCGGTGGTCGTGGCTGGCGGCTGGCCCTTCAGCAGCACCGTGACCACCCAGTCCGAACGAGGCACGCCGCAATCGGCGTAGTAGTGCAATTCCACCCGGTATTGACCCGAGGGAGCGGCGTTGAGCGGCCAGAAGATGTTCTCGTTGTTCGTGTTGTCGATGTTGCACGCGGCGTTCGAATCGATGTCGAGATCGCCGCCCGTCACCGGGTTCCGGTTGCCGTAGAAGATGTGCACTCCGCTTGGATCGTAGACGTGCAGGTCCACGTCGCTGGCACCCGTCCAGGCCACGCTCGCCTGGAAGTCACCGTTGCCCGCCCGAATGACCCGCAATGACTGCTCCACGTACGGCCCCACGCCATTCGCGCCCTCGAGCGCATACCGAAGCCGCAACTGGCTGCCATTGATGGTGGGAGAAAGCGACACCACGACGTTCTCGAGCGTGCTCCCGGTGGGGAGCGGCACCGAGTAGTAGTCGTCCGTGCCGACCGCGCTGACGAGGAGGCGCGTGTAGGTGTCCGAGCCCGTCACATCCATCGCCGCCGAACCGCCGTTCACTGCCGCGCTGATGCCGGCGACGGTCGCCGTGGGTCCAAGGGTTCCGGTGGGTGCCGCGCCCAACTGTACCACTCCCGGTACCGACCCACCGCGCACGGCGACGTTGGTCACCAGGTCGGAAATCGATCCCGATGTGTTCGCGAGTGGTTCCGGCTGGTCGCAACCGGCAAGCACCGCGACGGCGCTGAGCGCGAGTCCGGCGCCGAATCGGCGGAAGCTGGATGCGAACATTGTTTCCTCGCTGCGTAGATGTGGCTCAACCGACTGTCGCAGCGGTGCAAGGCAACGTTCGTACCTGTGCGGCCTCTGCCCCCGTCGCCTGACAGAGACCCACCTCCTAGGCCCTTCTGCCGCTTGAGCTTGCGCGTTTCGCCCGCGCCGCCGGCCAGCGCCCCGTCGGCTAGGCGAACGGGGGCCCGCCGGTTACCTTCTTCCGCCATGCCAATGCGGGTTGCGGTAGCCGTTTCGGGTCGCGGGAGCAATCTCGAAGCGCTCTTTGCGCGCCTCGGAAACGGCGACGACGCCCGCATCGTCCTGGTGCTGAGCGACCGGGCCGAGGCGCCGGCACTCGACCGGGCCCGCGAGCGCGGGGTGGCGGCCGTCGCCCTCCAGGACTGGCGCAGCGCCGAGGAGTGGCTCGCGGCGCTCGAGGCGCAGTCGGTGGACCTGCTGGTGCTGGCCGGATTCCTCAAACTGGTGCCGCCCGTGGTCATCGCGCGCTATCGCGGCCGCGTCATCAACGTGCACCCCGCCCTGCTCCCCGCCTTCGGCGGCAAGGGCATGTACGGCATGCGCGTGCACGAGGCCGTCCTGCAGAGCGGTGCCGCCGAGAGCGGCTGCACCGTGCACCTGGTGGAAGAGGAGTACGATCGCGGAATGATCCTGGCCCAGGCCCGAGTGCCGGTGCTTCCCGGCGACACTGCATCCATGCTGGCTGCCAGGGTATTGGAGCAGGAGCACAGGCTCCTGCCGGCGGTGGTGCTCGCCGCCGCGCGCGCCGGGCTGCCGGTCGCCATTGAACCCTCACCCGTCGCGCACTAGCCCATGCCACGCGCCCTCATTTCAGTCAGCGACAAGCGCGGAGCCATTGCCTTCGCCCAGGGCCTCGTCGAGCTCGGCTGGGAGATCATCTCCACCGGCGGCACCGCCAGGGCCTTCCGCGAGGCGGGAATCCCCGTCATCGGCATCGAGGAAGTCACGTCCTTCCCCGAAATGCTCGACGGCCGGGTGAAGACGCTGCATCCCGCGATCCATGGCGGCATCCTCGCGCGCCGCGATCTCGCGGAGCATCGCGCTGCCATCGCGAAGCATGGCATCCAGCCGATCGATCTCGTCGCCGTCAACCTCTATCCGTTCCAGCAGACGGTGGCCGAACCGGGTGTGGCCTTCGACGACGCGATCGAAAACATCGACATCGGCGGTCCGTCGATGCTGCGCTCCGCGGCAAAGAACCACACCCAGGTCATCGTGATCGCCGATCCGCTCGACTATCCCATCGTGCTGCAGCAACTGCGCGAGGGTGGCGTCGACCTGGTCGTGCGCCGGGAACTCGCGGCGAAGGTCTTCGCCCACCTCTCCGAATACGACGGTGCCATCGCGCGCTTCCTCACGCCGATGGAGGAAGGCCTGCCGGGACGGCTCAGCCTCACCATGGAGCGTTTCATGCCGCTCCGGTACGGCGAGAACCCCGGCCAGCGGGCGGCCCTGTACGTGACGGAGGAGCCGCGCGGCACCCGCGACCTCGCCCAGCGGCAGGGGAAGGAACTCTCCTTCAACAACCTGCTCGATATTGACTCCGCCATGTGGGCCGTCTCCTGCTGGAGCACCCGGGTCGCCTGCTGCATCGTGAAGCACACCACCCCATGCGGCATCGCCCTCGGCACGACGCCGCAGCAAGCCTTCGATCGCGCCCGGTCGTGTGATCCGGTGTCGGCGTTCGGTGGCATCGTGGCGTTCAACACCGTCGTGACCCGCGAGGCGGCCGTCGCCATGAAGGACCTCTTCCTCGAGGTCGTCGTGGCGCCGTCGTTCCACGACGACGCCATGCAGGTCCTCGCCGCCAAAAAGAATCTTCGTGTCATCGAGCTTCCCATCAGCACCGGCATCGGCACGCTGGACTTCAAGCGGGTCCGCGGCGGCTTCCTGGTGCAGGACCGGCTCGTGCTCGACCCCGATGAGGGCGGCTGGAGCGTCCCCACCGAGCGCGCACCCACCGACGAGGAATGGGACGGGCTTCGCTTTGCCTGGCCCGCCATCGCGTCGGTCAAGTCCAACGCGATCCTGCTCGTGCGCGGCGAGCAGGCCATCGGCATCGGGGCGGGACAGATGAGCCGAGTGGACAGCGTCTTCATGGCCATCCACAAGGCGCGCCAGGCGGGACACGAACCGGCCGGCAGCGTACTCGCCTCCGATGGCTTCTTCCCCTTCGCTGACGGCGTGGAGCAGGCCGCGGCGGCCGGCATCACCGCGATCATCCAGCCTGGTGGCTCGGTGCGCGACCCTGACGTGATCGCGGCGGCCAACCGGCTCGGCATCGCGATGGTGGTGACAGGCACCCGGATGTTCAGGCACTAAACTGGAGCTTCACCTTGCAGACTGAGTCTTCCCGCCCGCCCTACTTCGCCGCCGCGCTTGCGGCGGCTGTCGTGCTCGGGGTCTATCTCGCCACACTGGCCCCCACCACGGCCTTCTGGGATACCTCCGAGTACATCGCCGCCGCGAAGGTGCTGGGCATTCCCCACCCGCCGGGCAACCCGCTCTTCACCCTGATGGCGCACGTCTTCGCGCTGCTGCCGCTGGCGGCGTCGTACGCCCAGCGGGTCAACCTCTTCGCGGCGGTGACGAGTGCCACGGCGGCGGGGCTCTGGTTTCTCATCGCCGAGCGGTGGCTGCGGCCGGTCGTGCCGGTGAAGTGGGCCCGGTATGGCGCCGCCTTCGCCGGTACCTTCGTCGGCGCCATGAGCTGGACGGTGTGGAACCAGTCGACGGTGAACGAGAAGGTGTACACCGTCTCCCTGCTCTCGATCGCCATCGTGATGTGGCTCTGCATTCACTGGGGTGACGAGCCCGAGGGTCCCCGGCGCGATCGCTGGCTGGTGCTCATCGCCTACGTGCTGGCGCTCAGTTCCACCAACCACATGATGGGCGTGCTCGCGGCCCCGGCCGTGGCGGTGTACGTGCTGTGGACCGACTGGCGGGTGATCCTCAAGCCGTGGCTCTGGGTCGCGGTCATCGCGGTGGCGGTGATCGGGATCTCGATCAACTACATCTACATGCCGATCCGCGCGGCACAGTTCCCCGCCATCAACGAGGGCGAGCCGATCGGGTTCTTCAGCCAGGCGCTGAACGACGTGCTGAATCGCGTCCAGTACGCCAAGCCGGGCGTCGACCAGCGCCAGGCCAGCCTCTTTTCGCAGTTCCAGAACTACTGGCAGTACTGGTCGTGGCAGTTCGCGCGCGACTGGGGCGGCTGGAGCCGCATCGCCACCGCCATCTTCACCACCCTGGGCCTGTTCGGCATCATTACCTACTGGCGCACCAGCAAGCGCAACGCGTCGATGGCGCTGGTGTTCTTCCTGACGCTCATTCCGCTGCTCGTGTTCTACCTCAACTTCAAGTACGGCTATTCCATGCACCCGGAGCAGCCGGACCTGCCCCGCGAGGTGCGCGAGCGGGACTACTTCTTCGTGGCGTCGTTCGCCGCATGGGGCCTGCTCGTGGCCGGCGGCATCGGCGGCCTCATGCGCGTCATCGCCGACAGCATGCGGAAGGGCGACGGCAAGGCCGGGTGGCTCGCCGCGAGCCCGGTGCTGCTCCTCGGACTCATTCCGCTGTTCGGCAATCACGCCACCGCCAGCCGGGCACACGAGACGGCGGCACGCGATTTCGCCGTCGACCTGCTCGAGTCGGTGGAACCATACGGCATCCTCATTACCGCCGGCGACAACGACACCTTCCCGCTCTGGTATGCCCAGGAAGTGGAAGGCGTGCGACCCGACGTCACCCTCGCCAACCTCTCGCTAATGAACACCCGCTGGCACCTGCGCCAGCTCCGTCGTCGCGAGACGCCGGTGTTCGACGTGAGCCGGTCGGTGAGCCTCTGGGGCAATGACTCGAGCGCATCCGCAAGCACGGCGGTGGCGCGTTGGGCCCACCCCACCGAGCCGGTCTTCGGGTTCACCGAGGCCCAGCTCGATAGCCTGCCGGAATACATGCAGGTGCAGAAGGGCGCCGGACTCAAGGTGGATAGCGTGCAGATCCGCTTCGGCGCCGACTACCTCATGCTGCAGGACCTCGCCGTGGTCGCCATCATTCGGCAGAACCTCGGCAAGCGGCCGATCTATTTTTCGTGGAGTGATGGTGGCTATCCCGACCAGACCCTCGGGCTGAGCCCGTACCTGGTGACGCAGGGCATGATCCGGAAGCTCATGACCGTTCCCGCCACCACCATCAGCGATTCCCTGGTGGACAATCCGGTGCTCGGGCTCATGGACTTCCCCCGCACCGACTACCTGGCGTGGAACGTGTACCACTGGCGGGCGATCGCGCGCCCGCGGCCTCGCGGCTGGGTGGATCCGCCGTCGTCGTCGATCCTGCAGCTGTACGCCGTGGTCTACCGGGGCCTCGCCGAGACCCTGCGCAGCAAGGGCGACCTGCCGAAGGCGGCGCTGGCCGACTCGATCGCCCAGGCAATTCGGGTTAACCTGCAGCCAATTCACTAGGCTGGCCCACCTGCAACCAATGGAGTGGCCATTTGTCAGACGACATCTTCAAGGACCGGCAACGCGCGGCCGAGGGCCAGTGGGCCAGGGCTCGCGACGCAGAGCTGATCGAGAAGCTCCGCAACAAGGAGCAACGCGAGGCAATCACCGTGGCGCTGGCGGAAGCACTGCGGGTGAATGCGCCGGAACTGCTTGAGCGCGTCCTCGATCTCGGCGTGACCGCCGACACCGCCCCGGCGCTGCTTCAGGCACCGTTGGTGCAGGTGGCGTGGGCCGGTGCCAGCGTCACCAGGGAGGAGCGCGACGCCGTCATGCGCCTCGCAGCTGCCGGCGGCATCACGGCCACTTCTCCCGCGGGAGGGCGGCTTGCCGAGTGGCTCGAGACGCGCCCGGACGACGGCCTCTTTGCCACGGCGGTCGATGTCATCAAGGCCGGCCTGTCGGCGCTGCCCCAGCCAGAGCGGGACGCGCGCGTGGCAGGAATCGCGGCGGCGTGCGGCGAGGTGGCGCAGGCGTCGGGCGGTCTCGGGAAGACGCTGGGACTCTCGAGCGGCGTATCGGCGCAGGAGGACTCCGTCGTCGACCGTATCCTGGCGAGTCTCCGCGGATAGCTCCACGCCCCCTTAGTTTACCGGGCACAGGCGTGGTGGCCGAGTGGTTTAAGGCAGCGGTCTTGAAAACCGCCGAACCGGAAACGGTTCCGTGAGTTCGAATCTCACCCACGCCGCTGCCTGCCTCCCGGAGGACGGATGACGATCCAGCTGTTCGCATGGGTGCTGATGAACGGCCTCATTGTCGCGGCAACCTGGGGCGTGATCGCCCTCTGGAACCGCCAGAAGCGCGCAGAACGCCAGCAGGAGCGGCTCGAGGATGAGATCACCAACCGGCAGGAAGCGCTCGATCTGGTGAACCAGCGCGTGGCACAGCTCGAGGAACGCCTGGATTTCTCGGAGCGGCTGCTGAAAACAGCGCGCCAGCCTGATGCCCAGCACAATACGCCCCGCAACTGAAGCAGACGTCCCCCGCCTCATCGAGGTCGCCCGCCGCTCGTTCCTGAGCGCGTTCGGCACGTCCGCACCGCCCCAATTGATGGAACAGTGGGCCCGCAACGATCGCGAGGCCACAGCCTACCCGCGCGACTGGGCCCACATGTTCGTGATTGAACGGGGCGGTGTGATCGCAGGCCTCATGCAGCCGACTGTTGATGAGATCGACGGCCTCTGGATCCATCCCGATTTTCAGGGCCAGGGCATCGGCTCACTCCTGCTGGAGTACGGCGAAGGGGTGATCCGCTCGCGCGGCTTTGCGCGCAGCTGGCTCACCTGTTCCTCGTTCAACCCTCGCGCGCTCGAGTTCTATCGCCGGCGCGGCTACACCGTCTTCCGGAGCACCCGCAGGCTCCACGAATGCGGCGTGGACGAGGAGTCGTTCGGCATGGAGCGCATGCTGGACGGGACCTCCTGATGCCACGGCATATCGCCTTCCTGCGCGCCATCAATGTCGGCGGCCACACCGTGAAGATGGACCGGCTCGCTGCGCTCTTCACCGAGCTTGGGCTCAAGGACGTCGAGACCTTCATCGCCAGCGGCAACGTCATCTTCAGTTCGGCCGCAAGGTCGACGTCCCTGGAAGCGAAGATCGAGCGACACCTGCACGAGGCGCTCGGCTACGAGGTCCACACCTTCATCCGGAGCGACGCAGAAGTCGCATCAGTCGCGGGTTATCGCGCCTTCAAGGACACGCCGGCCGATTTCGCCGGGGCGCTCGTGGTGGGATTCCTCCGGGAGCCACTGGACGCCGCCACGACGCGCGCGGTCCTGGCGCTCAAGACCGATATCGACAACCTGCACGTGAATGGACGGGAACTCTACTGGCGAACGGCAGGGGGGCAGAGCGACTCGAAGCTGACCAATGCGTTCTTCGAGCGCACCCTCAAGGGGCGGGTGACCTTCCGGAACATCAACACCGTGACGCGACTCGCGGCCAGGTACCCCGCCTAGGGACCTGACCGCGAGTGGGCCAAGGACAACGAGATCAGTTTCCTGCCGCCCTGCCGCCCTGACTTCCTGCCGCCTAGCGCTGAGCCGCGACTGGCGTCGGCACCGGGCGACGCAGGAGCAAGTTCGCGAACCCGCCGACGATTCCCACCGCCAGCACGCCCCACACCACCGCCGGCGTCCAGAGCGACTGGATGCCAAGCAGGGCGTCAACCGAGTACGCGCCGGGACCCGTCAGCAGCAGTGCGCCGGCACCAGCCCCATACAAGTACGCCACCTCGAACCCGTTCGCGCTGGCAAAAAAGCCGTGCTTGAGATGCACTGTCACCGCCGCGACGATCATGACGCCAATGATGAGGGCGGGACCGATGGGACCGAGGAAGCCCAGCGCCACCAGCAGCCCACCGGCAACCTCACTGAGTGCCGCAGCGGTGGCGAAGGCCGCGCCCGGCCGGAAGCCGAGGGATTCGAAAAACCCACCAGTGCCCTTGATCCCGTAGCCGCCGAACCAGCCCAGCAGCTTCTGCGAACCGTGGGCCGCCATGGCCAGGCCCAGCGCGAGGCGCGCAACCAGCAGGCCGGCGCTCAGGGTGGCGATATCGAGTGTAGAGTCAGGCATGCGAAGTCTCCTTTAAAAGTTGTAACGGTAATTGTTATAACACATACATCGAGAAAGAAAAACTCAGACCCGGTCCCGAACGTTCGCCAGTGCGGTGATCATCGTCTGGAGCGCCGACTCGCTCAGCCGGCCGAACCTCGCCCGCTCCACCACCTCGAGCTCCGGCGTGACCGCCTCCAGCAGCCGGCGGCCCGCCTCAGTGATCCTGGCCGTGACGTGGCGGCGGTCGTTGTCGTCGCGCTCACGGCTCACGACGCCTGTGTCCTCCATCCGCTCCAGCAGGCGCGACACGTCCGGCACCCGGGAGATCAACCGCTCCCCCACTTCGCGCCCGCACAGTCCGCTGTTCCCCGCCCCGCGAAGGATGCGCAGCACGTTGTACTGCGTCAGGGTGAGGCCATGCGGCTTGAGGACGTCGTTCAACTCGTGCTCCAGCACTGCGGCCGTTCGCATCACGCTCACCGCTGCCTCCGCGCTCCGACGGGCGAAAGGCTTGGTCTGCTTCAGTTCTTCCCGAAGGTCAGGCGGCATCCCGGAGATTACATGTTATAACTTGTATTGTCAATACCTCCCTGCCGAATAGATTTGGCGGTGTAACGGTTCCGAATCGGTGTTCCGGTCCGGTCCACCCCAGTCAACACGAGTTTGAGGTGCCTGTGACCGCCGCGACCGCCGACTTCAAGCATTCCACGGCCCCCGAGCCCCACCGGAGCCGAACCAAGGAAATCCTCAGGGCCCATCCCGAAATCCGGTCGCTGATCGGGCCGACTCAGGCGACTTTCTGGTGGACCCTGGTACTAGTGGCGCTTCAGGGTGTCGTCGCGTGGTTTGCTGCGACCACGTCCTGGTGGGTGGTGTTCCTGCTGGCGTACAGCATCGGCGCCTTCGCCAACCACGGGCTGTTCATCCTGATCCACGAGTGCACCCATCGCCTCGTGTTCAAGCGCAGGCTGCCGAATTTCGTGACGGGGCTGATCGCCAACATGCCCCTTTTCTTCCCGTCCATCGCACCGTTCCAGAAGTACCACCTCAAGCACCACGCTTTCCAGGGCGTTTACGAGCTGGACGCGGACGTGCCCAGCGTCTGGGAGGCGAAGCTGGTCGGCCACTCCGCGCTCGGCAAGGCCCTCTGGCTGCTCTTCTTTCCCTTCTTCCAGGCGCTGCGCCCGATACGCATGAAGGAGGTGCAGGTGTTGCAGCGGCTGGAGGTGATCAACCTCCTGCTGCAGCTCGCCGTCAACGTCGCCGTCTACTACTATCTCGGACCGAAGGCGCTCGCGTATCTCGCCTTGTCGTTCTTTTTCAGCATCGGATTGCACCCCCTCGGCGCCCGGTGGATCCAGCGCCACTACCTCACGGGCGAGGACGAGCAGGAAACCTTCAGCTACTATGGTGCCCTGAATGCGGTGACGTTCAACGTCGGTTACCACAACGAGCACCACGATTTTCCGTCGGTGCCGTGGACCCGCCTACCGAAGATCCGCGCCATGGCGCCCGAGTTCTACCTGGAACTCAAGTCGTACGTGTCCTGGACCCGCCTGCTCTTCCAGTTTCTCTTCGACCGCGAGCTGTCGCTCTTCTCGCGCATGGTACGCGAGGACCGGAACCGCGTGGGCCTGACAGACGAGGTCCGACCGGACCTCGACGTGATCGAGGGCACCAGGGCGGTGGCCGCAAAGGTGCCGCCGATGCCCTCCCGGGAGGCGCTGGGAACCTCCTGACCGGGAAAGGCCTGATCCGGGGCCGAACCGACTAGATTCAAGTCGGGTGCGAAAGTTCGGGATCTCCCGGAGGCGGCAGCATGAACAAGCACAAGGTTGAACAGCGACGGCTGGTGTTCAAGGGACGTGAGTTCCACTTTGTTTCCTACGAGGGGCAGGTGGCGAACGCCGCCCGGGCCATCGAGGCGACCGAGGCGTCCTGGTTCCTCATGAGTGCCGGTAAGCGCTGGGAGGTCATGCCGCACTCGCCCGACCAGGAGGCGCTCGAAGTCGACAAGCGCCTGATGGCGTGGCTGAAGGAGCGGATGGCGAGCTAGCCGCCCGATGAGCCCGCGTTCGCAGACCCTGGGCGAGGAGATCGCCAACAGCGTGAGTCACGGCATCGGCCTGGTGGCCAGCCTGGTGGCGGCGCCGTTCCTCATTGGGGCCATGCTCCGTCGCGGCGATGCCCTGCTTATCCTCGCCGCCGGGGTCTTCGCGGTCACCGTCGTGCTGCTCTACCTCTCCTCCACACTGTACCACGCGATCCCCGAGAGCCGCACCAAGCG
>JANNSD010000032.1:0-63232 GCA_031402225.1 Gemmatimonadota bacterium | reverse complement strand
CCACGTCCGGGACGCGGCGGATCTCCCCGGCGCTCGCTGGTGGCAGCATCTGGGGGTCTACGCCTATCGGCGCGAGGCGCTGCTGCAGCTGACCACCCTGCCGACGTCGCTCCTGGAGCGGGCCGAACGACTGGAACAACTGCGCGCCCTCGATGCCGGCCTCTCGATCGGCGTCGCCCTGCTCGACGATCCGGCGCCTGCCGGGATCGACACACCCGATGACTTGGCCGCCGCCCAAGCGCGCTGGCTCGAACTGGCCGAGGATCCCCGATGACGGCACCCCTCCGCACCACCAAGTACATCTTCGTGACCGGTGGAGTGGTCTCGTCCCTCGGCAAGGGGATTGCGGCGGCCTCGTTGGGGCGATTGCTGGTCGAGCGCGGCCTTTCGGTCACGATGCAGAAATTCGATCCCTACATCAACGTCGATCCCGGCACCATGTCGCCGTTCCAGCACGGCGAGGTGTTTGTGACAGACGATGGTGCGGAAACGGACCTCGACCTTGGCCACTACGAGCGCTTCATCGACCGGTCGCTCTCCCAGCAGAACAACATCACGACGGGTCGCATCTACCAGACGGTGATCAACAAGGAGCGGCGCGGCGAGTACCTTGGCTCCACCGTCCAGGTCGTCCCCCACATCACCGACGAGATCAAGAACGCGATCCGTCGCACGGCGCCGGGGCACGACGTGGTGATCACGGAAATCGGCGGGACGGTGGGTGACATCGAGTCGCTCCCCTTCCTGGAAGCGATCCGGCAGTTCCGCCAGGAGGTGGGGCGCGACAACGCGCTGTTCATGCACCTGACGCTGGTGCCCTACATCGCCGCGGCCGGTGAACTCAAGACCAAGCCGACGCAGCACTCGGTGCGCGACCTCATGCAGATCGGGATCCAGCCGGACATCCTGGTGTGCCGCAGCGAGCAGCCCCTCTCCGCGGACATCAAGCGCAAGATCGCCCTCTTCTGCAACGTGGACTTCGAGTGCGTCATCGAGAGCCCCGACGTGCTGTCGATCTATGAAATTCCGCTGCGCTTCCGCGACCAGGGCATTGATCGCGTCGTATGCGAACGCCTGCGCCTGGAGACGAAGGAGCCGGAGCTGGGGCCGTGGCGCACGATGGTGGAGACGATCCTGCGACCGAAGGAGCGGGTGCGCATTGCCGTGGTGGGCAAGTACACCGACCTGCATGACGCCTACAAGTCGGTGCAGGAAGCGCTCATTCACGGCGGCATCTCGAACGATGCCGGGGTACAGATCGACTGGCTCGCGAGCGACAACTTCACCGACCAGGCGGCGGCCGGGCAGATCCTGCAGCACTACGATGGCCTGCTGATCCCGGGCGGGTTCGGCGTGCGCGGCGTGGACGGGATGATCCAGGCGATCCAGTGGGCGCGAGATCACGACCTTCCGTTCTTCGGGATCTGCCTCGGCCTGCAGGTGGCGGTGGTGGAGTTCGCGCGGAACGTGTGCCGCTTGCCGGGGGCCAACAGCACCGAGTTCGAGCCCGAGGCGGAGTCGCCGGTCATTCACATGATGGCATCGCAGCGCGACGTGGTGAATCTCGGCGGCACCATGCGGCTGGGCGCGTACACGGCGCGCCTGCGGCCCGGGTCCAAGGCGGCACTGACCTATGGCACCAATGAGATCAGCGAGCGCCACCGGCACCGGCTCGAGGTGAACAACGCCTATCGCGACGTGCTCGCCGAGTTCGGGCTCCGCCTGTCGGGGCAGTCGCCCGATGGCGGCCTGGTGGAGATGATCGAGTTGCCCGATCACCCGTTCTTCCTTGGCTGCCAGTTCCATCCGGAGCTCAAGTCGCGTCCCAACCGGCCGCATCCGCTCTTCGCCGGGTTCGTGGGCGCCGCGCTGAAGCGCCGGACGCAGCAGCGCGCTGGGCAACCGACGCTGGCGGAAGTGTCCACGTCGTGAGCCAGTGGAGCTTCCGCGAAGCACCATTCCTCATCGCGGGGCCATGTGTCGCCGAGGAGGGCGACGTGGTGCCGAGGACGGCGGAGGCCCTGGCGGCACTGGCCGTGAAGCTCGGGATTCCGGTGTGCTTCAAGGCGAGCTTCGACAAGGCGAACCGCGCGCGACTGGCGGGAGCGCGGGGCCCCGGGATCGCCCGAGGGCTGGAGGCGCTGGCCGCGGTGAAGCGCGCAACCGGGCTTCCGGTGCTGACGGACATTCACGAGGCTGACCAGGCGGCAGCGGCAGCGCAGGTGGTGGACGTGCTGCAGATCCCGGCGTTCCTCTGCCGGCAGACGGATTTGCTGGTGGCGGCGGGACGCACCGGGCGCCCGGTGAACGTCAAGAAGGGCCAGTGGATGGCACCCGAGGCGATGGCGGGCGCGGTCGAAAAGGTGCGCTCGGCGGGCAGTGCCGATGTGGCGCTCACGGAACGTGGCACCTTCCTGGGCTACGGCGACCTGGTGGTGGACATGCGCAGCTTCCGGCGGATGGCGGACGCCGCGTCGGTACCGGTGATCTACGATGCCACGCACAGCGTTCAGCAGCCGGGCCTCGGCGCCGGTGGCACGAGCGGCGGCCAGCGCGACGCGATCCCGCCGCTGCTCCGGGCGGCCGCGGCGGCGGGCGCCGACGGGTTCTTCATCGAGACGCATCCCGACCCGGCGCGCGCGGTGAGCGATGCGGCGACCCAGTGGCCGCTGGACCAGATGTACGAGTTGATGGCACCGGTGCTCGACATCTGGGCGCGCGCGCGAGGCACCGAGAGCGCCAGGCGGTGAGTGGCATCGACCCGGGCCTGGCGCGCGGCATTCGCCTGGTGGTGCTCGATGTCGATGGCGTGTTCACCGACAACGAGCTCTACATCGGCGAGGCGCAGGGGGAGCGCATCGAGCTCAAGCGGTTCAATGTGCAGGATGGGGTCGGCATCCACCTCCTGCGCATCGCCGCGATCCCGGTAGCGATCCTGAGCGGCCGCGAGTCGGCCGCCACCACACACCGGGCGCGTGAACTTGGAATCACCGATGTCATCCAGGATCGTACGGCGAGCAAGCTGCCGCGGATGCTGGCGCTCCTGCAGGAGAAGGGCCTCGGCTGGCACGAGGTGCTCTACGTCGGCGACGACCTGCCCGACGTCCCGGTAATGCGCCGGGTGGGCATCCCGGTGTCGGTGATGAATGGCGTGGCCGAGGTGAAGGCCGTTTCCACCTTTGTCACGACCCAGGCCGGGGGACACGGCGCGATACGCGAAGTGGTCGAGGTACTGCTCAAGGCTCGAGGAGAATGGGATCACGTCCTTGCCGGGTACTACCGTGAGCGCGGTGGCGACGCCACCTGAGACGATCGTGGCTGCTGGCCGCCGTGTCCTCGAGCTCGAGGCGGCGGCGGTGGCGGCGGCAGGCCGGCGCCTCGATGCGCGGTTTGCGCGTGCCGTCGAGTTGCTCGCGGTGCGCGGAGGCCGGGTGATCGTGTCGGGCGTCGGCAAGTCGGGACTGATCGCACGCAAGCTGGCGGCGACGCTCACGTCCACCGGCACGCCAGCCACGTACCTGCACCCGGTAGACAGCCTGCACGGCGACCTCGGCATCGTGGGCAGCGAGGATGTCGCCATCGTGCTGAGCAAGAGCGGCGAGTCGAACGACCTGGACGGCCTGCTCTCATCGCTGGAGCGGAAGGGCGTGCCGATCATCGCCATCACCGGTGCTCCGGGCTCGTTCCTCGGCCGCGTCGCCACCACCGTGCTCGATGCCTCGGTGAGCGAGGAGGCGTGTCCGCACGACCTGGCCCCGACCTCGAGCACGACGGTGGCACTCGCACTCGGTGACGCACTCGCCGTCGCACTGCTGGTGGAGAAGGGGTTCCAGCCGGAGGATTTCGCCGAGCTGCATCCGGGTGGCCGGCTGGGCCGCCGGCTCCTGGTGCGGGTGAGCGACGTGATGCTGCCGCCGCAGGGCCTGGTGTCGCCCGAGGCACCCATGCGCGACGTCATCATCCAGCTCGCCCGGCATCGTGGTATCGCGCTCGTCAGCCGTGACCACCACCTGCTGGGCGTCTTCACCGCCGGTGACCTGACGCGCCTGGCCGGGCAGGGGCAGGACTACTTCGACCAGCCGGTGGAAGAGGTCATGACGGACGCACCGCACAGTTGCGGCCCCGACGACCTCGGCGCGGCGGCGCTCGGCTTCATGGAACGCAAGGGGATCATGGCGCTCCCGGTGCTGGATGAAGACGTGATCGTGGGCGTGGTGCACCTGCATGACCTGATGCGCGCGGGGGCGGTGTGAGCAGGGTTGCCTGTGCAGTTGCGGTGGTGGGCCTGTTCGGTGGGCTCGCGCTCTCGGCCTGCAACGAGGGGGGGGCCAAGCCGACGACGGTGGTGTCGGCCTCCGACTCGGCGGACCAGGTGCTCCAGGGGTTCGTCCACTTCCTGACCCGGGATGGCGTGCGGGAGGGCCAGGTGGAGGCGGACACGGCGTTCTTCTATGACCCGTCGCAGACGACCGTGCTGAAAAAGATGCGGCTGGTGTTCATCGATAGCGCGGGCAAGGAGAATGCGACCGTCACGTCGCGCACCGGGACATACCGGTGGCAGACCGGCAACATGACGGCGGAAGGTGGCGTGGTGCTCCGGTCGGCCGATGGGCGCCTGCTCAAGACCGAGAAGCTGTTCTATGACGCGGCGAAGAAGGAGCTCACCACCGACCTCTTCTTCACGTTCGACCAGAAGGACGATCACCTCGAGGGTCAGGGCTTCCGGTCCGACCTGCGGTTCGAGCATATCGTGGTGAACAAGCCCCGGGGCGACACCGACAAGGGCGTGCTGCTGCCGGGCCAGGAGAAGGACTCGGCGTGAGGCGGGTACTCCTGACGGTCCTGCTCGTGCTTGTGGCTGTCGCCGACCTGGCGGCCCAGGACACGAACAAGTGCCGCTTTCGCATCCAGTTCGTGGGCGACAGTGGCCGCAAGGTGCCCACGGTGGAAGGTGACAACTACTTCGCGGGCGGTGGGGTGATCATTACCTGCGAGGGCACATCGATCTCGATGAAGAGTGACAGCGTCGCCGCCTATGCCGGCAGGATTGTGCAGTTCATCGGAAACGTGCGCTACCGTGATTCGACGGTGACCATGGATGCGGAGAATGGCACATACTACAAGGAAGGCGAGCGCTGGGAGGCGCGGGGCAAGGTGCACACCGTCAACCTGGCCACCGGCTCGACGATGGACGGACCAAGCCTCGACTACCTGCGGGCGGTGAAGGGCGTGCGGGACACCGTGGAGATCTACGCCGTTGGCCGTCCCACGATCCACTATATCCCGAAGGATTCCACCGGGGGCAAGGCAGAGCCCTACGTGATCGTGGGCGACCGGGTGCGGGAGAAGGGTGACGACCAGGTGTGGGCCGGCGGGAAGGTGACCATCGACCGGAGTGACCTGACCGCCCGGGGTGACTCGCTCTGGCTCCGCACCGGCGCCAACGGGAAGGGCGCCATGATCGGGGGCGAGCCCTCCTTGCGGGGGTTCGGCAAGGACACCTTCGACCTGAAGGGCCAGCGCATCGAGTTCACCATGGACGAGCGGGACCTGACCGGCATCGTGGCCCTCGACAGCGCCCACGCCGTCACACGCGATGTGGACCTGACCGGCGACACGGTGTCGATCGCGCTCAAGGAGAAGAAGGCCGACCAGACGAGTGCGTGGGGGCGCACGCGTCGGCCGGTGGGCCTGGCCGGCGACTACGAGCTGCGGGGTGACTCCCTGGTGATCGACACGCCGGGGGGTGGGCTCAGGGAAGTACGCGCATTCTTCAACGCGTGGGCGGGCACGAAACCGGATTCGGTGTCCGGCGAGCGCGACTGGGTGGCCGGTGACACCGTGATCATCCGCTTCGTGGAACTCGACTCGGCGGGTGCCAAGTCCACCAAGGTGCAGCAGCTCGAAGCCAGCAGCGGGGCAAAGTCGTTTTACCGTGGCGTCGACAAGAACAAGTCCGCCGACAGCAGCAAGCAGGCCCTGCCATCGCTCAACTACGCACGGGCCGACCGCATCGTGGTGCTGATGGCCACCACGGGTATCGGAGGCATGGAGCGGGTTGATCTCTTCGGGCATGTCGACGGCATCCAACTGGAGCCGGGCACGAGCAAGCCCGTGAGCCTCAAGCCCCCCACGGGCATGTCGCCGCCGTCGCTCGGCCTGCCGAAGGCGTCCCCGTGACCGCCGTGCGGGAGGCGGCGTCCAGGGACGTTGCCAGCGCCGCGCTGGTCGAGGGCATCGGGCTCTGCAAGAGCTTCCGGGGCCGGCGCGTGGTCGACAACGTGTCGGTGTCGCTCCGTCAGGGCGAGATCGTCGGGCTGCTGGGCCCGAACGGGGCGGGGAAGACCACGACGTTCTACCTGCTCGTGGGCCTGATCCGGGCGGACGCGGGGCGAGTGGTCCTGGACGGCGCGGACATCAGTCAGTGGCCGATGTACCGGCGGGCGCGGCGCGGCATCGGCTACCTGTCCCAGGAGCCGTCGGTATTCCGCAAACTGACGGTCGAGGAGAATGTCCGGGCCATCCTCGAACGGCGCCGGCTTCCGAGGGCCGAGCAGGCCGCTGTGCTCGAGCAGATGCTCCAGGAGCTTGCGATCGGCCACCTGCGCAAGAGCCCGGCGTACTCCCTCAGCGGCGGCGAACGGCGGCGGCTGGAGATCACCCGGGCTCTGGTGAGCGAGCCCAAGTTCATGCTGCTGGATGAGCCGTTCGCCGGGGTGGACCCGATCGCAGTGCACGACATCCAGAGCATCGTCGCCGGCCTGCGGCACCGCGGCATCGGCGTGCTGATTACCGATCACAACGTCGAGCAGACGCTCGACATCGTTGACCGGGCCTACATCATGAGTGAGGGTCGCGTGGCGAAATCCGGCACCGTGAAGGAACTCGTGTGCGATGAGGAAATCGCGCGCCTCTATCTGGGACCCACGCTGACGGCACGCCTGCGGGCGCGCTGGGGGGGCTGTCCATGAGAACCGGGCTGTCACAGCAGACATCGATGCGCCAGGAGCTGCGGGTCAACCCGCGGCTCTACCAGGCCATGGACATGCTCTACATGCCCATGATGGACCTGCAGCAGCACCTGAAACAGGAGCTGCTGGCGAATCCCTTTCTCGAACTGCTCGAGCCGGAGGAGGACGAGAACCCGGAGCAGGTGGATACCAAGCTGGAGAAGGAACAGCAGCAGAAGGAAGATGAGGTGGACTGGGAGGAAATCCTCCTCAACGGCTTCGACGTGGGTGGGACGCGCGAGCAATATGAGCAGCTCGAGTACACCGAACCGGTCACCGTCGAGACCACCACGCTGGCCGATTACCTGCAGGACCAGCTGCAGATGCTCGACCTCACGCCACGGCAGCAGCTCCTGGCCGAGGAATTCGTCGGCAACATCAACGATGACGGCTACCTCGCGGCATCGATGGAGGAGATCCTCGACTCGGTGAACAGCCTGATGGCGGCGCATCACGCGGCGCGGCACGGTGGTAACAGCGACGACGAGGACGAGGACGCGGACGCGTTCGTCGAGGTGCTGGACGAGGCACCTGACGCGCAACCGGCGGAAGAAGGCGGCGCGCCACCCCGGCCATCATGGGCCGACCTGCCGCCCGAGCTGCTCTACACGATGGCTGACCTGGCACAGATGCTCGGCATCGTGCAGAAGCTGGACCCGCCGGGTATCGGTGCCCGCGACCTGCGCGAATGCCTGCTGCTGCAACTGCGTGAGTCGAAGGACACGCCGGCGCTCACCCACCGGCTGGTGGACGAGGCGTTCGCCGACCTGATCGCGCACCGGTGGAACGACCTGGCGAAGCGCTTCAATGTCGACCCTGGGGCGGTGCAGCGGGCCGCCGATGAACTGGCGCGGTTCGATCCCAAGCCGGGGCTCAAGCACGCCGCGAAGGGTGACGCCTACATCCTGCCCGACCTGGTGGTAGACAAGATCGACGGCCAGTACAAGGTCTTCCTCAACGACACCGGCGTCCCGCGGCTGCGGTTGAGCCGCTCGTACCAGGAGATCGCGCGCGACAAGAAGAAGCTGACGCCGGAGAACCGTGAGTTCATCGCCCAGAAGATGAACAGTGCCAACTGGATGATCCAGGCCATCGAGCAGCGGCGCCAGACGATGCTGAAGGTGATGAACTTCATCGTGGACCGCCAGCGCGACTTCTTCGAGAAGGGGGTCGAGTACCTCAAGCCGCTTACGCTGCGCGAGGTGGCCGAGGTGATCAACATGCACGAGTCGACGGTGAGCCGGGTCACCAATGAGAAGTACGTGCAGACGCCGCGTGGCGTGCTCCCCCTCAAGTTCTTCTTCTCCAGCGCGCTCTCCACGTCGTCGGGCGAGGACGCCAGCGCCCGCAGCATCCGGGCGAAGCTCGAGAAGATGGTGGCGGAGGAAGACCCGAAGAAGCCGCTGACGGACCAGCAGATCGTCCACCTGTTCCAGGAGCAGGGCATCCAGATCGCGCGCCGCACGGTGGCGAAGTACCGCGACCAGCTCGGCATCCTGCCAGCCCGGATGCGAAAGCGGGTATGACGTTCACGCCGGCCGCCAGGGTGGATGTGAGCGTCCTCGTGCCGGCCAAGGACGAGGTGGAGAACCTGCCGGAGTTCGCCCGGCTCTGCGACGAGGCGCTGAGGGCGGCGCCGTTCACCGCCGAGGTCATCGTGGTGAACGATGGCAGTCGCGACGACAGCGCCGAGGTGCTGCAAGACCTGGCGGCGCGCTACCCGTTCCTGCGGGTGGTGACGCACCGGGTGCAGCGTGGCATCGCCGACGCGCTCCGGTCCGCCAGCGATGCGGCGCGCGGCGAGGTGTTCGTGTTCTATCCCGCCGACCTGCAATACCTCCCGGCAGACATCCCCACACTGGTCGAGCCGATCCTGGCCGGCCGGGCCGACGTGGTGACCGGTACCAAGCAGGGGCAATATGACAAGGCGTTTGTCTCCGGGGTCTACAACCGGCTTTGCCGCTGGCTGTTTGGCGTCACGGTAACAGACCTCAACTCGGTGAAGGCGTTCCGGCGGCAGGTGATGGACCAGGTGCCACTGCGTCCGGACTGGCACCGGTACATGGTGGTAATCGCGGCGGTGGATGGCTTCCGCCTCGAGTCGCGGCCCGTGCCGCTGCATCCGCGCCGCCATGGCATCTCGAAGTTCAACTGGCGGCGGATCCCCGTTGGCGTCCTCGACCTCGTTTCCGTCTGGTTCCAGCTCCGTTTCGGCCGGAAGCCGATGCTCTTCTTCGGGGTCGGTGGCGCGGTACTGTTCCTGGTCGGTCTCCTCGCGGGCATTACGGCCCTCGTGCTCCGCTTCGGTTTCGGCTACGGCTTCCGGCCGCTGCTCAACCTGGTGGAGACGATGGTGATCTGTGGCGTGGTGCTGTTCGGCTTCGGCTTCGTGGGAGAGCTCATCGCCGGCATGCGAGAGGAGAACCGCGCGCTCGCGCGGGACCTCGCTCGCCGGGCCCAGGGCGATCTGCGAGACTGACCGTGCGGGTCGTTTTCCTCACCCACAACTTCCCCAGGTTTCCGGGGGACGTCGCCGGGAACTTCCTGGTGCCGCTTGCGCACGGGCTCCAGGCGCGCGGCATCGAGGTGGTGGTGGTGGCACCAGCGGACGCCGGCGACGTGGGCCCGGCCCAGGTGGAAGGCATTCCGGTGCGCCGGGTGCGATACGCGCAGCCCCAGAATGAGACGCTGGCGTATCGCGGCACCATGCGCGACGCCGTGCGGATGCAGGGGGGGATGCGCGCGCTCTTCGGCCTGTGGCGGGCGATGCGCCGGGCCACGCAGTCGGAACTGGCCGCGGGTGCGCACCTGGTGCACGCGCACTGGTGGGTGCCGGGCGGGCTGGCATCGCCGACCAGTGCCCCCCTCGTGCTGACGGTGCATGGCACCGATGCCCGCCTGCTGCAGCAGTCCTGGCTCGCGCGCGCGATCGCCCGGCCGCTGTTCCGTCGGGCCCGGGTCGTCACGACCGTCTCCCATCCCATTGCCACCACGATCCGTGAGTCGCTCGGCACGTTCATCGATCCCGACCGGGTGCAGCCAATGCCGGTGCCGCTGGCCGACGATCGGTGGACCACCGGGGGCGCGGGCCTGATGGTCGTGTCCCGCCTCACGCCACAGAAGCGGGTGCACCTGGCGCTCGAAGCGCTGGCCTGCCTCCGGGATCTCGATGTGCGCCTGCCCCTTACCGTCGTGGGAGACGGGCCCGAGCGGGCGGCGCTGGAGCAGCGTGCGGCGACGCTCGACCTGTCGACGCAGGTGACCTTCGCCGGGGGGCTCTCGCGTACGAAGGTGCTCGACCTCCTCTGTCGCGCCGACCTCATGCTGTTCCCGGCAGAGGGCGAAGGCTTCGGGCTGGTGGCCGCCGAAGCGCTGATGCGTGGCGTGCCGGTGGTTTCGTGCTGGGATGGGGGAGGGGTGCTCGACGTGGTGCCGGAGCACGGCGCCGGCCGGCTCGTCATTCCATCGGGCGACGCGATCGCCGATGCGGCGCTCGGCCTGCTGCGGGACCCGGCAACGCCTGAGCTGGCCAGGCGCGCGGGCGCCGAATGGCGGCACAAACTGTCGCCGGCGCGCGTCGCGGAGGTATGCGAGGGATGGTACCACGAGGCCCTGCGCCGTGATTAGCGGATGGAAAGTCCTCCGGATCCTGCTGGGCGCACTGCTGGTGACGCTGGCGCTCCGACAGCTCTGGCATGCATGGTCGGATGCGCAGGCAGCACCGGTGGCGTGGCACCTGAAGCCATTGCTGCTGGTGGCGAGTGCCTTCCTCACGTGGACGATGTATTTGGTGCTCATCGTGGCGTGGCGCGGGCTCGTCACGGCGTGGGGCCAGGCGATGACGCTCGGCGCCGCCGCCCGCATCTGGATCGTGTCGAGTCTCGGCAAGTACCTGCCCGGAAAGGTCTGGGCGATCGCGGGGATGGCGGTCATGGCGGGGCAGGTGGGGGTGGCACCCTGGGTGGCGACGGGCGCTGCGGTGCTCAACCAGGCGCTCTCGGTGGCCGCGGGCGCCGTGGTGGTTGGCCTCACCGGAACGTCCCTGCTGGAGTCGCAGTATCCCTGGATCCGCCTCGCGCTGGCTGTGCTGCTGGGCGCCAGCGTCGCGGGCATGCTCTTCCTCATGTGGCCTGGCGCGGTCGCGCGGGTGCTGGCGCTGGCACGGCTCAAGGCAGGAACGCCGGCGGCTCCGGCACCGGCCGCGCTCCTGCTGGCCGCCGGTGCGAACATCCTCGCTTGGTGCGGCTACGGTGGCGCGCTGTGGCTGCTGGCGCGCGGGATATTCGACCAGGCCCCCACATTGGTGCAGTGCATCGGCGCCTTCGCCGCGTCGTACGTGGCCGGGCTCCTGGCGGTCGTCGCGCCCGCGGGACTGGGCGTGCGGGAAAGTGTCTTCATCCTCATGCTGCAGGGAACACTGGGCGCACCCGGTGCCGCGGCACTGGCGATCGCGTCGCGAGTCATGCTGACGATCACCGAGGTCGGGGCAGCGGTGCCCTTCCTCCTTACTTCGCGGGAGCACGTACGTGCCGCACCCTGAGCAGTCGCCTGCACCCGGCTTCGAGCCACGATACCCATTCCTCATCGCAGCGCTGGTGTTCGTTGCCGCGATGCTGACGCTGTTCTGGCCGATGCTGGCCGGGCAGTTCGTCTATGGCAGCGACCAGCTGATCGCGGGCTACGCCTTCCGGCATTTCGGGGCGGAGTTCTTCAAGGCGCATGGCCGTATCCCCGAATGGAACCCCTACATCTTCGGTGGCATGCCGTTCATCGCGGCGATGCACGGCGACATTTTCTATCCCGCGGCGTGGCTGCGCTGGGTCCTGGCCGAGGACCTGGCGATGACGCTGGCCTACGCCGGCCACGTGGTCATTGCGGGCCTGGGCATGTACGGGCTGCTGCGCGCGCTGCACGTGAGCTGGACCGGCGCGGTGGTGGCGGGCGTGTCGTACCAGATGAGCGGCATCCTCGCCTCACTCGTCAGCCCGGGCCATGACGGCAAGCTCTTCGTGTCGGCGCTCGCGCCCTTCTTTTTCCTGGGCCTGCTGCGGGCGCTGCGCGACGGCAAGGTGAGTGGGTACGGCTGGGTGGCGGTCATCGTCGGCCTCTGCATGATCAGCCCGCACTACCAGCTCACCTATTACCTGCTGGTGGCCGGGGGCCTGTGGACGTTGTACCTCGTCTTCTTCGCGGAAGACCGTCGCGCGAACCTGCGGTGGCCAGTCGCGCTGGCGGCGAGCCTCGGCGCCGTGGCGCTGGGCGTGGCGATTTCGGCGATCCAGGCGTTCCCGTTCCTGAGCTACCTGCCCTTTGCCGCGCGCGGGGCCAGCCAGGGCTGGGACTATGCCACCGCGTTTGCGCTGCCGGTGGAAGAGCTCATGACGACGTTCCTGCCGCAGTTCAATGGCGTGCTCAGTTCCTATTGGGGCCAGAACTTCTTCAAGCTGCACACCGAGTATGTCGGCGCCGTCGTGATCCTGCTGGCGATCATCGGGCTCGGAGACCGGACGCGGCTGCGACTCAAGTGGGCACTGCTGGCCATCGGGGGACTGTTCCTGCTGATTGCCTTTGGCGGGCACACGCCATTCTACCGGCTGTGGTACGAGGTGATGCCACTGATGCAGAAGGTGCGGGCCCCTGGGATGGCGTTCTACCTGGTGGCGTTCGTGACCTGCGTGTTCGCCGGGCTCGGGGTGGATCGCCTGCTCCGCGGCGACGTGTCACGGCGAGCGGCCATCGTGGGGAGTGGCGTGCTTGGGGTGATCGCTATTCTTGGCGCGGTGGGCGGGCTGCAGCCTGTTGCCGAGGCGCTCGCGAAGGAACAGATGGCAGGGCAGGTGGTGGGCAATGCCGGGGCGCTGCAGGGCGGGGCAGTGCGGCTGCTCTTCGTGCTGCTGGTCGGCGGCGCCATCATCTGGGCGATGGCGGCGGGGCGGCTCAAGGGCGGAATGGCGGCGGCGCTGCTGGTCGTGGTGATCGTGGCTGACCTGTGGAGCGTGGACCGGCTCTTCTTCGACTGGGGCCGACCGGCTAAGGAGATCTTCGCGGATGACGCCCTGATTTCGCGCATGCGGCAGGCGGCACCGCCGTCACGCGTGCTCGACCCGGGGGTATACCAGGGCTCGGTGCTGATGGCGCACGACATCCAGCAGGTGCTCGGGTATCATGGCAACGAGATTCGGTACTACGATGAACTGATGGGCGGCAAGAACGTGTGGAAGAACCTGCTCGAGGGGAACCCGAACGTCTGGAACCTCCTGGCGATCAACCAGCTGGTGCTCCCCAAGGAGCAACCGTTGCCGGGTTTCCACCTGGTGGCGGGTCCCGCCGAGACGATCATGGGCCGCTCGCCGGGCGTGCTCCTGGAGCGTGACACGCTGCTGCCGTACGCGCGCGTGATTGGCGCCGCGGCCAAGGTGCCGGACGACCAACTGGTGCCGACCGTGCTCGACCCTCGCTTCCCGGTAAGCGACCTGGTGGTCTTCTCCGATACCGCGTCGGTGAATCCGCCGGCCATTGCTGGCGGGCAAATAGCGGCACGTCCCGCCATCGAGGCGAAGGTGACGCAATGGGAGCCGGGCAAGATGACCATCGGGCTCACCGGGCAGTCGGCGGCACCGAGCTGGCTGCTGGTGTCGGAGAGCTGGTATCCTGACTGGCACGCCACCGTGGATGGCAAGGCGGCGACGGTGCTCCGGGCCAACAACGCATTCCTCAGTGTCGAGCTGCCGCCCGGCGCGAAGGAGGTGGCGTTCGATTTCAGCTCGCCGTCATATCGTACCGGCAAGATGGTGACGCTGATCGCCAGCCTTATCGCCCTCGGGCTGATCATTGTGCCGGCGTTCCGCCACCGGAGGCAGGATGCCTGACCGCGCACTCGTCATCATTCCCACGTTCAACGAGCGGGAGAACCTGCCCCAGATCGTGCCGGCGGTGCTGTTGCAGGACCCGCGGCTCGAAATCCTGGTGGTGGATGACAACTCGCCTGATGGCACCGGCCAGATCGCCGATGAGCTGGCGGCGCGTGAGCCGCGAGTGCATGTGCTGCACCGGATGTCGAAGGATGGACTGGGCCGGGCGTATATCGCGGGGTTTCAGTGGGCGCTCCAGCACGACTACGACTTCATTTTCGAGATGGACGCCGACTTTTCGCACGACCCCAAGTTCCTGCCGGATTTCCTGCTGGCGATCCAGAGCGCGGACCTGGTGCTCGGATCCCGCTACAAGCAGGGGGTCAACGTGATCAACTGGCCCATCCAGCGGCTGCTGCTCTCGCTGGGTGCGAATGCCTATGCCCGCGTCATCAGCGGGCTGCCGCTCACCGACTCCACCGGCGGCTTCAAGTGTTTTCGCCGCAAGGTGCTCCAGGCGATCGACCTCGAGGCGGTGCGGTCGAACGGGTACGCCTTCCAGATCGAGATGAGTTTCCGGGCTTGGCGGAAGGGATTCCGCCTGGTCGAGTTGCCAATCGTGTTCACCGACCGGGTGGAAGGCACCAGCAAGATGAGCAAGCGGATCGTGCGGGAAGCGATCTGGATGGTGTGGTGGCTGAGACTGCAGGGGATGCTTGGTAAGATCTAGTCGGCAGTCGGCAGTCGACAGTCGTCAGAGAGTCGGCAGCTATTGGCTCGGGAAGGACTGACGACTTACTGACGACTCACGACTGACGACTGACAGCAACAAGGACAGCCATGCATCGTTTCTACAAAATGACGGGGTCGGGGAACGACTTCGTGATGCTGGACGGGCGGGAGCACCAGCTCTCCGACTGGCCGGCGGAGCGCATTGCGTCGGTGTGCGCCCGGCAGACCGGGGTGGGGGCCGACGGCGTGGTGCTCCTGACCCCCGAGGGTGCCGACCGGGTGCGGATGCAGTACTTCAATGCGGACGGGTCATTCGCCGCCATGTGCGGCAACGCGGCGCTGTGCAGCACCCGGCTGGCGGCGCGGCTGGGCATGGCCCCGGCGGCCGCGATGACCTTGCTGACGCCGGCCGGCGAAGTGCTGAGCCATTGCACGGGCGCGGGCCAGGAGGCGGAGATCAACCTGCCGGCGGTTGAGCCCCTGGTCAGGATCGAGGGGATCTGCCGCGCCGGGGAGCACCAGGCGTGGCTGGGGCTGGTAGGGGTGCCTCACCTCATCGTCCTGGTGGACGACGTAGACCGACTGGACGTCGTCGAGCGGGGCCGGCAGCTCCGGTTTGATCCTACCTTGGGGCCGGCGGGGGCCAACGTGAACTTCATCAGCCCGCCTGCCGGGCCGGGCAAGCCCTGGCTGATCCGGACCTACGAACGGGGAGTCGAGGGGGAGACCTTGGCCTGCGGAACCGGGACGGTCGCCGCCGCGCTGCTGCTGGTACAGGTCGGTCGCACCCAGCTTCCACTGGTATTCGCCAGCCGAAGCGGGAGCCAGCTATCGGTCCGGGCGACGCCTACCACGGAGGGTGGCTTCGACGAGGTGTGGCTGCAAGGTGAGGGTCGCTTCGTCTTTGATGGCGCTCTATCCAAGTAGGCCAGTCACTTCCTAGCCGCCCCTACTGTCATAATACTGCCGCGTTGATGTCGCTGTCGTGTGCATCAGGCGGTGGGAAGGGGACGACATCTCCACACGGCCTTGGGGTTATCCCCAGCATAACTTAACATAATACATCTTATACGACTCTTACCCATGCCAGTGAAGCCGCCCGCCGTTGACCTGAGTAACTACCTCAGGTTACGTCTCTTAAGTTATTCAATAGCAGGTGATTCCAGTGACGGTACTCGTCGAGAAGAAAAGGCCCGGTGCTTCGCAGCGCCGGGCCTCCCAGAATCTCATCCGCTGACTTCGTCCGCTGGTGCCCGTCTCGCCGCCTACTTCGCGCCCTTCGTCATCTCGGCCAGCCGCACCTCAGCCTCGTTCACCACAGGAGTCTTGGGAAAGCTGTCGACGACCCTCTGGTACGCCTTGATCGCGAGGTCCGGCTTGCCGCCGGTTGTGAAGGCCCTGCCCGACTGCACCAGGTAGTCGGCCTTGAGGTAGTCGACCTGGGCCCCGGCTGACGCCTGTTCGTAAGCGGCAGCGGCCTCGAGCGGCTTCTTGGTGTTCTCCAGGGCCACGCCGAGCAGCCCATACGCCGGAACCCGGAACTCCATCGGCGGGTTCTTCGCGATGAACTCCCGGAGGCCGACCACCGCCAGCTCGGTCTGTCCATTCACCATTCGCACCTGGTTCAGCACGAGCATGGCCTCGACGGCCGACCGGGTACCGGCATAGGTCTGGGTCACCTTCTGCAGCTCGCTGGCGGCTAGCGGCAGGTTACCCTGCTCGGCGGCCTGCCGGGCCTGCTGCACCGCGCGAGACGCAAAATCTTCCTTGCGCACCGACGCGGACTTCCAGAACCAGGCTCCAGCGCCGGCGACGAGGACGGCGCCGGCGACGCCGAGGACCAGGTTGCGGCGCGCCGGGATTTCCCACCAGGCCGCATCGGGCGCATGGGGCCGAACTGGCGCGGTGGTGGTCTTGGCGGGCTTGGTTGGTGGTGCCTGCATCGTTGTGATCGCCACGGGTTGCCGAAAAGTCGGTGGTCAGGGACCCTGCCGGCGCCGGAACGATTCCGGGGTCCGGGTACTACAGCCCTCAAAACTAGCTGGCGCACACGGTTGTGGTCAACGCGTCCCCGAATCGAGCACCCGGGGGCCAGGCCGTCCATCGAAAGGAGGCCCCGCCTCTAGTCCCGATGGGCGATGGTGGCTGGGAAGAGTTCCACTAGCGTTGGGCAGGAGTGGAAATCTCGTTCGACCTGGAGCACCCGTACCCATGACTAGTTCCAAGACTTACGCCTGCCTTCTCGCCTTCTCGCTCGCCGGCATCGCCGGCTGCTCTGGCAGTTCGATGGACCGCCCCACCTCGTCCGGCAAGGCGGCGGACCAGCCGGTCGCGCCGCCCGCAGCACGGAAGACCCTCAACCTCGCTGCAGGCACGCGGATCGATGCGGCACTCAACGAGACAATCAGTTCACGCCAGGGACACGCCGGGGATGCGTTTACTGCCCATGTGGTGCAGGATGTCGCCGGAAAGGGCGGCGGCATTGCCATCCCCGCCGGATCGACGGTCCAGGGCACCATCGTGGAGGTGAGCCCGGCGCCGAACACCAGGTCCACCGGCACGCTGACGCTCGCCGTCACGAGCGTCACCGTGAACGGGCGGGCCTATAACCTCGATGCGTCGATCGACTCGCTCGATACCATCAGCAAGGGACGTGGAGTCGAGGCCGTGGATGCAGCGCGGGTCGGCGCCGGCGCCGCGGCCGGCGCGATCCTCGGCCAGGTGATCGGCGGCAACACGAAGGGCGCGGTCATCGGCGGCGTGGCGGGAGGAGCCGCCGGAGCCGCCGTCTCCGTGATCATGAAGGACATGGACATCGTGCTGCCCGCGGGATCGCACCTGATGCTGACGTTGCGGCAGCCCCTGAAGGTGATGGCCAGCTGAACCCGCGAAACTGCTGCTCAGTACCCCCGGGCGGAATCGAACCGCCGGCCAACAGTTTAGGAAACTGCTGCTCTATCCAACTGAGCTACGGGGGCAGGCAGGAAAATCTAATGCGTGATGGGCGTTGGCGGGTCACGGCGGGCATATGTATATATGCTCATCGATGTCGAGCCCTGCCATCCCGAAAGGACGATCATGACGCACCCAACCGTTGGCCGATGGAGGCGTGTCTTGCTGGGTCAGACGCTAGGACTGCTGGCCGGAGCGTTTACCGTGGGCGCCTGCGGAGACGGCGGCGGGAGCAACAACACGCTCCAGTGTGGGCCGAACACCGGCAATTCGACCATCTCGGGTAGTCTTAGTGTGGCGTACTCCGCCTCGCTGGTGGGCAGCGGAACGGTGACCTCGATTACCTACGCCACCGACGCCGGCGACGTGGTGGTCAACAACCCCGCGCTGCCCTGGCAGACCAGCCTCCTGCTCGTGACCAGCCCGGCTGCGATCAGGGCCGCAGGGACCGTCACCACCGGCACGATCACCATCGGCTACAACGCGGTGGGTGCTCCCGATCGTGCCGAGCAGGACACCGCGACCTGCTCGCAGACCAACCAATAGCCGAGACGAACTAGAGCGATACGAGCGAGGCGTACCGGGCACCGGTAAGCCGGCTGTGGCCACCCAGCGCAACAATCTCCAGCAGGAACGTCCAGCCCAGCAACTCCGCGCCGAGCCGCCGCACCAGTTTCCCCGCCGCCTCGGCGGTGCCACCGGTCGCCAGCACATCGTCCACGATCAGCACCCGGTCACCCGGCCCGCAGGCATCGCGATGCGCCTCGAGGCTGTCTTCGCCGTATTCGAGTGCGTACTTCTCCGCGACCGAGTCCCATGGAAGCTTGCCCGGCTTGCGCAGGGGAATGAATCCCGCGCCCAGCCTGGTAGCGAGCGGCGCCCCGAGGATGAATCCCCGCGCCTCGATGCCGACCACGTGCGTCACGGCCAGGTGGCGAAATGGTTCCGTGAGCGCATCCACCGCGTCGACAAACAGCCTGCCATTGTGCAGCACCGGCGTGATGTCCTGGAAGATGATGCCCGGCTTGGGATGGTCGGGAATGGCGCGCAGGGCGCGACGGACTCGGTCGGCAATGTCGTTCTGCATGGTTACCGGGTGCCGAAAGTGGTGAATGACTCGGTGACCTGTGCCGGCTCGGCGAGGACACCAGTGACGTGCGCGGAACGTGGTCCGCTGGCCAGCGATTCCCCGAGTTCCTGCAATGCGTGCGAATCGCCCTCGGCCACCACCTCGACCCGGCCATCGGGCAGGTTGGCCGCATAACCCAGCAGCCCGAGACGCATCGCCTCGCGACGGGCGAAGTCGCGGAACCCCACGCCCTGTACCCGGCCGCTGACGAGAAACCGGCGGGTCACGCCTGGGGCTGCCGGCGTGCGCGCACGAACTCGATGAGGATGGGCGCGGTCGACAGCGCAATGATGGCCAGCACCACGAAGCTGAAGTTCTGCTTCACCGCCGGGAGGTTCCCGAAGAGATACCCGCCCACGACGAACAGCCCGACCCAGAGCAGCGATCCAACCAGGCTGTACACGATGAACCGGGCATACGGCATATGGCCCACACCGGCCACGAACGGAGCGAAGGTCCGGACAATGGGAACGAAGCGGGCCATGATGACGGTATTGCCGCCGTGCCTGGCATAGAAGCGCTCCGTTCGCTCCAGGTACTCCCGCTTGATGAACCGGATATTGCCGGTGAAGGCACGCCGGCCGATCCGCGAGCCGATGAAGTAATTCACATTGTCGCCGAGGAAGGCGGCGACGATGAACAGCGGGGCGAGAATGCGCACATCCAGCCCGCCCAGCCCCGCGATGGCTCCAGCCGCAAAGAGCAGCGAGTCGCCCGGCAGGAACGGGGTGACCACCAGCCCCGTCTCACAGAACACGATGAGAAAGAGGATGAGGTAGGTCCAGGTCCCGTACTGGGAGGTGATCTCGGTGAGGTGCGTATCGAGATGCAGGAAGAAGTCGAGGGCCTGCTGCAGAAACTCCATCAAGTCTCCCGGTCCTGGCTTTGGAAGCCGTGTTCGCCGATGAGCGGCACGAAGCGCACGTCACCGAGCGTGGTGGTCTCGTAGCTGGCCTCGTCCGTGCGCCGGACGAGGGTGAGTACCTGCTGCTCGCGATCGCCGATGGGAATGACCAGGCGGCCACCGATGGCCAGCTGCTCGAGCAGTGGACGCGGCACCTCCGGCGACGCTGCCGCGACCAGGATGGCGTCGTAGGGGGCGTACGGCCTCCAGCCGAGCGTGCCGTCACCGCCCATGATCGTCACGTTCTTGATGCCAAGCTCCAGCACCACCCGTTGCGCCTCGCGGGTCAGCTCCGGCACTCGCTCGACGCTGAACACGCGGTCGGCGAGCAGGGCCAGCAGCGCCGTCTGATATCCGGAGCCGGTGCCGACTTCAAGTACTTTCTCATGCCCCTTGAGCCCCAGTACCTCGATGTAGCGGGCCTGCACCCAGGGCTGCGAGATCGTCTGGCCGCCGCCGATGGGGAGCGCCGCGTCCTCGTAGGCGCGATGCTTGACGCTTTCGGGCACGAACCGATGGCGCGGCACGAGGCTCACGGCACGGAGGACACCGAGGTCGTGAATGCCCTTCGACTGCAGGGTCTCCACCAGGCGTGTGCGATAACCCTGATAGCTGTCACCGGCGCTCAGCCCTCCAGCGACCATCCCCTCACCGTTTCGATAAGGCCGTAGTTCGTGAGGTCCAACTGCAGCGGCGTGACGGAAATGTACCCCTCGTGGATCGCGGCATGATCTGACGTGACGCCGCCGGTCCAGGTGATGCTGCCGCCGCCGATCCAGAAGATCTCCCTGCCCCAGGGGTCCTTCATGCGCATCAATGACTCGGAGAAATAGCGGCTGCCGAGACTGGTGACTTTGAGGCCCATCGCCTCGCTGGCGGGGACCGGCGGGAAATTGACGTTGAGCAGGGTGTTGGCCGGAAACTCCGCCAGCGTGGTGACGTGGCGCACCAGCCGGGCGATGGCGTCCTTGTAGGTCGCCATGGTTTCCGGACTGTGCCCGGCAAACGACAGGGCCACGCCCGGCACGCCGAGCATCACCGCCTCCATGGCCGCCGACACGGTGCCGGAATAGAGCACGTCCTCACCCATGTTCGGCCCGTGATTCACGCCGGAGAACACGAAGTCGGGGCGGTCAGGCATGAGCGCCTGCAGCGCCAGCATGACGCAATCGGTGGGGGTGCCGTCGACCTGCCAGGCCCCATCGGGGCGGCGCTGCGGCCGGAGTGGGCGATGCAGGGTCAGCGAGTGACTGGTGCCGCTCTGCTCACGGTCGGGGGCCACCACGGTCACGTGCGCCACGCCGCGGCAGGCGTCGGCGAGGAGGGCGAGACCCGGAGCGAGGATGCCGTCGTCGTTGGTGACCAGGATGTTCACTGCCCGCCCGTCACCTTCCGCCCGTCGATGAGGGCGAGGAGATCATCGAGCGCGGCGCGCAGGTCGCGCACCGTCTCCAGCTCGAGCGCGTGGCGCGACTCAGCTCGGAGTGCACCGGAGCGCCGGTATTGCTCGACCCGGTGGCGGGCCCCCTCGATGGTGTACTTGTCGGTGTAGAGCAGGTGCTTGACCAGGAGAATCAGCTCGATCTCGCGTGCCTTGTACACTCGATTGCCGGAGCGATTCTTGGCCGGGTTGAGGAAGCGGAACTGGCTCTCCCAGTACCGGAGCACATGCGGCTTGAGGTCGGTGAGGGTACACACCTCACCGATCGAGAAGAACTCCTGCGTGGTGCCAATGGTCGTTACCGCCATTGTTCGGCCTTGAGCGTGCGCTCCATCAGGTTGCGGATGGCCTCGGCCGGCGACTGCCCCTCGAAGAGGACCGCAGATACCTCCGCCGAGATGGGGAGTTCGACACCGAGCTGTTTTCCGAGTGCCGTGGCGGCCATGGCGGCGTTGGCCCCCTCGGCCACCGTGCGATGCCGGGCGCGGTACGCCTCGTAGGTCTCGCCCTTCGCCAGGGCCATACCGAGCTGCCGGTTGCGGCTCAGGTCGCCGGTGGCGGTGAGCACCAGGTCTCCCATGCCGGCGAGACCGGCGAAGGTGAGCGGGTCGGCGCCATGGGCCACACCCAGCCGGGTGATCTCCGCCAGGCCGCGCGTGAGCAGCGCCGCGCGCGCATTGTTGCCGAGTTCGAGCCCGTCGAGCACGCCGGTCGCGATGGCGATCACGTTCTTGAGTGCGCCACCGAGCTCGACACCCACCACGTCGGCATTGGTGTACACGCGGAACCGTGGCGTCGCGAAGGCCTCCTGCACGGCCTCGGCCACCGCGGGATCGACCGAGCTCGCCACCACGGCCGTCGGGCGCCCCTGGTACACCTCCATCGCGAAGCTGGGCCCCGAGAGCACAGCCAGGCGTGCCTGGGGCAGCTCGGCCGCGATGACGTCGGACATGAGCGCCAGCGTATCCGTCTCCAGCCCCTTGGTGGCACTGACAACGATGGTGCCGGCGGGCACTGCCTCCTGCACCCGCCGCAGCACCGATCGGAGCGCATGGCTAGGCGCCACCGACACGATCAGTTCCGCCCCATCGACCGCCGCCCTTGCGTCACCCACGGCGCGCAGGGCGGGCGCCAGCGGCGAGTTGGCCAGGAACACCGGGTTGAGGTGCGAGGCGTTGATGGCCTCGACCACGTCCGGCTCGTAGGCCCAGAGGCGGACGTCGTGCCCCTTCCGCGCCAGCAGGTCGGCCAGCGTCGTGCCCCAGCTCCCGGCCCCCAGCACGGCGATGCGCATCAGGAGGTCTCCGCCCGGCGGCCGAATCGATTCTCGGTGCCGGCGAGCAGGCGCTTGATATTCGCGCGGTGCAACCAGATGATCGCCGCGGCCACGAGCGCATCGATCCAGACCAATTCCCGCCGTGCCGGATACATGAAGTAGACGGCGAACGGGAGCCCGGCGGCGCCCACGATGCTGCCGAGGGAAACGTAGCCGGTGAGCCAGACGATCAGGACCCAGGCGACAGCGACGACGCCCACGGCCGCTGGGGTCAGGCCGAGCATGACACCGGTCGCCGTGGCGACCCCCTTGCCGCCCTTGAACCCGGCAAACACCGAGTACACGTGGCCCACGATGGCCGCGATGCCGATGAGCAGCGCGGTGACGAGCGAGGGCGACACGCGGGGTGCGAAGAAGAGCACCGGGATGGTGCCCTTCAGGATATCGAGGATCGCCACCGGGATGGCGTACTTCCAGCCAAGCACCCGGTACACGTTGGTGGCGCCGAGATTCCGGCTGCCATGCTCCCGCAGATCGATGCCGCGAAACAGCTTGCCGACGATCAGGCTGGATGGGATGGCACCCACCAGGTACGCGAGCAGGAGCCAGGGCAGCGCGAGCAGGGTCACCGCCGGGAGCTCTTCATGGTGAACTTGATCCGGAGTGGCGAGCCCTTGAAGGACCAGGCATCGCGAAACCCGCGGATGAGGTACCGCAGGTAGCTCTCGTGAATATCGAGCGGGCGGTTGGACACGATCGCGAACTCGGGCGGCGCGGTGCCGATCTGCGAGGCGTACAGCAACTTCACCTCCTCACCGGCCTTCTGCGGTGGCGAATTCCGGTCCAGCAATTCCCCGAGCACCTTGTTCACTTCGGCGGTCGCGATGCGCTTCTCGCGCTGCGCCGCCACCTCGCCAATGAGCTCGAGCAGCTTGCGCACCCGCTGGCCGGTCAGCGCTGATACGTACAGGAACGGGACCCATTCCAGGAAGGGCGCCTTCTCGATCAGCGTCTTCTCGCCGCGCGAGGCGGTATTGGTGTCCTTCTCCTCGATCAGGTCCCACTTGTTCACCAGGATGATGAGCCCGCAGCCCTTCTCCCACGCCTGGGTTGCGATGCGCAGGTCCTGGTTGTGCAGGCCGAGCTTGGCATCGACCACGAGCACGCAGACGCTGGCCCGCTCGATGGCGCGCTCGGTCCGCATCGTGGAATAGAACTCGATGTCCTCGTTCACCTTGGCGCGACGGCGGAGGCCGGCGGTGTCGATGAAGGTGTATTTCAGCGGGCCCTCCTCGAGATGCGAGTCGATCGCATCGCGGGTGGTGCCTGCCTCGGGCGCCACAACATGCCGATTCTCGCCCAGGAGCTTGTTGATGATCGATGACTTACCCGCGTTCGGGCGCCCGACGACGGCGACCTTGATCGACTCGGGCGCATCGTCCTCGCCCTCAGGCAGCATGGCGACGATCCTGTCGAGCACGTCGCCGCTTCCCTTGCCCACGCCGGCGGAGGTGCCCAGGGGGTCCCCGAGACCGAGGCTGTAGAAGTCGTGCTGGGCGGTGGCCTTTTCCAGGTCGTCCAGCTTGTTCACGACCACGAGCACCGGGCGCTTTGACTTGCGCAATCGCTCGGCGATGGCGCCATCGATCGGGTGGAAGCCGGCCTTGCCGTCCACGACGAAGAGAATCAGGTCGGCCTCGTCCACCGCCGTCTCGACCTGTTTCCGGATCGCCTGGTCCATGGGGGCGTGCGAATCGGGAACCAGCCCGCCGGTGTCCACCAGCCAGAACTTCCGGCCGTTCCATTCGCCCTCGCCGAAATGGCGGTCGCGGGTCGTGCCGGCCTCGGCCGACACGATCGCCTTGCGGCCGCCCTGGATACGGTTGAACAGCGTGGACTTCCCCACGTTGGGGCGGCCAACAATGGCCACGGTGGGCTGACTCACGCGGGAACCTCCTGGGCAAGCGCATCGACGAAGTCGCGGGAGAGCCGTACTTCGACGGGCAGCGATGCGACCAATTCCTCGATCGCGAGATTGTCAATGAAGAGCCCGTCGTCGTTGACCGACTCGGCGGGCAACAGGACCAGGTCCAGATCGGTGCGAAGCCGGAGCGTGTCACGCATGGCGGCGCCGGGAATGAGGCCCGCGGTGGTGACCGTCGTGCCAAACAGCGTGTTCTCCACCGGGATGAGCTCGAACTCGGCCCCGGTTGCCGCGGCGAGCGGCGCGATGACCTGGGGAAGCAGCGGGGCCATGGCGGTGCCGGTCACCACGCCGACGCGCTTGCCACGCCATCCACCGAGTGACTCCGCTTCGTTCGCGATCTGGCGCTGCAGCCATCGCACGGCACCGACCCCGTTCTCGACCTGCTCGAATCCGTCGTAGACCGACGCTGGTGGCAGCTCGACACCGGCGCGCATGTACAGCTCATCGGCGCCGAACGCCCAGGAGACGCCGCGCTCGCGGCGGGCGACACCGGCCCACGCCTCGATGATGAGGATGGCGGCGCGGCACTCCTCGGCCGTCGGTTCGCGCACCAGCTTGTGCTTGCTGTACTCGGTGAGCCCCACCGGCACCACCGAACAGCCGAGCACCTGGGTCCCGAACTCATACAGGTCGCGCAGGGTCTGCTCCAGCACCGGACCGTCGTTCACGCCAGGCGACATGACGATCTGGGTGTGGAACTCGATGCCATGCCGGGCGAACTCGCGAAGCTGGGGGATGATCTCGGGGGCGGTCGGGTTGCGCAGCAGGTAGCGACGGATCACCGGGTCGCTGGCGTGCACCGACACGTACAGCGGCGACAGCCGGTACTCGATGATGCGCGATACGTCCCATGGCTTCAGGTTCGTGAGGGTGGCGAAGTTGCCGTAGCGGAAGCTCAGCCGGTAGTCGTCGTCGCGGATGTAGAGGGCGTCGCGCAGGCCGAGGGGATTACCGTCCACAAAGCAGAAATCGCAGCGGTTGGCACAGCGGCGGATGCGGGGCGGTTCGAGACCGAGGCCCATCGGCTCCTCGAGCGGGCGCTCGATGTCGAACTCGACCTCCTCGCCATCGGGCTGGCGCACATGGAGGATGAAGCTTTCTTCGGCGGTGAGATACTCCCAGTCGAGGAAATCATCGAGCTCGCGCCCGTTGACGCTGAGGAGCTCACTCCCCGGTTCCAGCCCCAGTTCGGCGCCGATAGTTCCGGGCTCCACGGCAGTCACGCGAATCATGGCGTCAAGATGCTATGCTCCTTGCGTAAATGCAAGTTGCACAAGAGCTTCCACATGCACGCCTCAACGTTGTTAAGAAGCATTTTCCGAGGAGTTTCTGCGATCGCTCCTACGCTCGTGGTACTGGCGGCCGGCATGGGCTCACGCTTCGGTGGCGACAAGCAATTCACGGCGCTTGGGCCGCAGGGCGAGACGCTCATGGACTACGCCATTTTCGACGCCGCGCGGGCCGGCATCGACCGAGTGGTGCTGATCGTGCGGCCCGCGGCCTTCGACCTGGTGCCGGCGCTCCAGCACCGCTACCGCCGATCAGTGGCGCTATCGGCGGTGACGCAGCGGCTCGACGATCTTCCCCCCGGCATCCAAGTGCCGGCGGGCCGGACGCGTCCGTGGGGCACGGCGCACGCTATCAGGTCCGCGCGTGAGGTGGTGACCGGACCGTTCATGGTGGTGAATAGCGACGACTTCTACGGCGCGCGGCCCTACCAGGCGCTGGTTGCCGCGTCGCAGGCCGACGACGACAAGGTGCCCACATGGCATCTGGCGGGATTCGCCCTGCGCGATACGCTGTCGCCCACGGGGCCGGTCAATCGGGCAATCTGTCGCATCGCGGAGGACGGCCGGCTGCTGGAGCTCGACGAGGTACGGGGCATTCACGAGGAGGATGGGGTCCTGCGCGGTGGCGCCCCGGGGCAGCGCCTCAACCCGCCGGACGCCGTGGTCTCGATGAACATGTGGGGACTCACCGCGGACATCTTCGACGTGATCGAGCCGGCCTTCATGCAGTTTCTCACCGGTGCCGACCTGGCTCGCGACGAGTACTACCTGCCGGAGGCCATCGCGGTGGCGATCGCCCAGGGCCGAACGGTGAAGGTGCTCCCAGCCGAATCGCAGTGGTGCGGGGTGACCTTTCCGGAGGATGCCGCGCAGGTGCGCACGCACCTGGCCGCGCTCGCGGCCCGCGGGGACTACCCTGCCCCGCTCTGGCCGTGAGCGACGATCGCGCGGCGGCACGCGTGCTGGGCCGGTGGATGACCCTGGGTGACGCCCGGATCGTTCCGGCTCGTGGCGGTCATATCAACGCATCGTTCCTGATCTCGGATGGCGTGTCCGCGCCGCGATGGCTGCTGCAGCGGGTCAATCGCGTGGTGTTTCCGTCACCTGAATTGGTCATGCGGAATATCGAGACGGTGCTAGCCGGCGCGGCCGCCGGGCCGACGGCCGATGTCGGCCTGCCGGTGCTCCTCCGCACGCCCGATGGCCTTGGGTGGGTACATGACGCGGAGGGTGAACTGTGGCGCTGCTGGGAGGTGGCGCCGGGACTCCGCAGCATCGTCAAGGTGACGAGCCCGGTGGATGCACGGGAGGCCGGCCGGGCCTTCGGCGCGTTTGCGCGGATGGCGACGACGCTCGACGCCACCCGGTTGGGCGAGACGATTCCGGGATTCCACGATACGCCGGCGAGACTGGCGCGCCTCGAGTCGTCCATCGCGCTGGATGTGCGGGGGCGGGTGGACCGGGCGCGCGAGGAGATCGCGCTCGCGCTGCGCTTCCGGTCGCTGGCGCCGCTGCTGGTGACGCCGCTCCAGACGGGTGTCATCCCCATGCGTGTGGCCCACAACGACGCCAAGATCGCCAACGTGCTCTTCGAGGCGGCAACGGGACGGGCCGCCATGGTGATCGATCTCGACACGGTGATGCCGGGCACGCCGCTCTTCGACTTCGGCGACCTGGTACGGTCCAGCGTGAGCAGGGTGGCAGAAGATTCGACTGACTTGGCCCAGGTCGTGGCGGAGCCTGCGCTGTATGCAGCGGTGCTGGAGGGCTACCTGGCTGGCACCGGCGGGCTGCTGACACCGATGGAACGGAGCCTGCTGGAGCCAGCGGGGCGCGTGATTACCTGGGAGCAGGCGATCCGCTTTCTCACCGACTATCTCGACGGCGATGTGTACTTCGCGACCGCGCACAGGGAGCACAACCTCGAGAGGGCCAGGGCGCAGTTGGCGCTTTTGGGATCGCTGGAGCGGATGAGGCGTTAGTTGTGAGGCGTGAGGCGTGAGGCGTCAGTCGTCAGTCGACAGTGAGTTGGCAGCCCACAGCCGAGGCAGCAAGCGGGCGAGCCAGACACCGGTGACGACGAACACGACGATCCAGAGCGACGCCTGGGGCCACTTCCCGTAGAGAAGGCTTCCGGTGCCGAACAGGGCGGCATACACAAACAGCACGCCAAGCACCCAGCCCAGCATCGCCTGTGACAGGCTGTCGGGCGAGGGGCCCAGGCCGGTGGCAGCGCGCACGTGCGCCCAGCCCGGGCCGGCGGGCCGGACGCGGCGATAGAACGCCTCGAGTGTGGCGGCGTCGGTGGGCCTTGTCAGATAGGTGACAAGGAGCCAGACGATGGTGGTGGAGAGCACGGTTGCGAGCAGCGACACGTGCGACGGCACCCCGTGCCCGTTCTTCGCGGCAATGAAGAAGCCTGTCGACACGATGAACGAGCTGACCATCGCGGCGATCTCGCTCAAGGCGTTGATGCGCCACCAGAACCAGCGCAACAGGTAGATCAGCCCCGTCCCCGCCCCCACCGAGAGCATCAGGTCGAATGCTTGCCGCGCCGAGTCGAGCACGAAGGTGAGGCCGGCGGCCACCACCATCAGCAGGCCGGTGACCAGTCGCCCCACGGCCACGTAGTGCTTTTCGCTGGCGTCCTTCCGGAGGAAGCGGCGGTAGAAGTCGTGCACCAGGTACGACGTGCCCCAGTTGAGGTGCGTCGAGATGGTGGAGACGTAGGCGGCGAGCATCCCGGCCACCATCAGGCCCAGCACGCCGTGGGGCAGGAACTTGAGCATGGCGGAATAGGCCATGTCGTGGCCCAGCAGCTTCGGGTCGACGTAGGGAAAGGTGCGGGCGATGTCGTCCAGCGTCGGGAAGACCAGCAGCGAGGCCAGTGCGGTGATGATCCAGGGCCAGGAGCGGAGTGCGTAGTGGGCGACGTTGAAGAACAGGGTGCCTGCGAGCGCGTCGCGCTCCGACTTTGCGGCGAGCATGCGCTGCGCGACATAGCTGCCCCCGCCGGGCTCGGAGCCGGGATACCAGACCGACCACCACTGTACCGTCAGCGGGATGATCAGGACCGAAAGCGTGAGGCCCCAGTCTCCGAAGTCGGGCAGCAGCGAGAGCTTGCCGGGATCGAGCCTGGTGACGAGCCCGTGGAGTCCGCCGACCTCGGGCTGCTTCAGGGAGTAGTACGCCGCCGCGAACGAGCCGGCCATGGCGATGCCGAACTGGATGAAGTCGGTGACGAGCACGCCCCAGAGGCCGGAGGTGGCGGCAAAGGCGATGTTGATCACGGCGCAGATGGTGAGGGTCTGCCACATCGGCCAGCCCAGGACCACGTTGGCGATCTTGGCGGCGGCGAGGTTGACGGTCGCCATGATCACGGCGTTGAATAACAAGCCGAGGTAGATGGCGCGGAAGCCGCGCACGAAGGACGCGGGTCCGCCGGCATAGCGCAACTCGTAGAACTCGAGGTCGGTGAGGACGCCGGAACGGCGCCAGAGCCGGGCGTAGAAGAACACCGTCAGCATGCCGGTGAGCAGGAAGGACCACCAGACCCAGTTGCTCGCGACGCCCCCCTCGCGCACCAGGTTGGTGACGAGGTTCGGGGTGTCGGTACTGAAGGTGGTGGCGACCATCGACACCCCGATGAGCCACCAGGGGGCGGCGCGCCCGGAGGTGAAGAACTCGGCGGTGCTGGACCCGGCGCGCCGGGCGAGCACCAGGGCCGGAATGAACGAGACGACGATGGACAGGATGACGATGAACCAGTCGAGGGGCTGGAGTTCCATGGTCAGTCCGTCGGCGCGCGGCCGCAGTGGAGGGAAATACGAAGGCCGGCCGCGACGGGACCGGCCTTCAAGCGGGCGACGGGGTTCGAACCCGCGACCCTCAGCTTGGGAAGCTGATGCTCTACCAACTGAGCTACACCCGCAAGTGCACCCAAACTAACGTGACCCCCCGGTGGCCGGAATCCCGTCACTTCCCGCCCGCAGCCACCAGGAAACTCTTCAGGTCGGCCTCACTCACCGCCGGCTCCCCGCCCGCCACGTGGTCGAGCTTGCCGGAGCGCATCCACCGCTCCAGCTGGTCCACCAGTGAAAAGAGATGGTCGAAGGAATCGACCACGAACAGCAGCGGCTGGTAGGTGTCGATCTCGAAATACTGGTTGATCACCCACTCGAGCTGGGCGGGATAGCGCTGCACATCTGCCGAATCGATGGCGTGGGCGATCTCGCCGTAGGAGCTCAGCAGGCCGCTGCCGTACACCTTGAGCCCAGTGGGACTCTTCATGAGCCCGAACTCAATGGTGAACCAGAAGAACCGGGCCATTGCCTGGTAGATGCTGGTCATGCGGCGAAGCTTCTCGCGCTCATCGGCGATGCCGGCCACGATCTCGACGGCGGTGTGGGCGCAGTCACCGAAGCGCACCAGGGTGTCGGCGAACGCCTTGTCGGTGTGCATCGGCACGTGGCCAGCGATATCGTGGAAGATATCGGGCTCCGGCAGGTAGTCGAGCATGCCGGCATCGCGGATGGTGATGGTGGTGGGAAACTCACGATTCCGCAGGCTGTCGAAGAACAGGAACGACGGCACATAGCCGCTCACCGCCCTGGCCTTGAACCCGGTGAGCGGGCTCAGGAACCGGTTGACGTCCTCAAGCCGCGGCACCCGGTCGGCGTCGAGGCAGAGGCTGCCGATCCCCTCCAGGAACCGGGGATTGGCATACCGCTGCCAGCGATCCTCCATGCGGTGGTAGAGCTGCCGCCACGCCTCGTGGTTGGCATCGCTGTACAGCTCGTACGGCTGGTGGATGTACAACTCCCCGTTCGCCTGCGCCTGCTCGATGAACGGCGCCCGGGTGGTCGTGAGACCCTGCACCTATTTCTTCACCGTGTAGCGGTAGCTGCTGATGCCCTCGCCTTTTGCCTCGAAGCTGAAGTCCTTCGTGGCATCGGGGGCGAGGGGCTCGATGGCCACTTCCTGGGTCGCGACCGTCTTGCCGGCCTTGTCGAGCATCTCAAAGACGAGGGTGAGCGCCGGAGGCGTCAGCACCTTGCCGGTCTTGGCGTCCATCGCCTGAAGCCCCGTCGCGGTACCGCCCAGGCTGGCGCTGGCCGCCTTCAGGGTGAGTTCGGTGACCGCCACCTTGGCCGGCAAGCCGAGGATCTGCTCGGCGACGGCGTTGGCCTCCTTCGGCTGCTTGCTCAACTGGTAGCCGGCGCGCTGGAGCCGGAGTGCGTCCTGGTTCAGCGGCTCCGCCGCCACCAGCTTTCCGGCACTGGCCGCGAGGGCGGGACCGTCCTTCAGGCCGAGGTAACTGTTCGCCTGCGCCTGCAGTGCGCTCACGTTCGTGGGCTCGGCGGCAAGAATCTTCGTCAGGAGTGCCGTGGCACCGGCATAGTCTTTTTCGCCGTACAACTTGCTGGCCTGGGCCAGGTCGGTATTCGCGGTGGGTCCCGCGGCGGAGGTGCTGCCGGTCGCGGCGTCGAGCGCCTGTGCCTTCTCCACCTGGCCATTGGCACGGTAGGCGCGCGCCAGCGCATTCTGGGCGTCCTTGTCGTCGGGAACGGCCTTGAGGTACCGCTCCAGCACCGGAATCGCTTCAGCCGACTTGCCGTTGTTGACGAGCAGGGCCGCCTGGGCATACAGCGCGCGATCGCGGAGCTTCACATCGTTCGAGTCGGTGGACGTGCTACTGGAGACCATGGCGAAATAGGCGAGGGCGCTGTCGGTCTGGTTGCGATCGGCATAGATGAGGCCGATGGCGTACGGCGGGTACGCGGCGGCGGGCCGGAGTTGGTGGGCCTGCTGGAGGAACAGGAGGGCCGCGGTGGTGTCGCCATCCTGAAGCGCCGTCACCCCGGAATTGGCGATCGGGACGAAGGCGATACGCCGGAGGCGATCGATCTCGTCCTTGCAATCGGGTCCGAGCTTTTCCGCCCGGGCCAGCGCCGTATCGGCCCCGGCCACGTCGCCCTGGAACAGGTTCACCCAGCCCAGTCCATACCAGGCCGACGTCGCCTTGCCCTGACCATCGACCGTTATCGCCTCGGTGATGACACGATTCGCGGACGAGAGCAAGGGCTTCGGGTCGGCTTTTGATTCAATGGCCGACTTGAGGTAGGTGTAGCCGCTCGACACGTTGAACTGCTTGCCCTTGTCCGCCGAGCAGGCGGGTGGCCTGTACTTGCCGCCGGCCTGGGCAAACATGGCCTTCGCTACCGCGTCATTCGTCTGCGCGGCCGCAGGCATGGCGCTGATCGCCACCAGAAACGCCGAGACCACCAAGGGCTTCTTCGTCATCACGCTTGCAACTCCGGGTTGAGAACCACACTGAGCCTGGTGCACAGAGCAGTCCAAATATCGCCCGCCCGACAAGGGACCGCAAACTCAACCCCGATATAGCCATCCAGCGCCTGTGTTGAAGATCACAACTCGATCCTCGGGGCTCAGTGTCCCATTCTCGCGCAGGTGTCTCACCGCAGCGAATGCGGCCCCACCCTCGGGCGAGACGTCGATGCCCTCGGTCCTCGAGGCCACCCGGGCTGCCTCGGTCAATTCAGTGTCGGTCACAGCGACCGCCCCACCCCCGCTTTCCCGAAGCGTCCGCAACATCAGGCGATCACCCAGCGGCGCCGGCACCCGGAGCCCGGAGGCTACCGTCTGGGGGTCGGCCCACGGATCGCACCGGTCGGCGCCTGATGCAAAGGCGCGCACCACCGGTGCACAACCGGTCGACTGCACCGCGAAGAACCTCGGTGGCGTGCCCTGCACCCACCCGGCGTCCAGTAGTTCGCCGAAGGCTTTCCACATCCCGATGAGCCCGGTGCCCCCGCCGGCGGGATAGACGATCACATCGGGCATGGTCCATCCGAGCTGCACCGCGATCTCAAACGCGAGGGTTTTCTTGCCCTCGATGCGATAGGGTTCGCGGAGGGTCGAGACGTTGTACGCGCCCTCCGCCGCACTCCAGGCCGCCGCGAGCCGGCCCGCGTCACCGATATGCCCGTCCACGAGCTCCAACTCCCCGCCAAAGACGCGCACCTGCTCCAGGATCACGGGGGGCGTGGTGCGTGGAGCAAAGATTCGTGCCTGGACGCCCGCGCGACTGGCATAGGCGGCGAGGGCCACACCGGCGTTGCCGGCGGTGGGGATGACAAAGCGGGTGGCGCCAGCGGCCACCGCACGCGTGATCGCCGCGCTGAGCCCGCGGGCCTTGAACGAGCCGGTCGGGTTGGTGCCTTCATCCTTGAGCCAGAGATCGCGCAGGCCGAGGGCGGTTCCCGCGCGGTGGAGACGCAGGAGCGGGGTGTCACCCTCGCCGAGGGTGATGGGGTGCTCGCCCTCCGCGAGCGGCAGGAAGGGGCGGAAGCGCCACATGCCATGGCCGCGCCGTACTTCGGCGCGCGCGGTCAGCGTCGGCACGGGGCGCTGGTAGCGCACCAGCCAGGGCTGGCCGCACTGGTCGCAAACGGTGGGGAGACCGTCGGGACCGCGCGTGTTGTCGCACGCCGAACAGGCGAGGGTCCATTCGAGGGTCATGTCAGCTGTCCTGGAGGTGCTCGAGAATTTTCTCGGCGAGCCGGGTGGAGACCCCTTCCACACTCGCGAGTTCGGACACGGTCGCGGATTTCACTCCGGCCAGGCTGCCGAATCGCTCCAGCAGGAGGCGGCGGCGCTTCGCGCCAATGCCGCGGATGTTGAGCAGTTCCGAGGTGATGGTGCGCTCAGACCGCCGCTTGCGGCTGTAGGCCAGCCCGAAGCGGTGCGCCTCATCGCGCGCGCGCTGCAGCAACCGGAGTGACGGGCTGCGTCGCGGGAGTCGCAGGCTCTCGGTGCGCCCGGGCAGGAAGACCTCTTCCTCCTTCTTGGCGAGGCTCACGAAGGAGACCTCGCCCATGTCGAGGGCGCGCGCCGCCTCGAGCGCGGCGCCGAGCTGTCCCTTGCCGCCGTCGATCACGACCAGGTCGGGGAGCGGCAGTCCCTCATCACGGCGACGGGTGAGGTACCGGGTCACCACCTCACGGATGGCGGCGAAGTCATCCTGCTGCCCCAGGCCCCCAATGCGGAACTTTCGATACTCGCCCTTCTTTGGCCGACCGCCCTCGAACCAGACCAGCGACCCCACCGTATCGCGACCGGCGTTGTGGGAGATGTCGACGCAGATGAGGCTGCGGGGCACGCGCTGCAGTCCCAGGTCGCGGCCCAGCGCATAGACCGGGTCCTCGGCGCGTTCCTCGGTCTCGAACGACTCGATGCGCAGGCTCTCCAGCAGGTGCCGCGCGTTCTGCTCGGCCAGGATGAGCCAGCGATGGACAATGCCCCGCTGGGGCACCAGCCAGTCCGCGACGGGCTCGAGCTCATGCAGCAGGTCGAGCTCTGCCGGCGGGAACGGCAGCGCGACGCGTCGCACACGGGCGTCGGTCGGGAGGTAGTAGCGCACGATGAACGCGCTGAGGATCGCGGCGTCTTCCTCACCTTCCACGTTCTCGAGGAAGCGGTGTTCCCTGCCCACCACCTTGCCGTCGCGGACGCGCAGGAGGACCGCGACGGCGTCGTCCCCGTCATGGGCAAAGCCCAGGACATCGGCGTCGCCACTGCCCACGATCTCGACGGTGGATGTTTCCTCGAGCTTCTCGAGCCAGCGCAGCGCATCGCGGTGCTCGCCCGCCCGCTCGAAGTCCTCGCGCGCGGCTGCGTCGGCCATCACTTCGCGCACGCGCAGCCGGATGTCCTGGGTCCGGCCGTCGAGGAAGGCGAGCACCTCGTCGATCATCTCGCGGTAGTCCACCTCGGCCTGCCAGCCAACGCAGGGGGCCTGGCAGCGACCGATGTGATAGTCGAGACAGGGGCGCTCGCGCCGCTCGCGCGGCAAGTCGTCGGCACAGCTGCGGACAGTGTAGATGCGGCGGACGATGGCCACCGCGCGGCGCAGCTGGGAGACGTCCGTGAAGGGACCGAAGTACCGGGCCCCGGGAAGGTCGCGGCGGCGGGTGACCAGCACCCGGGGGAACGGTTCGCCGGTGGTGACGGCGATGGACGGATAGCTCTTGTCGTCCTTGAGGCGGACGTTGAAGCGGGGGCGGTACTCCTTGATCAGATTGTTCTCGAGCAGGAGCGACTGTGCCTCCGTGGCGGTGACCACGGTCTCGACGTCCGCAATGAGACGGCGCAGCAGGATGTGCTTGGGGGACGCGACGGGATCGTTGGCGAAGTAGCTGCGCACGCGCGAGCTGAGCCGCTTGGCCTTGCCGACGTAGAGGACCTGGCCCTGTGCATCCTTCCAGAGATAGACACCCGGCCCGTCGGGGAGGGTCTCGAGCTTGCGCTGCAGGGGGTCCATCACGGTCATGGCGGAAAGTTAATCGAGCGTGCGAGGCGATCGTGTGATACGGCGCATCTCTGGGGCGGCTCCGTCGGCACACGTGCCGTCGCTCCGGGCATCAGCCCGACAAGGCAAGGGCCTATCGAGAACGCGCCGGGCAACGGTGCCTCTGGAGCCATCCCCATTCGACGCGCCGGACGGTTTACGCGCCTTACGCGCCTTACGCGCCCCTGGTACGGGTGAACCGGGCGACGAACGAGTGCGCCTCGCGAATGCCGAGCAGGTGGGTGATGCCGAGATAGATGACGGCGTAGCAGCTGATGACGAGTACGAACACCACGACGGGTGGGTACTGATGGACGACCTTGAGCACGGCCCAGGCGCCCAGGGCGGCCGCGGCGGCCGCACCCCACAGCCGGGCCAGGAGACCGGGATTGCTCACCGCGCGACCCACGACCCGGGAGAGCGCGCGGCGCAGCAGGAGGAACTCGAGCCAGCCGGCGAGGCTCCCAGCGAGTGCCAGGCCGGGCGCGCCCCAGTCCGCCTCGATGCCGTAGGCGCGCGGCAGGTAGACCGCGAGCGCGAAGCCCAGCGCAATGCCGACCAGGACGCGGAGAATGGCGAACCGCATGGGGGTGCGGGTGTCCTGGATGGCGTAGAACGTGGATGAGTACAGCCGGCCCAAGGTACCGGGCAGGAGCCCGATGCCAGCGCCGGCGAGGATCCGCCACACGTAAAAGCTGTCGGCGCGGTTGAAGCGCCCGGTCTCGAAGAGCGCGGCGGCCACGACCTGACCCAGCGCCAGGAAGATGCCGCAGGTGGGGATGACGAAGAACGAAATCTGCCGGAGCCCCGCCTCGAGCCGCGCCCGCAGGTGAGCATCGCGATCGTCCAGGTCGGTGGAGGCACCCGACTCGCCGGACATGCGCGGGAGCTCCGCCGCCGACACGGACATGCCGAAGAGGCTCACTGGCAGCACGTACAGGTTCTGGGCGTAGCTCAGCGCCGCCACCGCGCCGCTCGGCAGGAGGGTGGCGATCAGCGTGTCGACGTAGGCACTGATCTGCACGACGCCACGGCTCAGGAACGCGGGCAAGAAGTTGCGGATCACGGTCCGTACCTGCGGCCCGGTGCCATCCATGCGGCCGGACAGGCCCTTCAGCATCGTGGTGACGGTGGGAAGCTGGACGAGCACCTGCAGCGCGGCACCCACCACGGAGCCCCAGGCCGCCGCCACGACGAGGTCGGTCTCGCCCACCCGGCCGCCCCACCAGAGCAGTGCGGCGATGATCGACAGGTTCCAGACGACGGGCGCGGCGTAGGAGAGAAAAAATTTCCCGTGGCTGTTCAGCACGCCGAGGCACCAGGCCGACAGGACGAACAGGCCGGCGCCGGGGAAGAAGATCCGGACCAGGCGGATGGTCAGGTCGCGCTTGGCACCGTCGAAGCCGGGGGCAATGAGGTCGATGAGGAATGGCGTCGCCGCAACGCCCAGCAACACGAGCACGCCGACCACGAGCGCCAGGAGGGCGCCGACGGCACGGGCGACCCGGCGCGCATCCTCCTCGTTGCCGGAACCGAGCAGGCGGGCATACACTGGGATGAAGGAGGCGGAGAGGGCACCCTCGCCAAACAGGTTCTGCAGGAGGTTGGGGATTCGGAAGGCGGCGGCAAAGGCGTCGGCGGCGTCACCGACGCCGAGGTAGTGCCCGAGCACCCGCATGCGGACCAGCCCGACGACGCGACTGGTCAGGATGCCCAGCGCGACCATCAGCGCTGAGCCGCGTCGTGCGGCGGGCCGGGCCGGGGTTGTGGTCAGGCGTTGGGTGGCGGTGGCAGGGTGCGGGGCGGCGCGTCCTCAATGAGGCGCTGGAGGAACTGGTTCTCCTCCTTGAGTTCCTGCACCGCGCGGGACAGGTCGTCCACGTCACTCTCGAGCAGGTCCACCTTCTTCGCCAGTTCGGCGACGTTGGCGGTCTCCGGCACCGGACCCTCGAGGCGGCGGGCGAGGGCCCGCCCGATGGGCGAGTCGAACACGATGCCCATGATGGGAATCAGCAATGCGACGAGGAGCAGAAGGGCGATGATGGACATTGGTCCCCGAACCTAGGAGCGGCCCCCCGCCCCTTCAAGGGCGCCGGCGTACCAGGCGCTGGCCTCGGCCAGCACGGCATCGAGAAACGCGCGACCGTTCCGGGCGAGCAACGGCGCGACGGTGAAGACGCGCTCCTGCGGCTTACCGTCGGGGCGCACGAGATTCCGCGCGCGCGCCACCTGCCCCAGCTCCGTTTCGCTGCGCTTCTTCAGGTGCTGGACCAGCTTCTTCTCGATCTCCTCGACGCCCCGCAGCGCGTTCCCGCGGGCACCCTGCACCGTCTTCTCGAGGGTCGGGTCGATGGCAACGGCCGCGGCGGCGAGGCTGCCATACTCGGCGTCCAGCGCCTGACGCAGCCGCGCGATGGTGGCGGTGGCACCCTCGGGCAGCTGGGAACGAGCGATGCGACCCTCGATCACGCCGTCGGGGCCGCGCAGGTCATCGAGCGTGAGGCCGAACTTCGCCATGACGCGCTCAACCCGCGGCTCGATGGCCACCCCGGACCAGCGGGCGACCGGGAGCTGCCGGTCGACGCCGAGCGTTGCGTACACCGGTGGCGTGAGGGCGAGGTAGTTGAGCTCACCGGGGCCAGCGATGTAGGCGACCGTTGGCAGCAGCGCGCTCTCGACCACGGGCCGCAGCAGCACATTGGGCGAGAGGCGCTCCGGCTCCGCTGCCGCAATCGCCGCGAGATCGGCCATGGTGTGTGTCTGGCCACCGCGCCGCGTGCGAAAGCCGTCACCAGCACGCACGAGACGGTCGCGACCCTGGAGGCCCTCGAGGAACACGAGCGTGGCGCCATCGCCCACGACGACACCGGGGTCTGTGCCCTGCCGCGCCAGCTCGGCGGCCAGCGGTACCAGCAGCGACTCGACGGACTGGGCCTGTGCGAGTGCCCGCATCATGAGGGGGGCGGCGAGTTGCTTCAGGGCGCGACAGCCCGCGTCGAGACAGACGACGCCCAGTGGCGCCACCAATTCCGCCAGCGCGCCGGCATAGGCGCTCCCGACGGTTGCCTCGGGACGATAGTGCCGCTCGAGCCAGGCCATGGTTTCTTCGGCGAATCCGTCACCGGGGAGGTCGGCCCTGAGCGCGGCCAGCGCGGTGACGATATCGGCGCCGAGCACTTCGCGATACATGGGCGCCATCACGGCGTCGGCGGCACGCTCGCGCAGGGTCACGTGGCGAACGCTGCCGTCGGGCGCGGGCCAGGCCGCGCGAGTCGCCTCGGCAAAGTCGTGATCGTCGGTGGCGAGCCAGAAGACGGGAACGACGGGCCGCTGCCAGCGTGCCTCGAGCTGGCGGGAGACCGCCACGGTGGAGATGGCCTTGTAGATGGTGTACAGCGGCCCGGTGAAGAGGCCGGGCTGCTGCCCGGTGGTCACCACCAGCACATCGGGCTGCAGCAGCCGGGCGCGCAGCTCCGGGTGTCCCACCGGCACGACCGCGGCCTCGAGGAGGCGGGGATCCACCCCGCCAGCGCGGGGTGCGGGCATCGGCACTCGCTGGCGCAGCGGCGTCGTGACCAGCTGGACGCTCACGCCGCCTGCCCGAGCAGGAGGGCACGCGGCATTCCATCGGCGAGGGGCGCACCGTGGTAGTCGCCGAACCGATGCCGCACGGCAATGCCCGCGGCGGTCAGCATCGCCTCCAGGTCGGATGCGTCATAGAGGCGCACGCGCTCGGTGAATTCCCGTCCATCGGCCAGGTGGATCTCCTTGATGACGTACCGCTGGTCGGGCGACAGGTACCGGCGCAGGCGGCTGCCCTGCGCGCCGGGTTCGAGCGCCCCCGGGCCCCTGCTCACTCGGGCGCGCACCTGGGCGGCGTTGAGGAAGTCGAGGACGAGCCAGCCGCCGGGACGCAGCGTCGCCGCGATACCGGCGAGGGTCAGCTGATGCTCCCCGTCGGTGTCGAAGTACCCGAAGCTGGTGAAGAGGCTCAAGCAGGCGTCCATGGTCCCGCGGCGAATGGGCAGGTGGCGCATGTCAGCGCGGATCAACGGCGCCGAGGTGACTTCGCGAGCGCGGCGCAGGAGGGCCCGCGAGAGATCGAGGCCGATGGGACGCAATCCGGCAGGCGCGAGGGCGGCGGCGTGCCGACCGGGACCGCAGCCGATATCGAGAATGCGCCAGGACCCGGTCCACCCGGTGAAGCGCCCGAGGAGCTGCACGAGGTGCTCCGCCTCCGCCGCGTCACGATGGGGATAGAGGGCGAGGTAGTCGTCGTTGAACCAGGATTGGAACCACTCGGTCATGAGTCGTGAGTCATGAGTCGTGAGTTGTGAACTACTTGTGATAGGGCTCGCCACGGAGAATGGTCCAGGCGCGATACACCTGCTCCAGCACCACGACGCGGGCGAGTTCGTGCGGCAAAGTTAGCGGACCGAGGCTCCAGGCGAGGTCAGCGGACTGCACCAGGTCTTCGGCCAGGCCGTGGGACCCGCCGATGACCAGGCAGACGGGCCGGGCTCCGGTACGCCAGCGATCGAGTTCATGGGCGAGGGCCTCGCTGGAGAGGCCTTTCCCCGTGCGGTCAAGCACGACGATGCGGCCGGCATCGGGGAATTTCTGCCGCAGCCGGCCGGATTCCTCGCGACGCTGCACGGCGGGCGACGGCGCGCGCGATGCCTCGCGCACCTCGACCTCGCTGAACTCCATGTACCGCGCGACCCTCGAGGCGTACTCATCGGCCAGGGCCCGGACCTCCGGACGCAGCCGGCCGACGGCGGCGAGGGAGAGCTTCAGCACCTACGCGTACATGCCGCGGAGCCGGTGCACGGCGGCCACCCGCTCGATCGCCAGCATGTAGGCGCCGGTGCGCATGTTGACCTGGTGGGTATCGGACATGCCCGCCACTTCATCGAAGGAGCGCACCATGATCTTTTCGAGGCGCTGGTTGACGGTTTCCTCGTCCCAGAAGTATCCCCCGCGATCCTGGACCCACTCGAAGTAGCTGACGGTGACGCCGCCGGCGTTGGCGAGGATGTCGGGGATGACGAAGACGCCCTTCTCCTCCAGGATCTTGTCGGCATTGGGGGTGGTGGGACCGTTGGCGCCTTCGCAGATGACCTTCGCTTGGATGTTCGCGGCGTTCTTGCTGGTGATGACGCCCTCGAGGGCCGCCGGCACCAGCACGTCGCACTCGACGGTGAGGAGTTCCTCGTTGGTGATCGCCTGCGCTCCGGGATACCCGGCGAGGAACTTGTGCTGGCGCACGTAGGCCAGCACATCGGTGATGTCGAGGCCCTTCGCATTCCAGATACCGCCGGTCTTGTCGCTCGCGGCGACGATGGTACAGCCCGCCTGCTCCAGCAACTGCGCCGCGATGGAGCCGACGTTGCCGAAGCCCTGCACCGCGACGCGCGCGCCCTTGACCGGCAGGCCCAGCCGGGCCAGCGCCTTGAGGGTGACGATGGTGCACCCGCGGCCGGTGGCCTCGCGCCGCCCGAGCGAGCCGCCCATCTCGATCGGCTTGCCGGTGACGACGGCGGTGACGGTGTGGCGCTTGTGCATGGAGTAGGTGTCCATGACCCACGCCATGACGCGCTCGTTGGTGTTGACGTCGGGCGCGGGCACGTCCGAGTCGGGGCCCAGCGTATCGATGATGGCGGAGGTGTAGCGGCGGGTCATGCGTTCGAGCTCGGGCATCGACATGCCGGACGGGTCGCAGATGACACCACCCTTCGCGCCACCGAACGGAATGTTCACCACCGCACATTTCCAGGTCATCCACGCGGCCAGCGCCTTCACCTCGTCCAGATGCACGTTCATGTCGAACCGGATGCCACCCTTGGCCGGACCGCGGGACGAATTGTGGATGACGCGGTACCCGGTGTAGACCTCGACCTCACCGTTGTCGCGGTGGACCGGCACCGCCACGATGATCTGTTTTTCCGGATGTCGCAGCACCTTGTAGAGGCCAGGATCGAGGCTGAGCCGCTGGGCGGCGTAGTCGAACCGGGACATCATCGCCTCGAACGGATTGTCCTCGGTGAGGAAGCGATCCTTGTCGGGCGAGATGATCGGCTGGCCCCGATGGGTGGCAATGCTGGTCATGGCAGTCTCCGGCGCCGCAGCGCCCGGCCTGGGTTAATGACGATCCACACGTCCGACGACGGCATCGAGCGCCGCCACGATGCGATCCCCGCCGCGCTCCCACTCCAGCCCGAGCACCGCGATGAGTGGTTCGGGCACGCTGGCGGGCCAGCGGTCACGCAGCTTGACGGCATCCTTCTCGGTCATGACGACGTGATCGGCGCGCCGGGCCGCATGCGCCAGCCACGCGACGTCCTCGTCGCGATAGTCGTGATGATCCTTCCACGTGGCCACCTGCACCTGCGCTCCGATGGACTTCACCTGCGCCACGAAGGCATCGGGGTCCGCAATCCCGGCGGCCGCCACCACGCGGCGTCCCGCCAGCTCGCTTGCGGCGACGCGGCGGCCGGAGACGAGCCCTTCCAGGTGCCTGAGGCCGAGGTGCGCAATGGCGACGGGTCCGGACACTCGCGCCGACAGCTCATCGGCCAGCACCTCCGCCGCTTCCGGGGTGGCGCGCTTGCGGGTGATGATCAGCGCGTCGGCGCGGTCGAGCGCCTCCAGGCCCTCGCGCCATGGACCGGCGGGGATCGCCCAGCGCACCGCCCGCGTCGTCTCGGCCGCCACGACCGCCAGATTCAGGTCGCGCCGGACATCGAGCCGCTGGTACGCGTCGTCGAGGACGAGCACCTGGGCGCCCTGGGCCAGGGCCGCCTGGGCCCCCGCGACCCGGTCGGCATTGGCGACGACGATGGCGTCGGGCACTGATCGCCGGTGCACCAAGGTTTCATCGCCGCCGTAACCGCGCAGGAGGATGCCAGGCCGCTGGCCCTGCGCCAGGTAGTGCCGCGCAATCCAGATCGCGATGGGCGTCTTGCCGGACCCGCCCACGGTGAGGTTCCCGACCGACACGGCGGGGAGGGGCAGGTCGTGTGTTGTTGCCCAGCCGCGGCGATAGGCTGCCTCCCGGAGCTTCATGCCGGCCCGCCAGAGCGCCGCCGCCGGAATGAGCGGCGTCCGGGCCAGCCTGGCCTCAGGGCGGCGACTGGTCCAGAGCCAGCGCAGGAATCTGTGGGTATCGCCTCGGCGACCCCCGATCATGCCGCCGCTCCAAGCAGGTTCAGTGCCCGTTCCGCCACCGCCGCCGCCGCCGAAACGCCCTCGGACCCGGGCCCGACCTGGATGGGATCGCCATACGCGACACGGACCAGGGCACCCGGCTTGGGAATGGCGAAGCGGTCCCAGGAACGCAGCCGCCATGCCCGAACGGGCGTCGCACGAATGGGGACCAGCGGCACCCCCGCCCGTTGGGCTGCGAGGGCCGCCCCGGGCTTGAAGACGCGACGGGGACCGCGGGGGCCATCGGGGGTGAAGGCGACGCTGGTGCCGGCCTGGAGCTCGCGTACGGCTTCCAGCAGCACCCGCCCCCCACGGCGGCTGCTGGATCCCCGGAAGGCACGGTAGCCGAAGCCCTCGGCGACCTGGGCAGCGTATTCCCCGTCGCGTGAGCCGCTCACCACCACGCCCATGCCGAGGCCACGCGCGTGCCAGAGCAGCGGCAGAAGCTCCTCGTGCCAGCAGGCCAGGACCACGGCGGCCTGGCCACTCCGCACGGCGGCTTCCAGGGGGCTTGGAGGCGGCAGCTCGAAGCGCCAAGTGCAGGCGAGCATGGAGATGACGGGGCGCGCGATGATACGAACGTGCCGCGGACTGAGCCGGATTTTCATGCGGCGAGCAGGGCAAGGGCGATATCGGCAACCCGCTCGGCCGCGCCGGGCGTGCCCAGGCGCGCGCGTACCTGGGCCAGGCCTTCGCGCTGCGCGCGGGTGGCGGGATGGGCCGGATCGAGCAACGGCCCGACCGCCTCGACGAGGTGCGCCGTCGTCACGTCTTCCTGCAAGATCTCCGGCACCACCTCGCGCTCGGCGACGAGATTGACGAGGCTCACCCACGGCACCGTGACCAGGCGCCGGGAGAGGAACGCGGTGAGTGCGTTGACCCGGTAGGGCACGATCATCGGCGTATCGGTGAGAGCCGCCTCGAGCGTCGAGGTGCCCGACTTCACGATGGCGGCGTCGGCGGCCGCGGCCACCGCCGTCGAGTTGCCGTGCACCAGCGTCAGGCGTTCACTGCCGGGATAGCCGGCCTGGTCGGTGGCGGCGACGATGACGCGCGAGACTGTCCCGCGATCCAGCAGCGTGAGCGCTGCATCGCGGAAGCTGGGCCAGAGGCGGCGGATCTCGCCGGCACGACTACCGGGAAAGAGCGCCAGCACCTGGTCGCCTGCCCCGAGCCCAAGGGTGTGGCGGGCTGCCGCGCGGGACGGCGGCGGACCGCGATCGAGCAGCGGGTGGCCCACGTACTCCGCCTGCACGCCGACATTCCGGAAGAAGGCCTCCTCGAACGGCAGGATGACGGCGAGCCGGTCGCATGCGGCGGCGAGGCGCCGCGCCCGCTGGGGACGCCAGGCCCAGAGTTGCGGCGCGATGTAGTACAGCACCGGGATGCCGGCACGGCGAGCGGCTTCGGCCACGTACAGATGAAACCCGGGATAATCGATCAGGATGACGAGATCGCAGGCCGACCGGGCGAATTCGCGCTCCAGGCGCCGCAACAGGCGGACGTGCGCGGGGATCTTCGCGAGGATCTCCACCAGTCCAAAGGCCGTCAGGCCCTCCATGGGAAATATCACGTTCGCGCCCGCAGCAGTCATGCGCGGCCCGCCAAACGCGTCGAGCACGGCCGTCGGCAGCCGGTGGCGCAGTGCCCGCACGACCGCAGCCCCATGCAGATCGCCGGACGGCTCGCCCGCCGACAGGAAGATGCGGGCGGCGGCGGTCATGCCCCGCCGAGCAGGGGCAGTGGCGTGGTGGTCACGGCATCGGTGACCCGGAGGGCCAGGGCCAGCGCCGCCCGGCCCTCTTCGCCGGTGATCACCGCCTCGCGATCACCCCGCACGGCGTGGATGAAGCTGTGCAGCTCGAGCGAGAGCGCGTCCGCCTCGGGAGCGGTGAGTGGAATGAACTCCACGATATCGGAGAGCTCCTGGGCGATCCCCGGGCGCCATCCGTCGCGGAGGCGCATGAAATCGCCCTTGCCGGTGGCGAGATCGAGGGAGAGGTAGCCATTCGCCTGGAAAATTCTCAGCCGCCGGACCCGATCGCGCGCCACGCGGGACGCGGTGACGTTGGCCACTACTCCACCCTCGAATTCGACGCGCGCGTTGGCCATGTCGAGGTGCGGGGAGAGCACCGCGACCCCCGACGCCCGCACGTCAATGGCCTCGGCGCCACCGGTGAGGTGCAGGATCAGGTCCAGATCGTGGATCATGAGGTCGAGCACCACGGCGACGTCGGTGCCGCGGGGCTGGAACAGGGCGAGGCGCTGGCTCTCCAGGTAGAGCGGGTGGTGCAGCAGCGGCTCGGCGGCCCGGAGTGCCTGGTTGAAGCGTTCGATGTGCCCGACCTGCAGCTGGACACCCTGGCGCGCCGCTTCGGCGATGAGTGCGTCGGCTTCGGCGACGGTGGCGGCGAGCGGCTTCTCCATCAGCATGGGAATGCCGCGCCGCAGCACGTGCAGGCCGACGTCGGCGTGGTAGGGCGTGGGAACGGCGACGGTGACGGCACGCACGAGACCCAGCAGCTCATCCAGGTCGTCGAAGGCGCGGCACCCGCAGGCCGATGCCACCTCGCGCGCCCGGGCCCGGTCGACGTCGTGTACACCGACGAGGGCGGCCTCGGGCGACGCGGCCAGGTGGCGCGCGTGATGGCGACCGAGCGCACCCACACCGATGACGCCGATGGGGAGCGCCGGGATCACGCGGGCACTCCGCGGCCGGCGGACTCCACGAACGAGAGGAACCGCTCCACCTCCGGTACCAGCGGCACTTCCTCGCGCGCGCGGGCGATGGCGCGCCCGAGGCTCAGGTCCGAGTTGAAGACGATGCGATAGGCTCGCTTGAGCGACGTCAGCACGTCGGCGCTGACGCCAGCGCGCTGCAGCCCGACGGTATTGAGCCCGTACAGCTCGATGGGGCTTCCCACCGCCTTGGTGAAGGGTGGCACGTCCTGGTTGACGCGGGATCCGCCACCGACGAAGGCGTATTCACCGATGGTGACGAACTGGTGAATGCCGTTGAGGCCGCTGATGATGGCATGGTCCTGTACCGTGACGTGGCCGGCCAGCTGGGTGGCGTTGGCAATGACCACGTGATCACCCACACGGCAATCATGCGCCACATGCACGTAGGTCATGAGGAAGCAGCCGGTGCCGATCATGGTGCGACCGGTGGACGTGGTGCCGCGGTTGATGGTGCAGTACTCGCGGATGATCGTGTCGGCGCCGATCTCGACCCAGGTTTCCTCGCCCTGGTACTTGGTGTCCTGGGGATCGCCGCCCACGAGGGTGCCTTCCCCAAGGCGAACGCCCGACCCGAGGCGCACCTGCTGCTGAAGCGTGACCCGCGGCCCGAGGCGGCAATGATCGCCGACCTCCACGCCGGGGCCGAGGAGCACCCAGGGCCCCACCTCGACATCCACCCCGAGCATGGCCCCGGGGTCGATGATCGCGGTGGGGTGGATGCGGGTGGCGGTCACCGGTCGACCACTCGCGCCAGCATCTCTGCTTCGGTCGCCAACTGTCCCTCGACGTAGGCCTCACCCTTGAGCCGCCAGGTGCGTCCCCTGGTCTGCATGAGGGTGACCTCGAGCCGCAACTGGTCGCCAGGCACCACGGGCCGCCGGAACTTCACGTTGTCGAGCGCCATGAAGTAGGTGATGTGCTTCAGGGGATCAAACTGCCGGTCCATGAGGAGCACGCAGCCGGTCTGCGCCAGCGCCTCGATGACAAGCACCCCGGGCATGATAGGATGCCCGGGAAAGTGGCCCTGGAAGAACGGCTCGTTGATCGTCACGTTCTTGATGCCCACCACCCGGCGCTCCGGCTCGACCTCGAGGATGCGGTCAACGAGGAGGAACGGATACCGGTGCGGCAGGATTTCCATGATCCGGCTGATCTCGAGCACGTGTCCTCCCTGACGTTCCGCGGTGCGAATGAGGCGCTGCGCCAGCCCACGTTGCCCTGGTGGCTGGGGCGATCCGCCGTGACATGCGCCTTGAGCCGTCCGCCAATCAATGCAATGTCGCCGATGACGTCGCCGGCCTTGTGGCGCACGAACTCATCGGGCCAGCGCAGGGTGGTGCCCACCACGCCGTCGTCGGACAGCACGATGACGTTCTCCACCGCCCCGCCCAGGGCGAAGCCGCGGGAGCGCAGCTCGGCCACCTCGCTCTCGAACCCGAAGGTGCGCGCGCCGGCGATCTCTCGCCCGAACGTATCGGCGTTGATTGCCCACTCGCCGGCCTGCCGCCCGATCACCGGGTGATCCCACTCGACGCTGACCGTCAGCCTGAACTCGTCGGCCGGCGTCACCCGGTAAGATGCACCGCCAACGGTCAGGGCAAAGGGTGCCCGCACCACGTAGCAGACCGGGTGTCCCGGACCATCGCAGACCCCGGCGGACGCCAGCGCCTTGAGCCAGGGTTCGAAGGACCCGTCGAGGATGGGCAGTTCAGGGCCATCCACCTCCACCGCGATGTCGTCCAGGCCGAGGGCGAACGCCGCCGCGAGCAGATGCTCCACGGTGTAGATGGCGTCATCGCCCTCGCCAAGTCCGGTCCGCCGCTCGGTGGCACCGACGCGATGGGGCCGGGCCGGCACCGCCGGAGACCGGCTACCGTGTTGCGTAAAGGTGATGCCCTGGCCCCCTGGCGCCGGCCGGCAGGTGACGCGGCTGGTCGCGCCGGAGTGCAGTGCGACGCCACTGAGGGTGACCTCGCTCGCCAGGGTGCGCCTAGGCATCGCGGCGGCGCTCTGCCACCAGCCGCTCGAGCTCGGCGATGATCGCCGGAAGCCGGAGCGACGCCGCCTGCACCCGGAGGGATTCACGATGATTCTGTGCCATGTAGCCGCTCACGACCGCGCCGGCGGGAATATCGCGAAACACGCCGGTACCGGCGCCGATGCGGGCGCCATCGCCGACCGATACGTGGTCGCCGAGCCCCGCGCCGCCGCCGATGATAACGAAGTTCCCCAGGCGCGTGCTTCCCCCGACCAGGGTGCCACCGGCCACCAGGCAGTGCTCGCCTACGTGCACGTTGTGCGCGATATGCACCATGTTGTCGAGCTTGGTCCCGCGCCCGATGACGGTGTCGTCGATGCTGCCGCAATCGACGCTGCAGAGGGAGCCGATTTCCACATCGTCGCCAATGCGGAGGCCACCCACGTGTGGAATGCGCTGGTGGCCGGCGGCGCTGCTGTGAAAGCCGAACCCGGGGCCGCCCAGGACCGAGCCGGCCTTGATGGTGACGCGCGAGCCGATGCGCACCCGCGGACCGCACACGACGTGAGCGCCCAGGTGGCAGTCATCACCCACCGACACATCGTCATCGAGCACGACGCCCGGATCGAGCCTGGTGCGTGCACCGACTTGCGCACGGGCGCCGAGCACCACATTGGGGCCCAGCGATACCCCGACGCCGAGTTCCACCCCGGCGCCGAGCCGGGCGGTGGGCTCGATGCCCGGCTGGGGCACCGGCGGCGGGTAGAGCCGGGTCACCACCTGACTCAGTGCCCGCGCCGGGTCGCGCACCACCACGGTGGTGGTGATGGCGGCGGCCTGATCGGCCAGATCGTCGGTGACGAGCACCACTCCGGCCCCGGAACCACGTAGCCCGTTGAGGTACGCGGCCGAAACCACCAGGGACAGGTCGCCCGGTCCGGCACGATCGAGCGACGCCACTGAGGACACCATGACAGACCCGTTGCCACGCAGGCGGCCACCGACGAGGTCGGCGACCGCCTGTGCGGTAAGTCCGGCACCGGCCACCTGGGTCAGTTGGCGGCCTTGACCTTCTCGATTATCCGGTCGGTGAGGTCCAGGGACCGGTCGGCCGCGACAATGTTCCCGCCCTGCGTACTCACATCGAAGATGAAGGCGTATCCGCCCTCGGCGCGCACCTGCTCAATGATGCCATTCACCTTCTGCTGCAGCGGCGCAAGCAGTTCCGTCTCGCGCGCCTGCGCCTTCTGCTGGAGCTCCTGGGCCCGCGTCTCCAACTGGGTGCGCCTGGTCTCCAGGTCGGTGCGCTTTGCCTGACGCTGGGTCGGGCTCAGCACCACGGATTGCTGCTCGTAGTCGGACGCCAGCGAGTCGAGGGTTGCCTGGAGCCTCTGCAACTCGGCCCGGTAGCCTTCGCTTTCCTTGGTGAAGGTCTGCTCCGCGGTGGTCCAGCCCGGGGTGGACTGCAGGATCCGGCGGGCGTTCACGAAGGCGAGCTTCGTCGCGCCGGAGGGTGCCGGGGCCGGAGCCGCCGCGGCCGGCTTGCCGGCCGGCTTCGCCTGCGCCTGAACGGGGGCCACCGCCACCGCCGCCACCGCCAGCGTCCCAATGCCGCGCATCACTACACCTGCGAACCGCATGTCAGGCTCCTGAGTGAAAGGTTTACCACGCTAAAAGAAGTTGCCGAGCCGGAAATGGAGCTGCCAGCCAGGGGTGGGCTGCAGCCGCAGATTAGTCCGGTCAAACCCGTAGCCGAGGTCGATGCCGATCGGTCCGAGCGGCGACACGACGGCCACCCCAAAACCAGCTCCGCGCATGAGCTTCGTCGGGTCCCACTGGGCCACGCTCCGGTAATTGTTGCCCGCATCGATGAACAGGCTCAGGTACAGGAACTGGCTGACCCGAGCGCCGAGCGAAACGTTGAACGCCGCTACCGACTTGCCGAAGGCGTTCGGGCTCGCGCGGTTGGTGGCCGCGAGCGGATCATACCCGTTCGGCGTAATGGAGAATTCCGGGTACCCCCGCAATGGAATGCCGAACTGCACGCCGCCCATGGCGTACAACTCCGTGAAAAACGGCCCGGCGTCACCGAAAATGAAACCTCCACGGGCAATGAACGCGAGGACCAGGGCCACACCACCGCCGCCCACCTGCCCCGGCGTGCCCCCCAGCACGCCGAGCGGAGCGTAAAACCTTGCCTCGGCGTCGAACTTCTGGAAGTTGCCCGTCCCGCCCAGTAATCCGCCATTCAACTCGCCCGCGAATGTGAGGAACGTGCCACTCGTGGCAAAGGGGAGTCCGACCCTGGTGTCCTTGATTATGGACGCACCAAGGGTAGACCGGGTGCACTGGATGCAGGTAAACCGGTCGCGGAGGCTGACGGACCCCCCAGAAAACGATATTCGCTGCAGGCCGTAGTTCAGGAACAGCCTGGTATACCGAGCCCCAAGCAGGGGGAAGCCGAGCTGGATGAGCCCGCCCGCGGCCCGGCGGCGGCCGAGGTCGCCGACCACGAACCGGGCCCGGGAGTCGAACACGGACAGCGTGCCGGAGACCCGGGTTTCCCTGATGTTGGGGTCGGTGTAGGAGAGGTTCAGGTCCTGGATGTTCCGGCCGAACTGCCACTGCAGCTTGCCCCGCTTGCCCCGCCCGAAGAGGTTGGGCTCCTCGAGCCCGATGAACCCGCCGATACCGGTACCCTGGCCCAGCGATGCACCAAAGTTGATGTTGCCGGTGTGCTTCTCCTCCACCCGGAAGGTGATATCCACCTCGGTATGGGTCTCGGAGGGATTCACATCGGGGGGCGGCATCGGCTGCGCGAAGAACCCGAGGTTGGCGATGTTCTGGTAGGAACGGATGAGGGCATCGCGGCTGAACACCTGGCCGGGGTACAGCACGACGGCCTCGCGAATGACCCGCTCATGGGTGACGTCATTGCCAACGATGTTGATCTTGTTGACGGTTACGACGTTTCCCTCGCGAATGTTCCAGCGGAGATCCACCACGGACTCGCCGCTAGGCCCGGTCTTCCGGATCTCCTCCGGCACCACCTGGGCGTAGATGTAGCCAGTGTTGGCGTAGAGCGACTGGACCGCCTCGGTGGCCTTCTCCCAGGCGGTGCGGTTGAACGGCGCCTTCAGCGATGACAAGCTGCCGGGGGCGAAGCGACCGAACGGGTAGAACTGCATCAGCTCGTCGGTGGAGTACTGCCGGGCCCCGATGATCTCGAAGTTGCCTACGGTGTACAGGGGCCCTTCGTCGACGGTGAGCCGGAGGGTCGCCTTTGCGCGACTTTCGTCGGGGATGAGGCTGTCGTTCACGACCTGGAAGTCGATATACCCGCGGGAGCCGTACCAGGCCGGCAACCGCTCCCGCATGTCGGCCTCGAGCACCTCCTCGTCGTAGGCGCCCTTCTCCCACCACCAGAACCCCTCTGGCTGAGTGGCCATGCGCTTGACGATGTCGCCGTCATTGTAGCGGCCCTTCTCGCCCTCGATCTCGACCATCGAGATGACTACCCTGCCGCCCTCGACGACGGTGTAGGTGACGTCGACGCGGCCGTCGAACGCGGTGACGGCCGCTACCGTCACCGTGGCGGCGTAGAAGCCTCGGTTGTTGTACAGGGAGTCGATGGCGAACTGGCCATGCGCGATGGCCACGCGGTCGACCGGGCGGTTCACCAGGAGCTTGACCTGGTCGCGCACCGTCCCGAGGGGGATCTTGCTGGGCCCCTCAACGGTCCAGCTCGCGAGGAGCGGGCGCTCGACGACCGTGATGACGAGGACGTTCCTGCCATTGTCGAGCCGGGCATCGATCCGGACATCGTCGAAGCCACCGGAGCGATAGATGGCAGCGATGGCCTTCTGGATGTCGCGCGGGCTCGGCCGTTGCTGCAGGACGAGACCGGTGGCCGAAATGATGAAGGCGGCTGGGATACGCGCGGCGCCCACCACCTCGAAGCTGTCGATGGGGGCTGGCTGCGGGGGCGGCGTGCCCGGCACCTGCTGCGCCATGAGCGGCACTGCAGCACATGCGAGCAGCGGCCCCAGCATCTGGAGAAAGAACCGGCGCATCCGCGACAGACAGACGGCGGCGCCCCCGAAGGGACGCCGCCGGGGCTGCGTCAAGCCTGGCTGCCCGAGCCCGTGAGGGCGCGGAAGGCGAGTTTGTCGCCCTCGGGGGCCACGTCGACCTCGATCTCGTCGCCGCGACCGAGTTCCCCGAGGAGTATCCGCTCGCTGAGCGGGTCCTCGATGTAGCGCTGGATGGAGCGGCGCAGGGGGCGCGCACCATAGTTCTTGTCGAAACCGTGCTCCACCAGGAAGTCGAGGGCGGCCTGGGTCATGCGGACCTCGTCGCCCAGGCGACGCTGGACCTCGCGCATGAGGATCTTGACGATCTGCGCGATGTGCTCCTTCTCGAGGGGATGGAACACGATCACGTCGTCCAGCCGGTTGAGAAACTCGGGATTGAAGGTCTTCTGCATCTCCTCCCTGACGGTCTCCTGCATCTTCTCGAAGCTGGTGCCGGCCGACCCGCCATGGAAACCGAGGGAACGGTTCTGCATGATGTCGCGGGCGCCGACGTTCGAGGTCATGATGACCACGGTGTTCTTGAAGTCGATGACGCGCCCGTAGTTGTCGGTGAGGTGACCCTCATCCAGCACCTGCAGCAGGATATTGAATACGTCGGGGTGCGCCTTCTCGATCTCGTCGAGCAGCACCACCGAGTACGGCTTGCGCCGCACCGTCTTGGTGAGGGTGCCGGAGTCTTCGTAGCCGACGTAGCCCGGGGGGGCCCCGATGAGGCGGGACACGGAGAACTTCTCCATGTACTCCGACATGTCCACCCGGATCAGCGCCGACGGGTCGGCAAAGAGGAACTTCGCGAGCGAGCGAGCGAGTTCCGTCTTGCCGACACCGGTGGGGCCGCTGAAAATGAACGACCCGATCGGCCGATTGGGGTCCTTGAGTCCCGCGCGGGAGCGCCGGATGGCGCGGGACACCGCCTTGATGGCCTCGTCCTGCCCCACCACCGATGCATGCAGTTCATCTTCCATGCGCAGGAGGCGGGTGGCCTCGGCCTCCTGGAGCCGGGTGACGGGAATGCCGGTCCAGCGCGACACGATGAAGGCAATGTGCTCTTCATCGATGACCGGCCGCCGGGTCTGGCGCTCGCGCTCCCACTCCTCCTGCTTGAGCCGAATCTGGTTCTGCAGGTCGCGCTCCTGGTCCCGGAGCGCGGCGGCGCGCTCGAAGTTCTGGTCGCGCACCGCCTCTTCCTTCTGGACATTCACCTTCTCGAGCTGGGCCTTGAGCTCGGACACCTCGGCCGGGGGCACCTGGGACGCGAGGCGCGCGCGCGCGCCGGCCTCATCGATGACGTCGATGGCCTTGTCGGGCAGGAACCGGTCGGTGATGTACCGCTCGGACAACTCCGCCGCCGCGACCAGCGTGGCATCCGGGATGCTGACCCGGTGGTGGTCCTCGTACTTCTTGACCAGGCCGCGGAGGATCTCCACCGTCTCGGGAATCGAGGGGGGCTCCACCACCACGGTCTGGAAGCGGCGCTCGAGGGCGCCATCTTTCTCGATGTACTTGCGGTACTCGTTGAGCGTGGAGGCGCCGACGCACTGCAACTCGCCGCGGGCGAGTGCGGGCTTCAGCATGTTCGAGGCGTCGATGGCGCCCTCGGCCGCACCGGCGCCCACCAGGGTGTGCAGCTCGTCGATGAACAGGATGATCTGCTTATTGGCCGCGATCTCGTTCATGACGGCCTTGAGCCGCTCCTCGAACTGGCCCCGGTACTTGGTGCCCGCAATGACCGCCGCCATGTCGAGCGACAGCACGCGGTGGTCGCGGAGCACGTCGGGGCAGAGGGCATTCGCGATCATGAGGGCGAGGCCCTCGACGATGGCGGTCTTGCCGACGCCCGGCTCACCAATGAGCACCGGGTTGTTCTTCTTGCGGCGCGCAAGGATTTCCATGACGCGCTCGATTTCCTTGGCGCGCCCGATGGTGGGATCCAGCTGGCCTTCGGCGGCGAGCTGCGTGAGGTCGCGGCAGAAGTGATCGAGTGCCGGGGTCTTGGACTTCTTCTCGGACTTGGGACTGGCGGCCGCGGCCTGCGCCGCCGCTGGCGCCGGCGAAGGCATGTCGCTGCCCAGGAGCCGCAGCGTCTCGGCGCGCGACTGCTCGAGATTGACGCCGGCGTCGGTCAGCACCTGGGCGGCGATGCCCTTCTCCTCGCGCAGGAGCCCCAGGAGCAGGTGCTCCGTGCCCACGTAGGAGTGGTTGAGTTCCCGCGCTTCGGTCATGGCCAGCTCGAGCACCTTCTTGGCGCGTGAGGTGTACGGCAAGTCGGGGCCGGCGGCAGCGGCGGCCTTTCCCTTCTTGACCGTCTCCTCGATTTTCTGCTGGATTTCCTCGAGGTCAACGTTCAGGTTCTGCAGCACGGCCGCGGCCACGCCCTCACCCTCGCGGATGAGGCCGAGGAGGATGTGCTCGGTGCCGACATACTCGTGGTGCAGCCGGGCCGCCTCCTCGCGGGCCATCTGCAGCACCTTCCGCACGCGATCGGTAAAGTTGTATCCGTTCATCTGGGCATTCCCGCCAGGAGTCTAATCCGCTTCACCGCCGCCGACCGACCTCTTCCTCGAGGACCCGGCGCACGTGCGCTGCTCGGCGCGCCGGAAGATCAGGGTCGCCGGGCGCCAACCCCTCCAACTGGGCGAGGTGCGCCGGCTGCGTATTGATCAACAACTTGTTGAGCGGGTACATGCCGACGCCGGGGATGATATTCATGCCCACGCCGAGCCGGACACCGCTGAGGAGGTTCATGGCCTCCTCGAAGGACATGGTGCGAGCGTAGCGGAGGAGCCCGAACGCGCGCCACACCTTGTCTTCCGTGACAGTCGGCGCATTGCGGAGCAGCACGTCGCGGGCCTGCTCCTCGTACGCCATGACCTGACGGACCATCTTGGCGAGGTGATCGAGCAGCTCGTGCTCTGACTTGCCGAGCGTCGTCTGGTTGGACAACTGAAAAAAGTTGCCGACGACCTCGCTGCCCTCGCCGTACAACCCGCGGTAGGTCAGACCGACCTGCGCCAGGCCCTGCAGAACCTTGGAGATTTCCTTGGTCAACACGAGGCCCGGAAGGTGGATCAGCACCGAGGCGCGCAGACCAGTTCCGACGTTGGTCGGACACGAGGTAAGGTAACCGAACTCAGGATGGAATGCGAAGGGAAGTCGTTGTCCCAGTTCGGTGTCCAGACGTTTCACGTCGTCGTAGACGGCGGCCAGATTGAACCCGGAACAGAACCCCTGCAGCCGCAGGTGATCCTCCTCGTTGACCATCACGCCCAGGTGCCCCTGCAACAGCAAACTGGCCCCGGTCCGGACCTTCGAATCGACCTCCAGGCCGGCCAATTCGCGGCTTACCAAGTGCCGCTCGTGCAGCAGCTGCCGGTCGGCGTGCTCGAGGCGGTCAAGGCGGAACCGGACCGCCTGCCGGAGGGTTGGCGTGTCGGCCGCCGCGCTCTCGAGATCGCGGAGCACCAGCTCCCGCTCGCGATCGCTGTTCCGGCTGGTGAAGGTGCGACCGGCAAGGTTGCGCGCCAGGCGGACGCGGGTGGACAGCACCATGTGGCTGGCGGGCCCGCTCGCGTCGAGCCAGCCCACGCCGCCATCGGGCACGAGTGAGAGGTCGATCATTCCACGCCCTCGAAGCTGCGGAGCCGGTCACGCAACTCGGCGGCGAGTTCGAAGTCCTCGGCGGCGATGGCGGTGCGGAGCCGGTCGCGCAGGGCAACCGCGGGATCTTCGGTGACCGCGGCATCGCCGGCCACCAGCGCCGTGTCGGTCGCACCCGGGGGTACGTAGCGGTCGCCCACATGAGTGGTGGAACCATGCAGCCGGCGCAGCAGGTCACGCAGCTCCGCCCCGAAGGTGGCGTAGCACTCGCCGCAGCCAAGCCGCCCGGCTTCGCGGAAGTCCTGCAGTGTGGCACCACAGCCGGGGCAGGCGGCGCGCGTTCCCGTGCCGCGGACCGCGGTGGACTTGCCCATGGCGGCGAGGAAACTGCCGAGCGGGGTTTTCGGGAGGAGCGTCGCACTCTCCACCCCGCGTTCCGCGGCGCACTTCTCGCAGAGGTGCTGGGTGGTGACCTGCTCCTCCACGATCTGGGTGAGGTGCACCACCGCCTCGCGCTCCTTGCACTGGTCGCACTGCATCAGGACACCGCTCCCGCGCCGTTCGCGGGCACGAGGCGCCCCTCCTCGAGGGAGAGGATGCGATCGGCTCGCTGCGACAGCAGGGTATTGTGGGTGACGACCACCACCGCCGTCTCGTACTGACGCGCCAGCCCGGAGAAGAGATCGTGCAGCCGGTCGGCATTGTGCGCGTCGAGGTTGCCGGACGGTTCGTCGGCGAGGAGCAGGACGGGGTCATTCGCCAGCGCGCGTGCCACCGCGACCCGCTGCTGCTCGCCGCCGGAGAGGCGGCCCGGCTCGTGTGACATCCGGCCGGCCAGCCCCACCGCGGCGAGCAGTTCCTCGGCCCGCGCCCGGGCGGGCGCTTCGGCGGCGCCGGCGATGAGCTGGGGCAGCATGACGTTTTCCAGTGCGGTAAACTCCCGCAGCAGGTGATGGAACTGGAACACGAACCCGACCTTCCGGCTGCGCAGGGCCGCGAGTTCGTCGCCGGAGAGGGCGTGATACTCGTGCCCGTCCAGCGCGACCGTGCCACTCGTGGGCCGATCCAGCGCGCCGAGCAGGTGCAGCAGCGTGCTCTTCCCCGCCCCGCTGGCGCCCATGATGGCCACGAACTCGCCCCGGGTGACGCTCAGGTCGACGCTGGTGAGCACCTCGATGGGCTGGCCGTCGCCACCCTCATACACCTTGCGGATGCCGCGCGCCTCGAGGAGGGCCATTACTCGTGCCGGATGGCGTCGACGGGGGCAAGCCGCGCCGCACCGCGCGCCGGGAAGATGGTCGCCCCCACGGCGAGGAGGAAACTCGCGACAATCACGATCAGCACATCGAGCGGCTGGACATGCACCGGGAGGCGGTCGATGAAGTAGACCGACGGATCGATGCGGACCAGGCCCGACTGGTCGACGATGTAGGCGATGACGAGGCCGAGCCCGAGGCCCACGACCGTACCGACAGCGCCGATCAGGGCACCCTGCAGCAGGAAGATCCGCCCGATGGAACGACTGGTGACGCCCATCGCCTGCAGGATGCCGATCTCCCGGGTCTTGTCGGTCACCACCATGGTGAGCGTGCCCACGATGTTGAACGCGGCCACGATCATGATGAAGAAGATCACCAGCCCCATGGCGATCTTCTCGAGCTGCAGCGCGCTGAACAGTCCCCGGTTCTGGTCCTGCCAGTCGAGGGCGCGGAAGGGAAAGCCCAGCTTGCCCTCGAGCCGCTTCCCCACCTCCGGTGCGAGGTCGGGATTGCGCAGCCGGATCTCGATGCCCGACACCGCCTCCCCCAGACCGGCGAACTGCTGCGCTGCCGGGCGGGACATGACCACGAACTGGTTGTCGTACTGGAACATGCCGGTGTTGAAGATGCCCGTCACCTCGTACTGCCACAGGCGGGGCACCGCGATGCCGAGGGCGGCGTTCACCTTGGGCGGCTTGGGTGGAATGAGCGTCACCACGTCGCCTACCTGCACGCCAAAGCGGTCGGCGAGACGTTCCCCGAGAATGACGCCGCCATCTACCGACGCGTTGGTCGTCTGGAAGCGCAGATCGCCCCGGATGATCTTCTGCGGCAGCGTGGTGACGGCCATCGACCCGGTATCGGCCTCGAAACCGAGGATGTTCACCGCCTCGGCATAGTCGCGCCCGGCGGTGAGCAGCGACTGGGAAATGACCTCGGGCGCCGCCGCGACGACGTCGGGATCCTGGAGCACGATCTCCCGGGCCTTCGTCCAGTTGTCGATGCGCAGGCCGGACCCATACGTCAGGATACGGAGGTGCGGGTTGGCCACGAGGATGCGCTCGCGCAGGTCGTCGCGCAGGCCGTTCATGACACCGAGTACCACGACCAGGGCGGCCACGCCGACGGCCACGCCGCCGGTGGCGATCAGGGTATTGAGCGAGAGGAAGCGGCCCTTTCGGCGGGACTGGAGGTAGCGTCGGGCGATACGCCATTCAAGACGTGAAGACGTGAGGACGTGAGGACGTGCCTCAGGACGTGAAGACGTGACGACGTGAGGACGTGAGGACGTCCCGCTCACCCTTCCTCCTCCGCTTCGGTCGGTCGGGCATCCGCTTCGGGGCGCATGGCGGGGAACAGAATTACATCGCGGATGCTGGGCTGGTTGGTGAGCAGCATGACCAGGCGATCGATGCCGAGCCCGACGCCGCCGGCGGGGGGCATGCCGTATTCGAGAGCGCGGACGTAGTCGGCGTCATACACATGGGCCTCGTCGTCACCAGCGGCGCGCTGGGACACCTGCTCCTCGAAGCGGGCACGCTGGTCATCGGGATCGTTGAGCTCGCTGAAGGCGTTGGCAATCTCGCGGCCACCGATGAAGAGCTCGAAGCGCTCCGTGAGGCTCGCGTCTGCCCGGTGCGGCTTGGCCAGTGGTGACAAGACCCGCGGGTAGTCGACGACGAAGGTGGGCTGCACCAGCGCCGGTTCGAGGAAGGCCTTGAACATTTCGTCGAGCAGCTTGGCACTGGACCAGTGCGCGGCCTCGTCGCGGGAGATGCCGTGCTGGTGCAGGGCGGCGCGCAGGTCGGCTTCGCTGGCCTTCTGGATGTCGATCCCCGAGGCGTCGCGGATGCCGTCGACGAAGGGTACGCGGCGCCACGGCCGGGTGAAGTCGTAGGTGATGTTCTCGCCGGGCAGTGCCGGCCCGCCGGTCACCTCATGCACCAGCCCCGACACCATCTCCTCCACCAGTGCCATCATGTCATGGTAGTCGGCATACGCCTGGTACCATTCCACCATGGTGAACTCGGGGTTGTGGGTGCGGTCCATCCCCTCGTTGCGGAAGTTATGGCCGATTTCATAGACCCGCTCGAGCCCGCCCACGAGCAGCCGCTTGAGGTAGAGCTCATCGGCGATGCGGAGGAAGAGCTGCTGGTCGAGCGCATTGTGGTGCGTGACAAAGGGCCGGGCCGCTGCGCCGCCGTAGATCGACTGGAGAATGGGCGTCTCGACCTCGAGGAATCCACGCGTGTCGAGGAAGCGGCGGATGTGGCTGATGACGCGGGCGCGGATGCGGAAGATCTGCCGCACTTCCGGGTGCACGGCGAGGTCGGCATAGCGCTGGCGGAAGCGCACCTCGGGATCCTCGAGCCCGCCATAGACCTTCGTGCCCTCGTCCGTCTGCTGCACCTTGCCGCGCGGCAATGGGCGCAGGCTCTTGGCGAGCAGGGTCAGCGACTCCACGCGCAACGTCGTTTCACCGGTGCGGGTGCGGAACAGCCTTCCACTGGCGCCGACGTGATCGTCCAGGTCGAGCAGCTGCACCACGTCGAACGCCGCCCCGAGCGCGTCCTGCCGGAAGTAGAGCTGCAGCCGACCGCTCTCGTCCTCGACGTGGGCGAACGCCGTCTTGCCCTGCGACCGGAACGCCACCAGACGGCCGGCCACCGTGGCCGCCGGACCGTCATCACCCATGGCCGGGTCGTACCGGGCCAGCGACTCGGCGGCGGTGTGGGTGCGCGCGAAGCGGTAGGCGTAGGGTGCCACGCCCATCGCCTCGAGCGCGGCGCGCTTCTCCCGCCGGGCCGCCTCGACGTAGGTGGGTTCGGTGCCGCTGCTCACGCCGCCCTGCTCCCGTACTGCTTGAGGTAGGACTGGATGAACTCGTCGAGATCGCCGTCCATCACCTTGTGCACGTCGCTCACCTTGAGCTCGGTGCGATGGTCGTTGACCATGGTATAGGGCTGGAAGACATAGGACCGGATCTGGTTGCCCCACGAGTTGTCGGTCTTGGTGGCCTCGAGCTTGGCTTTCTCCGCTTCCTGCTCCTCGAGCTTCTTCTGGTAGAGTGCGGCCCGGAGCATCTTCATGGCCATCGCCTTGTTCTTGCCCTGGCTGCGCTCCTGCTGGCAGGCCACGACGATGCCGGTGGGCTCGTGGGTCAATCGCACGGCCGACGAGGTCTTGTTGACGTGCTGGCCGCCGGCACCGGAGGCGCGATAGACGTCCATCTTGATGTCCTCGTCGCGGAGGTCGATCTCGATGGTGTCGTCGATGTCGGGATAGACGAACACCGACGCGAAGGAGGTGTGCCGGCGCGACTGGGAATCGAAGGGCGAAATGCGCACCAGTCGATGCACCCCCTTCTCCGCCTTGAGGAATCCGTAGGCGTACTGGCCCTTGATCTCCAGCGACGCCGACTTGATGCCCGCCTCTTCACCCGGGAGCAGGTCGAGCAGGCTCACGGTAAACCCGTGGCGCTCCGCCCAGCGGTGATACATGCGCATCAGCATCTCGGCCCAGTCCTGGGACTCGGTGCCACCCGCGCCGGGATGGATGGTCAGGATGGCGTCGCGGCCATCGTCCGGTCCCTGCAGCATGGCCTGGAGCTCGATGGCGCGCACGCCTGCATCGAGCCGGCCGACTTCGCCCTCCAGCTCCTGCTGCATGCCCTGATCGGGTTCCGCCTGCAACAGGTCCGCCAGGCCCCGTGCCTCGGTGGCGCGGCTGTTCAGGTCGTCGAACGGGGTGACCCAGTTCTTGAGGATTTTCACTTCCTGCACCACGGTGCGCGCCCGCTCCTGATTGGTCCAGAATCCGGCGTCGCCCTGCTGGGACTCGAGCGTGCTCAGACGCTCCCGCTTGTTGTCCAGGTCAAAGAAAACCTCGGAGTTCGAGGAGACGGAGCTCCAAGTTGGACAGGCGGTCGGTCAGGTCGGACATTTGAGGCCTAAGTAGGGGTACGGAGGAAACTTAACAGCGTGAGGGGGAACTGCGACTGCGTGAGGAGGAACTGAGACAGCGTAAGGGGGAACTGAGACAGCGTGAGGAGGAACAGCGAAGGGGGCCCGCCTCCGATCGGCGTCCCCCTCCCGCAGTTTCAGTTCCTCCTCGCGCTCTTGCTGTTCCCCCTCACGTCGTTCCTAGAAGATCGGGCTGCCGTCGCCAAGAATCTCGTTGAGCGCTTCCCGGAAGTAGGGCGTCGAGTCGGCGAGTTCGCGGCCCACCTGGTCGACATACTCCTCCCAGCTCTTGGTGATCTCTTCCTTGAACGAATCCTTGATGTTGCCGGCCTTGAGCGCGTCACGCCGCTTGGCGGGGTGATACACCACCATGTCGGACACGAGGGCGCGCGCCAGGCGACGGGCCTTGAGGGCGGGGTCCTGAGACAGGAAGGGATTGCCCGGGCGACCGCCCGCGGCGGGGCGCGGCGGGACCACCGGCTGCGGCAGCGGCGTGGTGCCGGTGCGGGACTGGGGCGGCCGGGCGCCGGGAATCGCCGGCGGAATGAGCGACGACGACTGCATGGGCCGGGGCGTCACCGGTATCACCATGGGCGGCGGCGTCGGGGTGTGACGGACCGGCGGAGCGATCGGCTCAAGCCGGGGTGCCGGCTCAACCGGTGCGCCCGCTACCGGCGTCGTAGAAACGGGGAAGACGGCCGCGCACACCGAACAGCGCGCGCGGACGCCGCCCGCTGGTACCTTGGCAGGATCGACCCGGAAGGTGGTGGAACAGCCCGGGCACTGGACGTTCATGCGGCGCCCTCCTCTGCCGCCGTCCCCCGACGGCGATCGACGACGAATACGGACCCGGGCAGTGTCTTCGCGTAACTCTTCATCTCGGTGGCGAGCTCGCTCACTTGCGCCGGATGGGTGAACTTCCGGTTCCGGTTGGTGACGATACCGATGGACAGCGTCATGAGTGGAACCCGGTGCAATTGCCCCCGGCGGTCCTTGCCGAAGAAATACCCCGCTCGCCGGTCCTGGTCACTGTACTGCAGCGGGATCAGGGTGTCGAACACGGACAGGATCTCGGTGCAGACCAGGCTGATGTCGGTGGCCGACACAATAAAGATGAAGTCGTCGCCACCAATGTGCCCCACGAACCCGCGCGTCCCCAGCAGCCCCTTGACCACATCATGCAGCAAGCGGGACAGAAGGTAAATGACCCGGTCGCCATCATAATAGCTGTACCGGTCGTTGTATTCCTTGAAATGGTCGAGGTCGGCGTAACAGACCGCAAACTCCTCGTTTGCCTCCAGCCGCCGCCGCACGTCCCGCTCGATCTCGGTGGTGCCGGGGAGCCGGGTGGAGGGGTGAACCGACACGTCGCGCTCGGTGCGGGCGCGCATCGCCTCGATCCGGGCGCGCTGCTCCTCCGGGGAGAAAAAAGCGGTCAGGACTTCGTCCGATCCCGCAGAAAACCACTCCCGGACCACGTCGCTCTTGTGCTCGCCGGCCAGGGCCACCACCGGCACGATGGCGGTGAAGGCATCGCCCTTGAGCCGGCGCACCAGCCCGAGCCCCTGCTCGACCGCCCGATCGGCATCGAGGAAAAGCACACAGGGGTGGCCCCGGAGCACGATGGACTCGATCTCCTCCGCCACGGACAGCGACAGCACCGGGTAGGAGTGCTCCTGCGCCCACAGGCGCACCAGTGCCGGCACGGGAGCGCCGTCGGGTGCGTAGAAGAGAATTGTGGGTCTGGTTCGCACCCTGCTGGCCTCGTAAACTAATATTTGATAGTAACTTAGTGCCTAGATGAAGTACGCCGCAACCGCGATCATGGCGTACACTGCAAGGAGCTGCACGCCCTCGAACCAGTGCGACTCGCCGTCCAGGGTCACGATGGCAGTGACCAGCGTGGCGAGGAAGAGGATCGCCACCTCGAACGGCTGGAACACCAGGTTCATCGGGTGCCCGAAAAACAGGCTGATAAACACGAGCAAAGGAGCGACAAGCAGTGCAATCTGTGTGCTCGAACCGAGGGCAATCTGGAGCGACAGGTCGATCTGTCCCTTGCGGGCCACGGTGATGGCCGTCGCGTGCTCGGCGGCGTTACCGATCAATGGGATGATGATCAGGCCAAGGAACATCTGCGACAGGCCCAGGTCGGCCGTCACCGCCTCGGTGGCGTGCACCAGGATCTCCGACATGACGGCGACGCCCACCGTGGCGAGCCCCAGCACCAGGAGTGCGCGACCCATGGTCCACCGCTCTCCCTCGAGCAGGTGCGGCTCACCGCCGATCAGTCGCCTGTGGGTCTTGAGCGTGAAGAGCAGCGAGGCGGCATAGGTGATGAGCAGCACGATCGCCACCCCTTCGGCGAGGTGCAGTCCATCCATGCGCGCGCTTGGCTCGGGATGCGAATACTTGAAGAGCGCAGGCAGCACGAGGCTCACGATCGCGAGCATCAGCATGCCCGCACTCATCCCGGCACTGGTGCGGTTGAACTTGAGCTCCGGTCGCTTCAATCCGCCCGCCACGATCGACAGCCCCAGGATCAGCAGCAGGTTTCCGAGAATACTGCCGGTGATCGACGCCTTCACCAGGTCGACCAGGCCCGCCTGCAGCGCCACGATGGCGATGATGAGCTCGGCGGCGTTGCCGAAGGTCGCGTTGAGGAGCCCGCCCAGCGTGGGACCGGAGCGCGCCGCGATCTGCTCCGTCGCCTCGCCCATGAACCCGGCGAGCGGGAGCACGCCGACACAGGCGCAGATGAACACCAGGATCGGTGCGGCGTGCATGTAGTTGAGCACGATGGCCGCCGGGACGGCGAGCAGGAGCAGCCTCCTGAGCCAAGACACCTTCGGCCTCGGCTTCGGCGCCAGCTTTCCTACTGATGGTTGGCGCCGTTCGGCTGGAGTCGGGTCCTCAGCCTCGTCAGGGCGGGTAGGGCGAGCAGGGCGGGTCGAACGATCCTCGCGCTCCCAGCTCTCCTCGCCTGGTGACCGCTCCTGCTTCTCACGGCGCGGCTTCTCCTCCCGACGCTGCTTCGGCTCGCGGGGCGGCTTCGGCTCGCGGGGTGCCTTCTCCTCGCGGGGCGGCTTCGGTGCAGCCTCGCCGGCGGCGCGCTCGGCACGGGGCGGACGCGGCTCGCGGGGTTCACGCGGTGGCGGGGGGGGTGGCCGAACCGGCACACTCAGGCCAGCACGGGTCGCCACCTCGGCGATCACGACGTCTGCCGGGATGCCCTTGTCGCCGAGGAAACGAGTGAGGGCACCGCGGCGGTCGGTGAGTGCCGCGAGCAGGAGCTTGCCCTCGAGTGGTCCGTCACCGGTGTTGCCAGCCTCGAGCAGTCGCCGGGCGTGGGACGAGAGCGGCACCCCTTCAGCCTGCGGCGCGTCGCTGCGCACGCGCACCCGCTTCTGTCCGCTCTCGAGCACGGTGGCGAGCGCCGCGCGGTCGATGCCG